>NZ_BDBA01000236.1 GCF_001612745.1 Nocardia amamiensis NBRC 102102 | reverse complement strand
CCGTCGCCCGGTTCGAGCCGATTGATCGGTGAAGCAACTTTTCCAGCTTAGCTCAGCCTCGAACCTCGTTGCAAACAAGGTCTTTGTTCGAGCTAGTGTGATCGCCAGGCGCTCCTCGTCCTACCTCGTTTCCCAGTCCACTCGCTCAGCGTTTCCGCTCAGCGTCTCGGCTCCGGGTCGGTGTCCGTGTCGCTCTGACTTGGACAAAGTTACGTGTCTGCGTGCACGATGTCAAATCCCCTGGTCAGGAAGCGTTTTCACGGAAACGTTCGGAAGTCGCGGACAACCGGGATCGAATCGGCGATCAATCCGCGGCGCCGACGCGCGCTACAGCGCCGCCCAGCGCCTGCAACTGCTCGACGAAATTCGGATAACCGCGATCGATGTGGAAGACGTCGTGCACTTCGGTGGTCCCGTCGGCGACCAAGCCGGCGAGGACCAATCCGGCGCCCGCCCGAATATCGGACGACCACACCGGAGCACTCGACAACCTGGGAATCCCGCGCACCACGGCGTGGTGCCCATCGGTGCGGGCGTCGGCGCCGAGCCGGATCATCTCCTCCACGAAACGGAAACGCGCTTCGAAGATGTTCTCGGTGATCATCGAAGTCCCGTCGGCAATGGACGCGAGCCCGATGGCCATCGGCTGCAGGTCGGTCGGGAAGCCGGGGAACGGCAAGGTCGAGAAGTTCACTGCGCGGGGGCGCTCGGCTTGCACCACGCGGAAGCCCTCCTGCTCGAACGAGATCCGCGCACCCGCGGAACGCAACTTGTCCAGCACCAGTGACAGATGCTTCGGGTTCACTCCGGTGACGCGGATGTCTCCCAGGGTCATCGCGGCGGCGATCCCCCAGGTCGCGGCCACGATGCGATCGCCGATGACGCGGTGGGTGGTGGGCGAGAGCCGCTCGACGCCCTGGATGGTGAGCACCGAGGTGCCCGCCCCGCTGATCCGCGCGCCCATCCGGACGAGCATGTTGCACAGGTCGACGATGTCCGGCTCCCGCGCGGCGTTGTCGATCACCGTCTCGCCCTCGGCGAGCACCGCCGCCATGAGGATGTTCTCGGTCGCGCCGACGGAGGGGAAGTCGAGGCGGATCCTGGCGCCCTGCAGTTCGTCGGCCCTCGCCACCACGCAGCCGTGTTCGATCTCGCTGGTCGCGCCGAGCAGACGCAGGCCGGCCTGATGCATATCGAGCGGACGCGAGCCGATCGCGTCACCACCGGGCAGGGCGACGACCGCACGCTTGCACCGAGCCATCAGCGGACCGAGCACACACACCGACGCGCGGAACTGGGTGACGGCAGGGAAGTCCGCGTGGTACTTCGGCTCGGCTGGCGTGGTGATGGTGACCGCCCCGCCGTCGATGGTCACGTCGCAACCGAGGCCGCGCAGCACATCGGCCATCAGCGGCACGTCGAGGATGTCAGGGCAGTTGGTGATCGTGGTGGTGCCCTCGGCCAGCAACGCAGCGGCCATCAGCTTGAGGACGCTGTTCTTGGCGCCCCCCACCGTGACCTCACCGACGAGTCGATTCCCGCCGGTAACCAAAAACCGTTCCATGCCGCCTCTCCGCGTATTCGGCGCACTGTTGGTGCAAGGATAGTTGCGGCGACCGACTACGGTGCCGCCTCTCCGCGACTCCCCTCGCCTCTAGCCGTTTTTGCCGGACGAGCAAGTGCCGCGCGCTGGGTTTGCGCGGCCGACGGTGTGGTCGGCGTCGTGGTCCTGGCATACCCGGTGGTTACTCGCGTACTCGCATGTTGTCGCCGACGCGATCAGGCGCTCGGCAGTTCGCCGCCGGGCTTCCACAGGATATCGCCGCCGGGATTGGCCACCCGGCTCAGGATGAACAACAGGTCCGAGAGGCGGTTGAGGTACCTCGCGGGTAGGACGTTGGTGTCCTCCGGATACGCCTCGATCGCGGCCCACGCGGAGCGTTCCGCGCGGCGCGCAACGGTGCGGGCGGTGTGCAGCAGGGCTGCCAGCGGCGTGCCACCGGGCAGGATGAACGAATTCAGAGCGGGCAGTTCCGCGTTGAATTCGTCGCACCACGCTTCCAGCCGGTCGACGTAGGGCTGGGTGACGCGCAGCGGCGGGTACTTCGGCTCGGCGACCACCGGTGTGGAGAGGTCGGCGCCGGCGTCGAACAGGTCGTTCTGAATGTGGCGCAGCACCGCGAGCATCGTCTCCCCGGGCTGCCCGAGTGCGATCGCTACGCCGATGGCGGCGTTCGTCTCGTCGCAGTCGGCGTAGGCGACCAGGCGCGGGTTGTTCTTGGCGACCCGGGAGAAGTCGCTCAGTCCCGTGGTCCCGTCATCGCCGGTCCGGGTATAGATCCGCGTCAAGTGCACACTCACAGCACAACCCTAATGGGCGCACCCGGTCGAAGTCCGCCCCAGCCCGCGGCCAGGTCCAGCGGAGGCGGGACGCAGCCGCACAAGCGCCGGGCCGAACGGAGGCTCGAGGCAGCCGCACAAGCGCCGGGCCGAACGGAGGCGAGGCAGCCGCGCGTGTGTTCTACAGACCAGGCATCCGTCGGGTGCGATCCGAAGGCCGGGACTCCACCCAGGAAAGAAAAGCGGTCAAGGAGTCGCGATCGAGTGCCAACTCGAAGCCACCTGCCCGGTCCGACACCGCGATCACGGCGATGTCGTCGGTCATGATGTCGTATTCGTCACCGCGCGGGCCGCGGCGATCACCGATCTCGATGCCTTGACGCCGAATCATGGAATCCGGGCCCAGTTTGAGGCTGGTGAGTTTGAAGAAGACGAGCCGGTCCTCGTCGTACCGGATCAATCCGTGCCGCCAACCCTGACCACCGCGGGCGGGGAGGACGCGCAGAATCGCGGCAGTTCCGCCGCGGCGCAACATGATCAGGCGGTAGGTCGAGGCCAGTGCGAGGAACACGAGCATGAGCACCAGAATGATCAGGAGAACCATCCCGGTTTGCAATGCCGTTCGTCCCTTCGCTCTGCCGCCGTGTCGTCGACACGGTTTTCGATGTGCGGTCATTCAACCACGGCCCTGAGTTTACAAATGGCCCGGCCGTGTCCGACTCGCCTACAAAGACGCTGTCGGCGGTGAAGAGTCTCTTCACCGCCGACAGCCGTCGTTGCGCAATGACAGGTTGTTGCTTACGCGTTCGAGGTCTGCTCGACCGCGCGCACCCGGGCCTGAGCCGCCTTCTGCTGCTCTGCACTGGCGTCCGAGTCGGCCAGCACCCGGCGAGCCGCCTCGACGTCCACCTCGTCGGCGAACTCCGCCGATTCGGCCAGTACCCGAACCGAGTTCGCGGTCACCGAGAAGAAGCCACCGTGCACCGCCGCGACGATGCGCTCGCCCTCGGTGGACACGATGTTCACGGTGCCGCCTTCGACCAACTGGCCGAGCAGCGGCTCGTGCCCCGGCATGATGCCGATCTGGCCCTCGGTGGTCTGCGCGCTGACGAATGACGCCTGGCCGGACCAGAGCAGTCGTTCGACCGCGACGAGATCGACTGACATGTTGTTATTGGACTCAGTCGCCATGGGTGACTACTTTCCGGCGATCTTCTTCGCGGCCGCCTCGACGTCGTCCAGACCACCGCAGCTGTTGAACGCCTGCTCCGGGAAGTGGTCGAACTCGCCCTTGCAGACCCGGTCGAAGTCGTCGATGGTCTGCTCCAGCGGCACGACCGAACCCACCTGACCGGTGAACTTCTCGGCCACGATGAAGTTCTGGCCGAGGAACTTCTCCAGCCGGCGGGCGCGGCCGACGAGGACCTTGTCCTCTTCGGAGAGCTCGTCCATACCGAGGATGGCGATGATGTCCTGCAGCTCCTTGTACTTCTGCAGGATCCGCTTCACCTCGTTGGCCACCGCGAAGTGCCGGTCGCCGACGATCGAGGCCTCCAGGATGCGGGAGGTCGAGGTCAGCGGGTCGACCGCGGGGTAGATGCCCTTCTGCGAGATCGGGCGGGAGAGCTCGGTCGTCGCGTCCAGGTGGGCGAAGGTGGTGGCGGGCGCCGGGTCGGTGTAGTCGTCGGCGGGCACGTAGATCGCCTGCAGCGAGGTGATGGACCGACCGCGGGTGGAGGTGATGCGCTCCTGCAGCTCACCCATCTCGTCGGCCAGGGTCGGCTGGTAACCGACGGCCGAGGGCATGCGGCCGAGCAGGGTGGACACCTCGGAACCGGCCTGGGTGAACCGGAAGATGTTGTCGATGAACAGCAGCACGTCCTGGTGCTGCACGTCGCGGAAGTACTCGGCCATGGTGAGGGCCGAGAGCGCGACGCGCATACGGGTGCCCGGCGGCTCGTCCATCTGGCCGAAGACGAGGGCGGTGTCCTGGAGGACGCCCATCTCTTCCATCTCCAGGCGCAGGTCGGTGCCCTCACGGGTGCGCTCACCGACGCCGGCGAACACGGAGGTACCGGAGAACTCCCGCGCGATACGGGTGATCATCTCCTGGATCAGAACGGTCTTGCCGACACCGGCGCCACCGAACAGGCCGATCTTGCCACCCTTCACGTACGGGGTGAGCAGGTCGATGACCTTGATGCCCGTCTCCAGGATCTCGGTCTTGCCCTCGAGCTGGTCGAACGACGGCGGCTTGCGGTGGATGCCCCACTGCTCGCCCTCGCGGCCGAGGCCGGGAGTGTCCAGGCAGTCGCCCAGCGCGTTGAAGACGTGGCCCTTGACCACGTCGCCGACCGGCACCGAGATCGGCTTGCCGGTGTCGGTGACGGTGGCGCCACGGACCAGGCCGTCGGTCGGCTGCATCGAGATGGTGCGCACGATGTTGTCGCCGAGGTGCTGGGCGACCTCGAGGGTCAGGGTCTTGGCCACCGAGGTCAGGGCGATCTCGGCGTGCAGAGCGTTGAACAGCTCGGGGATGGCTCCGCGGGGGAATTCGACGTCCACGACGGGGCCGATGACCCGGGCGACGCGGCCCGTGGCGGCGCCGGTCCGGCTCGTGTCTTGGGTGACAGCTGCGGTCATTGGTGTTGGTTCTCTCCGTGTCGATGGGCGGCCCTCAGGCCGCGGCGCTTAGTCGCGGTCCGAGCTCGCCGCCAGCGCGTTCACGCCGCCGACGATTTCGCTGATTTCCTGCGTGATCTGGGCCTGACGCACCGAGTTCGCCTCGCGCTGAAGCACACTCGCGAGTTCGTTGGCGTTGTCGGTGGCGGCCTTCATTGCGGTGCGCCGAGCCGCGGACTCGGATGCCGCTGCCTCGAGCAACGACGCGTAGATGCGCGTGTTGATGTACTTCGGCAGCAGCGCCGCCAGCAGCACATCGGCGTCGGGCTCGAATTCGTACTGTGCGTGGACTTCCGCGGTCGGCGAATCCGACACGATGTCCTCGCCCAGGTCGAAGTTCTCGTCGACGAAGCTCACCTGGATGGGCGCGAGCCTGCGCACCTCCGGTGCCTGCGTCAGCATCGACACGAAGCGGGTGTAGACGATGTGCAGTTCGTCCACACCGGCGATGTCGCCGGTCCCGTGCGGGTGCGGAACCTCGCCGTCGGACCCGGCCATGAACGCATCCACCAGGTGGTGGCAGGCGGCCGAGGCATCGGTGTACTTCGGCTGCTGCGAGAACCCGGTCCACGCGGACACGAACGGGCGGTTGCGGAAGGTGTAGTACGTCAGGCCCTTGTTGCCCATGACGTAGAGCACCGGCTCCTTGCCCTCGTCGCGCAGGGTGGTCATCAGCTCTTCGGCGCGCTTGAGCACGTTCGAGTTGTAGCCACCGCACATACCGCTGTCACTGGTGATCACCAGCACCGCCGCACGGCGCGGGGTGGGGCGCTCGGTCAGCAGCGGGTGCGACAGGTTCTTCGACGCACTCGCCAGCTCACTGAGGACCTTGGTGATCTCCTCGGCGTACGGCTTCGCGGCCGCGACCCTGGCCTGGGCCTTGGAGATGCGCGAGGTCGCGATCAGCTCTTGAGCCTTGGTGATCTTCTTGATCGAATTCACACCACGAATGCGGGAGCGCAATTCACGCAAGCTTGCCATCAGCGGTTCACACTCCCTTCATTCGCACGAATCGAATAGCGCATTTGCAGGCTCGATTACTTCTCGACGTGCTTACGCGTCACCGACAGCGACTCGACCTCTTCGTGGTCGAGCTCGCCCGCCTCGGCCTCGTTCACCACACGGCTGCCGTCGGAAGCGAGGAAGCCCTGCTTGAACTTGTCGGTGGCCGCCTTGATCGCCTCGGCCGCCTCGCCATCGAGCACCTTGCCGCCCGCGATGGCTTTGAAGGCGTCCGCGGCGGTGCGGTGCAGGTCCTCCAACAGCTCCGCGCTGAAGCGGCGGATGTCGGCGACCGGAACCGAGTCGTAGTAGCCGCCGTCGACGAGGTAGATCGAGACGATCTGGTCCTCGACCGGCACCGGCGAGTACTGGTCCTGCTTGAGCAGCTCGACCCAGCGGGCGCCGCGCTCGAGCTGCGCCAGCGACGCGGCGTCGAGGTCGGAGGCGAAGGCGGAGAACGCCTCCAGCTCGCGGTACTGCGCCATTTCCAGACGCAACGAACCGGCGACCTTCTTCATGCCCTTGGTCTGGGCGGCGCCACCGACGCGGGAGACCGAGGTACCGACGTTGATCGCCGGGCGGACACCCTTGTTGAACAGGTCGGACTCGAGGAAGACCTGGCCGTCGGTGATGGAGATGACGTTGGTCGGGATGAACGCCGAGATGTCGTTGGCCTTGGTCTCGATGATCGGCAGACCGGTCATCGAGCCAGCGCCCATCTCGTCGGACAGCTTGGCGCAACGCTCCAGCAGACGGGAGTGCAGGTAGAAGACGTCACCGGGGTAGGCCTCGCGGCCCGGCGGGCGACGCAGCAGCAGCGAGATGGCGCGGTAGGCCTCGGCCTGCTTGGTCAGGTCGTCGAACACGATCAGCACGTGCTTGCCCTGGTACATCCAGTGCTGGCCGATGGCCGAACCGGTGTAGGGGGCCAGCCACTTGAAGCCCGCGGAGTCGGAGGCCGGGGCGGCGACGATGGTGGTGTACTCCAGCGCGCCGTGCTGCTCCAGCGCGGTCTTGACGCCCGCGATGGTGGAACCCTTCTGGCCGATGGCGACGTAGATGCAGCGCACCTGCTTCTTGGGGTCGCCGGTCTCCCAGTTGGCCTTCTGCGCGAGGATCGCGTCGATGCAGACCGCGGTCTTGCCGGTCTTGCGGTCGCCGATGATCAGCTGACGCTGGCCACGGCCGATCGCGGTCAGCGCGTCGATGGCGGTGATGCCGGTGGCCAGCGGCTCCTCGACCGGCTGGCGCTGCAGCACGGTCGCGGCCTGCAGCTCCAGCACGCGCTGCTCCTCGGCCTCGATCTCGCCGAGACCGTCGATCGGCTGACCGAGCGGGTTCACCACGCGGCCGAGGAACTTGTCGCCGACCGGAACCGAGAGCACGTCACCGGTCCGGCGGACCTCGTGGCCTTCCTCGATCTCGGCGAACTCGCCGAGGATGACCGCACCGATCTCGCGGTCCTCGAGGTTCAGCGCCACGCCGAGCACGCCGCCCGGGAACTCGAGCAGCTCGTTGGCCATCGCCGAAGGCAGGCCGCTGACGTGCGCGATGCCGTCACTGGCGTCGGTGACCACACCGACTTCTTCGATGGAGGTCTTGGGGGTGTAGCTCTGGGTGTAGCTCTCGATCGCGCTACGGATCTCGTCGGAGGAGATCGTCAGCTCCGCCATGTTCTTCCTGCTCTCGCTGTCTGGGTCGGGAATGTCGGGGGGTGTGGTGAGCGCGCTAGGTCAGTGCCCGGCGCAGCTTTTCCAGTCGGCCGAGGGCGCTGCCGTCGATCACGTCGTCACCGACGCGCACGACGAGCCCGCTCAGCAAACTCGGGTCGACCTGGACGTGCACCGTGGTCGCCTTGCCGTAGATACGGCCCAGCGAGGTGCCCAGCCGGTCACGCTGCTGGTCGGTGAGCGCGATCGCGGCGCGCACGTGCGCGACGATCTGCTCGCGGCGACCCGCCGCCAGGTCGGACAGCTCGTCGAAGGCCGCGCCGAGGCTCGTCCGCTGCCTGGCCACCACCTGCTCCGCCAGGGTCAGCGTGATCGGCTCGGTCTTGTCCGCCAGCAGACGGGCGACCAGCTCGCGCTTGGCCGAGGCCGGCTTCGCGCGATCCGACAGCGCCTGCTCCAACTCGGGGTTGTCGCTGATGATCCGGCCGAGCCGGAACAGCTCGTCCTCGACCGCGTCGATCCGGCCGCGCTGCGCGGCCGACTCCAGCAACGCCTCCTGGCCGAGCAGCACCAAGGTGTCGACCAGGTCCGCGGTGCGCGACCAGTCCTGGGCCACCGCGGTGGTCAGCACCGCCAGTGTGGCAGCGCTGACCTTGCCGCCGAAGACCCGCTCGCAGAGTTCCGCGCGTGCGGAACCCGGCACCGACACGTCCGCGAGCGCCACACGCAGCGAACGCTGGTCGTCCAGCACGGCGACAACGGCGAACAGTTCCGAGCCCGTCGTGGCCGCAGCCGTATCGCTTCCGGTCAGAGCGGCCCGAAGCGCCTCCCGGGACCGGGCGCTTGCCTCGCGGCTCGCTGCGTACATGCTTCTCACTTTCGCGTCGTTACCTTCCGACCCCGATGCCTGCGTCCGACTCGTCGAGCTCGTCGAGGAACCGCTCGATCGACGCCGCCTGCTTGGCCTCGTCCGACACCGACTGTCCGATGATCTTCTCGGCCAGGTCGACGGCCGTGCGGCCGACTTCGGAGCGGAGCTCGGTCAGGATCTGCTGGCGCTGGGCTTCCAGCTGGGTGTGGCCTGCCGCGATGATGCGGTCGGCTTCGGCCTGGGCATCCGAGCGCATCTGCGCGAGGATCTCCTGGCCCTGGGTGCGCGCGTCCTCCCGGATGCGGGCGGCCTCCAGCCGGGCGTCGGCCAGCTGCTGCTGGTACTGCTGCAGGGTGAGCTGAGCTTCTTCCTGCGCGGCCTCGGCACGAGCGATGCCGCCTTCGATCTTGTCGGAGCGCTCGTCGAGCGTCTTCATCAGGCGCGGAACCACGTACTTGTAGAACAGGGCCCCGATGATGAGGACGCAGACGATCGACCAGACGATGTCGTACGTTTCGGGAACGAGAGGATTCACTTCCTCTCCCTCCGCCGCCGCGAGCAAAACTGACTCGTACATCGGAATCAGAAAATGAAGCCGGCGACGAGACCGATGAGGGCGAGCGCCTCGGTGAACGCGATACCGAGGAACATGTTGGTGCGGATGGTGCCCTGCAGCTCAGGCTGACGCGCGATGCCCTCGATGGCCTTGCCGACGACGATGCCGACGCCGATGCCGGGGCCGATCGCGGCGAGACCGTAGCCGACGGCGCCGAGACCCTTGAAGGTGCTCTCGGTGGTCGCGGCTTCCTGGGCCAGGTAAGCGAGGCTCATGAGTCTTCCATTCCCTTTCTGTTGCTCACCCGCCGGTCGGCGTGGTGTAGCAGGTTTCCGGTAGTTGTGTCGGTCAGGTCAGTGATCGGCCGCGTGCTGTGCGAGCCCGATGTAAACGGCGGTCAGCAGCGCAAACACATAGGCCTGCAAGAAGATGACCAACAACTCGAACAGCGTGAATCCGAGTCCCGCGAGCAGCGAGAACGGCGAGAACACCTTCATCCACGCGGCGGCGTCGAACAGGAAGAACCAGGTGGCGCTGAAGAACAGCACCAACATGATGTGACCGGCCAGCATGTTGGCCATGAGTCGGACGGTCAGCGTGAACGGACGCAGGATGAAGGTGGAGACGAACTCGATCGGAATCAGCAGCACGTGCAGTGCGGGGGGAACATTCGGAACGACGATGCTGCTGCGCATGTAGTTGAAGAATCCGTACTTCTTGATACCGACGTAGTTGAACGCCAGGTACGCGATGACGGCCAGCGTCAGCGGCATGCCGATGCGAGCATTCGACGAGATGTTCAACCCCGGAATGATGCCGGAGAAGTTCAGAAAGAGGACCGTGAAGAAGATCGTGGCGATCAGCGGGAAGAACCTGCGTCCCGATTCCTTGCCCAGCACCTCTTCGCAGATCTGCTCTTTGACGAAGACCAGGCCGATTTCGGCGACATTCTGCAGACCGCGCGGAACGATCTTCGGCGAACGGAACGCCAGCAGCATCACGGCGACCAGAACGGCCGTCATCAGGATGCGGATCAGCATCAATCGATCGAGTTCGAACGGCGTTCCCTCGAACAGCACAGCTGGAGGGAAGAAGTCGGTAAGCGACGGCGCATGGAACTCGGCCGCCAGAGTGGTGACGCTCAGCGTTCTCTCCCGTGTTCGGGCCGCGGGTACGGTCATTCCCGCGGTTCGATCGGACATTGACGATCAATTTGGGTCGACTCAGGTCGGCTCGAAGTTCGTCAGCAGCTGTGCGGCGGTTTGGACTCCACCCGGCGTCTGTACGTGTGTCGGCGACATCGTCGACATGCAGAACCGGAACACCCCTCGGAGCCCGGCACGGCAGTAAGCATAGCTGCCGTCATGCGGGATCCAGCGGGTGACCCCTCACTTGGTCGCTTGCTTACCAACACTTTACCAAGTGATCTACGACAGCGCGTAGGGGGTGTGCGTTTTTTGTTACTCGCGGGTATCAGACGCTTCCGTGTCGGTCGTCGTCACGTACGGAACCTTCTGGCGCAGAACGCCATACGTCTCCGCGCCGAGCACGATGACCAAGGCTCCGATGACGGTGAGGAACAGGACGACCCGGTCGTAGAAATCGAACTGATTGAGGATCGCGATGACGACCAACGCCACCAGCATCTTGCCAACCCAGCTCACCAGCATGACCAGACCGGCCGTGGTCGGCGGCAGCTTCGCGCCGAACAGCACAACCGCCGCGGTGGTCAGAATGAAGCCTCCGCCGATCGCGGCGCCGAGCAGCGCACCCCATACGCCAGGCATTCCCGAGACGGCGGCGCCCAGTCCGACCGCCAGGACCACCAGCACGCCCAAGCCGATCAGGCCGTAGCGCAGAGCGGACCGCAGCGGAGCGTCGGGGCCGGGCACAGGTTCGGGTGCGAAACTCACAACCAGCGACTTTACCCGTGGGCCGATCCGTCGCCCGCCGGGTCCCCACGCCGCAGCCCCGGGATCGCGGTGATCACCAACGCGAAAACCAGACCGCCCGCCATCAACAGGACAACCAGCCTGCGGTCCATCAGCGAGGTGCCCACCGCGCCGAACGCGAGCACACCGACCCACAAATAGATCAGCAGCACGACGCGCCGGTGCGAATGCCCGATCTGCAGCAAGCGATGATGCAGGTGCATTTTGTCCGGCGTCGAGAAACTCACGCCCGCGCGAACCCGGCGCACGATGGCGAGCAACAGGTCCAGCACCGGAATGAACATCACCGCACCCACCAGCAACAGCGGGGAAAGCAGACCGACGATGTCGCGCGGCCCGTATCCCTGCAATGGGATTCGACCGGAAGCGCCGGTGGACACGGCGGCCAGCATCAATCCGATCAGCATCGAGCCGGAGTCGCCCATGAATATGCGCGCGGGCTGGAAGTTGTGCGGCAGGAATCCGAGGCATCCGCCCGCCAGCGCGGCGGCGAGCAGCGCGGGCGGGTAGGTGTCCACCGAGCCGCCCTGTTCGTTCATCAATCCCAGGCAGAACACGAAAACGGCCAGCGCGGCGATCAAGCCGAGGCCCGCGGCGAGGCCGTCCAGACCGTCGACGAAGTTCATGGCGTTTACCAGGGTCACGGTGACCGCGACCGTGACCAAGCCGCCTTGCAAGCCGTCCAGCACCACCGTGGTGTTGCTGAACGGGTTGTAGATGACGTACCAACCGAGCCCCATGACGGCCATCACGCCGGCCGCCGTCACCTGTCCGGCGAACTTCGTGAGCGCGTCCAGGCCCCACCGGTCGTCGACGATGCCGACCGCGACGATGAGCGTGCCTGCCACCAGCACGGCGATCGGGATATTGGGCTTGTAGTCGAATCCGCTGCGCAGCGCGGGCAGTTGGTGCGCGAACAGCACCGAGGCGACCACGCCGATGTAGATGCCGACGCCGCCCATCCGCGGAATCGGCTTGACGTGTACATCCCGATCGCGCGGCACGGCGACCGCGCCGAAGCCGATCGCCAGCACGCGCACCCCGCCGGTGGCCAGGAAGGTCACCACCGCGGAGATGAGCAGCACGACGAGCAGCTCCCGCAGGGGGACGACAGCGCTCGAACCCATCATCCGAGCCGCTGCGCGGCGCCACCGAGCGCCTCCGGCGACATGCCGAGCACCTCGGCGATGTCGGCGACGGGCACCGCGCCGGCACGCAGGATGCGCGGTTGGTCGGCGGTCAGGTCGACGATGGTGGAGGCGACCGCGTGCTCGGCGGGACCGCCGTCGAGGTACACGCCGACCAGCTCGCCGAGCTGCTCCTTGGCCTCGGCGGCGGTCTTGGCCGGTGGCTGTCCGGATACATTGGCGCTGGACACCGCCAGCGGGCCGACCTCACGCAACAGCTCGAGCGCGACCGGGTGCAACGGCATCCGCAGCATCACCGTCCCGCGCGTGTCACCGAGATCCCAGGCCAGCGAAGGCGCTTGCTGCACAACGAGACTCAGTCCGCCGGGCCAGAACGCCCGGATCAGTTCGCGCGCTTGCGGCCGCACCGAGAACACCAGGCCGTCGATGGTGTGCCAGGAACCGACGAGCACCGGCACCGGCATGTCCCTGCCCCGGCGCTTGGCCGCGAGCAGCGAGCTCACCGCGGTGGAATCGAACGCGTCGGCGGCCAAGCCGTACAGGGTGTCGGTGGGCAGCACGACCAGCCGTCCGGATTTCAGGGCACTGGTCGCCGCAGACAGTCCTGCGGCGCGCGAGTCGGGATCCGCGCAGTCGTAGACGGTACTCACGGCTCCCATCCTGTCACGGCGGTCCGCCGCTCCGCGTATTCAGGCCGTACTAGTAGGTGCCGCGAGACTGCGTTCAGGTCCTGCGTCGGCTGCCGAGCGAGTTCTGGGCGTGCCCGACGAGCTGGTTCGAGCCACGCCCGAGAGGCCACCTCGGTGTTGATCGGAAGCCCTGGGGGGCACGCCCTTGACCTCAGGACACAAGACGTCCCCCGCTGGTCGACGGGACGCAAGACCTGTCCCACGGGTCCGGGGTCAAGCGCGTACCGCGGCGACGAAGCGGGGTTTGCCGGCCAAGTCGGGGTGCTCGACGATGTCGTTGAACTCGCCGTGCTCGGCCAGCAGGGCCGCGAGAGCTGAGCCGTTGGTGTCGTCGTGTTCGATCGCGACGCCGCCGCCCGGGCGCAGGAGGCGGGTGATGTTCGGGATCATGCGGCGGATGACCGACAGACCGTCCGGGCCGCCGAACAGGGCGATCGGCGGATCGTGCTCGGCCACCTCGGGGTCGAGGCGGGCGCCATCGGGGATGTAGGGCGGATTGGAGACCACCACGTCCACCCGGCCGTCGAGGTTTGTGAGCAGCGTGGGGTCGGTGGCGTCGTCGGCGTAGAGCGTGATCTGGGTATCGCCCGCCGCGATGCGGTCGTCGGCGTTGCGGCGCGCCCAGACCAGCGCCGCTGGATCGAGCTCGATCGCGTGCACGTCGGCGTCGGGGCGCGCGTGCGCGATGGCGAGGGCGAGCGCGCCCGATCCGGTGCACAGGTCGACGACGATCGGGGCGTGATCGTGCGGCAGGGCCTCCAGCTGCGCCAGCGCCCACGCGTACAACAGCTCGGTTTCCGGGCGCGGCACGAAGACGCCGGGTCCAACCGCGAGATCGAGCGCGCCCATCACGGCCGTTCCGGTCAAGTGCTGCAACGGAATCCGCTGTGCGCGGCGATCGACCAGCTCGCGATACTCGGTCAGCTTGCCCGGCGGCACCAGCGGGGTCAGCGCCAGCCTGGTCCGTTCCACGCCGAGGACGTGCGCCGCCAATTGCTCGGCGTCGGCCCGCGGACTGTGCACGCCTGCGGTCCGCAATGTCTCGATGGCGTCGTTGATGGCGGGGCGCAGCGCTACTCGGGTGGTAGACATGGCATCGACTCTGCCCGAAACGGGATCATTCCGCGGCCATACGCGCTTCGCGATCCGCCTTACCCAGGGCATCCAGCAATGCGTCGAGGTCGCCGTCGAGCACCGCGTCGAGGTTGTGCGCCTTGAAACCGATGCGATGGTCGGTGATCCGGTTCTCCGGGAAGTTGTAGGTGCGAATCCGCTCGGAGCGGTCGACCGTGCGGATCTGGCTCGCCCGGCCCGCGGCCGCCTCCTGGTCGGCCTGTTCCTCGGCCAGCGCTTGCAGCCGCGCCGCGAGCACCTGCATGGCGCGGGCCTTGTTCTGCAACTGGGACCGCTCGTTCTGGCAGGTGACCACGATGCCGGAGGGCAGATGGGTGATGCGCACCGCGGAGTCGGTGGTGTTGACGCCCTGACCGCCCTTGCCGGAGGAGCGATAGACGTCGATCCGCAGATCGGATTCGTCGATCTGCACCTCTTCGATCTCGTCGGGTTCCGGGTAGATCAGCACGCCCGCCGCCGACGTGTGGATGCGCCCCTGCGATTCGGTCACCGGGACGCGCTGCACACGGTGCACACCGCCTTCGAATTTGAACCGCGACCACACGCCGTCGCGCGCGGCGTCCCGGCTCTTGATCGACAGCGTCGCCTCTTTGTAGCCGCCGAGATCCGACAGCGTGGCGTCGAGGATCTCGACCTTCCAGCCGTGGCGCTCGGCGTAGCGCACGTACATGCGGGCCAGATCGGCGGCGAACAGCGCCGACTCCTCACCGCCCTCGCCGGACTTCACCTCGAGCACGACGTCGTCGCCGTCGTGTGGATCGCGCGGGGCGAGCAGGTCGGCGAGGGCCTGTTCCAGTTCCTCGACCTCGCGCTCCAGGCCGGGGATCTCGGCGGCGAAGGCGGCATCGTCCGTGGCGAGCTCCTGGGCGGCGGACAGATCCTCGCGCGCCGCCTCCAGCTTGCGGTACGTGGCCATGACCGGGGCCAGCTCGGCGAACCGCTTGCCGACCCGGCGCGCGGCGCCCGCATCGTTGTGCAGCGACGGATCGGCCAGCTGCGTCTCCAAGCCGGCGTACTCGGCCAGAACGTCATCGATCGCGGACGGTTGCGTCACGGTGCTTCCTTCTTCTGGTTACCGGTCCATACAAAACACCGACGCCCGGCCTGCGCAGCAGGACCGGGCGTCGGCGAGGAAGCTACTTGGCGTCGGCCTTCTTGCCGGCACGCTTGCCGTAGCGGGCCTCGAAGCGGGCGACGCGGCCACCGGTGTCGAGGATCTTCTGCTTGCCGGTGTAGAACGGGTGGCACTGCGAGCAGACCTCGACGGTGATGTGTCCCGACTCCTTGGTGCTGCGAGTCTGGAAGGTGTTGCCGCAACCACAGACGACCGTGGTGTCGACATACGTCGGGTGAATTCCTGCCTTCATGGGTGTCCTCTCGAGATATGGCCGCCGGGTCGCCCACGCGAATTCGCGACGAGCGTGAACCGGAACCGACTAGGCGGGAGGTCTGCTCCGATGAGCAGACGCAACGACCGTTCAGTATGCCAGAACTGCCGTTACGCTCCCAAAACGCCTCTGGCAAGTGGTTTGTTCCCGCCCTAGGTACTTCCCCCAGCGTCCGCGCCCCTGGAAATTCGGGCGTGCGAATCCGCGCCGCCTGCACCGACCCTGAAGTCGGGTAGTCCGCTACTCAGGAATGCGAACAGATCCGTTCATAGAGTTGCAGACCTGGGCACATCGCCGTTGGCGGCTGGAAGGAGACCGGCGTGGCAATCCGAATCGCGTCCGCGATTTTCGTTCTCCTGATTCTCACCGCGGCCGTCGGCTGGTGTGCTCTCCCCGAAACCATGAACTATTCCGCGCCCGCGAACGCCGTGTACGTCCGCAGCAGCACGTCGGGTCCGGCAGACGCGACCTGTGCACTCATCCTCGGTTTCCTGATCATCGGCTCGGCCGCGATCGGCTTGGCCTTCTTCGCCCCGCGAACGTCGAAAGGGCCCCGCTGTAGCGGGACCCTTTCGACCGTTGCCTCGGCGGCAACTCGGTACTACCTACTACTCGTCGAGCGCGCCCGGCGCGGTCTTGCTCACCTGCATGAGGAACTCGAGGTTGTTCTTCGACTTCTTCAGACGGTCGATCAGCAGATCGATCGCCTGGTGCGAGTCCAGGCCGGACAGTACGCGGCGCAGCTTGTGCAGCACGCCCGCCTCGTCGGGGCTGAGCAGTAGCTCGTCCTTGCGGGTGCCGGACGGATTGACGTCCACCGCCGGGAACACCCGCCGCTCCGCGATCTTGCGGTCCAGCTTGAGTTCGGCGTTACCGGTGCCCTTGAACTCCTCGAAGATCACCGTGTCACCGGTCGAGCCGGTCTCCACCATCGCGGTCGCGATGATGGTCAGCGATCCGCCGTTCTCGATGTTGCGCGCCGCGCCGAGGAACCGCTTGGGCGGGTACAGCGCGGTGGAATCGACACCACCGGAAAGGATTCGGCCCGAGGCGGGCGAGGAGTTGTTGTACGCGCGGCCGAGCCGGGTGATCGAGTCGAGCAGCACGACGACGTCCTTGCCCATCTCCACCAGGCGCTTGGCGCGCTCGATGGCGAGCTCGGCGACCGAGGTGTGGTCCGACGGCGGCCGGTCGAAGGTCGACGAGATGACCTCGCCGCGCACCGAACGCTGCATGTCGGTGACCTCTTCAGGACGCTCGTCGACCAGCACGACCATGAGGTAGACCTCAGGGTTGTTGGTCGCGATCGCGTTCGCGATGTCCTGCAGGATCGTGGTCTTACCGGCCTTCGGCGGCGACACGATCAGCGCGCGCTGCCCCTTGCCGATCGGCATGATCAGGTCGATGATCCGGGTGGTCAGCTTGTTCGGCGTGGTCTCCAGCCGCAGCCGCTGGTTCGGGTACAGCGGGGTGAGCTTGCCGAACTCGGGGCGGCGCTTCGCGGCGTCGACCTCACCGCCGTTGACCGTGTCCAGCCGCACCAGCGGATCGAACTTCTGTCGCTGGTTGGCTTGTTCGCCGTCGCGCGGGGCGCGCACCGCGCCGGTGATCGCGTCACCGCGGCGCAGACCGTTCTTGCGCACCAGGTTCATCGACACGTACACGTCGTTCGGCCCGGCCAGGTAGCCGGAGGTGCGGACGAAGGCGTAGTTGTCCAGCACGTCGAGGATGCCCGCGACCGGCTGCAGCACGTCGTCCTCGCGGATCTCGAGCTCGCGGGTCTCGCCGCCACCGCCATCGCGGTCGCGTCCACGACGGCGCTCCCGGAAGCGGCGTC
>NZ_BDBA01000235.1 GCF_001612745.1 Nocardia amamiensis NBRC 102102 | reverse complement strand
CAATCGCCCGCCCGGCCCGCGCCGCGCCTGAGCCCCGCCCGCGAGGTGGCCAAGCTGACCGGCGCGAACTCGGTGAACCGCACCGACAAACGCTGGCAGGTGGACGGCACCGATCTCGGCATCATGTGGGAGAGCGCGCCGGGTGAGATCGCGACCGTGTTCGGCGATACCGTCGGACGCGGTTTCCATCCGCCGGGCGGCATGGGGCTGGATTGGCGCAGCAACGTGCTGGCTTTCAGTACCGACCGCGACCTCGCCGACGGGATGACCTACGACCGCATGGTCACCGACGACCGCTGCCACGCCGCCGAGGTCCTGTCCAGCCGCAAGCTGGACAATGTCGAGGTCACCACCATTCCCACCTCGGGTTTCGCAGTCGGCGAGCGGCAGTACCTGAGTTATATGTCCATCCGGACCTGGAACAGCGCACCCGGCACGTTCTTCACCAACTACGGCGGCATCGCCTACTCCGACGACCACGGCCAGACCTGGACCAAGGACCCGCACGCCCGCTGGGACAACATCTTCGGCCTCGCCAATTTCCAAGTGAGCGCAATGGTTCCGCACGGCGGCTACGTGTACATGTTCGGCACCCCCAACACCCGCCTCGGCGCGGTCGGATTGGCCCGAGTACCTCAGGATCAAATCCTCAACACCACCGCCTACCAGTACTGGCGCGACGGCACATGGACCCCGGTCGGTGGATTCGCCTCGGCCACACCGATAGTGAACGGCCCCGCAGGCGAACTCTCGGTCCGCTACGACGCCGCCCGAAACGTCTGGCAGATGAGCTACCTCGACACGGCCAAGGCCGCCATCGTCGTCCGCGAAGCGGATTCACCGCAGGGCGCGTGGTCGGAAAGTACCCCGACGGTGACCGTATTCAACTACCCCGAGCTGTACGGTGGTTTCATCCACCCGTGGTCGTCGGGGTCGGACTTCTACTTCACCCTGTCGACTTGGAGCGATTACAACGTGTACCTGATGCACTCGGTGCTGAGCGACTGACCTAGTCGCGGCGAAGCTCTCGAAGCCGCGCCCCTCGAGAGCTTCCCGCGCGTCATCAACACCTCTCACTGTCGGACGTAGGCGCTATCGACGTATTCGGCGTACGGAGTAGCGAACTCCCATAGTCGTTGTTTCACACGCTGGCAATATTCGACTATCCGCGGATCGATGGTTATGGCTAGCCCTTCTGCCTGTGCTCCTTTCGCGTCCACCAGGTTGAACACCACCCGCTCGTTGTCCATGAGCCACCAATCATCGGTGGGCACTTCTCCAGCGAGATGGCGCGGCACGTAGCGAATGTCTTCGCCCGCCTCGACATTGCCGCCAGTGACCGACAAGAGCCACCGTTGATAATCATAATTGGGAGTGGTGACCACCCGCACGCGATTCATTTCTACACCCCGTCCGGTAGTTGCCCGAACGAGAGCGACCCAATCGTTCTTGTAATCGTCCACTATCGGAGGCTCGCCGTTGAGAAACCGTCGGAAGCGTTCGTTTTCCTGCGGAACGGCGTAGGCGTCTCTGACCTCCAAATGAAATGCTGTGGCCTTACAGCCGTGGAAGAGATTCAACCAGGTGGACCAATTATTTCGAAGGTACTGCACCGTAAATCGTCCTCCGTGAGATCGGCAATTCAATAGCGGTCGTCGTCGGCTGGGCGGTATTCATGGTCTCACACGTCGAGCGTTATCCGGATTTCGCTCGCGAGGTCAGGGTTCCCGGCGGCAATGAATTTTTGGCGCCTGTTCATTGCACTCTTGATTTCTGACAATGAGCCCAACCCGTAGTTTAGCGGGATCGGTGCGCCGCGCAGATCGATCACGGTACCGCCCGCAGCGTGAAGAATGTAGTGACCAGGCGACAGGTCCCAGATTGCGAATCCCTTTGCGAATTCGATCATAGCGTCGGAAAATCCGGCCGCTATATGACATAACCCAATCGAGCCGAAGTCGACACCGATACGGCCTCTCGCTTTTCCGTCGGGAGACGGTGCGCTCAACGCACTTATGAATTTCCGCTGGTCGGCAAGTGGTTGGAATCGTTGTTCGGGGCGCATCATATAATTGGTGACCAACGCCTCGGAAAGGACTGCGCGCGAAGGGTTCTCGAGAATATGTTCGTCGCCGTCCGCGGTGATCATGAATGCTCGATCATTGCACCTGTCATCGCGGGCCGCCAGATATATCTGGATACTATGGAAGATATCGCCGACCACTGCGGCGACAGGCCGAGCCAACGTGCGTGAGTACACCATGACATGCGTATAGCCGTACAGCCCGCGCACGGCCAGCTCGCTGGTATCGAGGGGATCGACCAGCACGCACAAATCCGGCTCGACTTCATCTCCGATGACCTCCGGATCAGCTTCCTCCGACGCGTAGAAGAACGAGGGGATGTGCTCGATCAGCACCTCTTTGTAGCGCTGGTGCATCCACAGGTCATACTTGGACAGGAAGTTGTCGGTATGGCGTAAATTCTCATTTTCTGCGCGGCGGCCGGTCAGCGCGGCTTCGATCAGTTGTGGACGGATTTCTCCGATCATCTGGCGCACTACCCCGGCGATGCGTTGTGCGAGGTCGGGAATCGTACTCGAACCAGTCATCCGGTGATCGCCTCTCTTCGGGTATCATCGCAGCTCTAGCAGGGGTCGATGCATGGCGTGCCTCCCCGGTTCCGGTCAGATATGACCACTGCGACGGGTGCGGGCTATCCAGCCCTTATTTCGAGGGCCTTTCGGATCAGGTTCCGCGCAGACTCACCCTTTACGGCTTGCCCCGCGAGTATCTGAAACGCCTTCTCGTAAAGCGCTGTCTCGCGAGGCTGCACTATCGACAATTCGGCGGTCGCCGTTTCGACCTGGACCTGTCGATGGTCGTACAGGAGGAAGTTGGTAGCCGGACACCGGAACCGAGCTGTACGCGGAATGATACCCAGAGCCAACCGAGATGAACGAACGTAGGTCAGCAACTGTTCGAGCTGACCGGCCATGATCTCATCGCTTCCGACTGTCGTATAGAGCGCTTGTTCTGCAATCAAAAAGTGAAACCTTCTCGGGCCTTTGCGTAACACGCTTTGGCGTTGCACCCGCACGGCGACAGCGGCCTGTAAGTCGTCGGGTCCGCCTACAAATTGGATGCACTCCCGAAGGACTTCGGTTGCGTATTCCCGGGTCTGCAAGAGCCCGGGTACCAGGTCCGGGTCGTATCCGCGAATCAGCTTCGAGCTGGCCTCGATAGCGGCGGTTTTCTTCTGAGCATTGTGGGACTGTATCCGCTTCCACTCGATATAGGCGGCTTCGATGTTTCGTACCGACGCAATCAAGTCCGGGACATGAAGCGGAGCGTCTGTGATCGCACACCACTTGTGAATATCCTGCTCGGTCGGGGTCTGTTTGCCGTGCTCGTAGCGAGATACCTTCGAGTTGTCCCAACCTGCGAGCCCAGCCAGCTCTAGGCCCGTCAGGTTGGCTTGCTTCCGGAGTTCACGTAGCCGTGCTCCGAGTGTCTCTCTTGCCTGCTGGATACTGCTCACTGTTTGATTCGGTATTCCGCATGCGGTATGGCCAGATCCCAAACATAGTCACGAACAGCGCAGCAGTGTCGGACTATGAACGAGTCGGTTGTTACTGCGAAGCCCCCGAGTTTTCCGTCTGGCCTGAAGGCGGTGAATACCACTGTGTCATTGTCGAGCACCCACCAATCGTCTGCGGTCAGTTCGGCAGGGTCTACGGTGTGCCGTGGCAACCAGCGAATCTCCTCACCAGATTCGATATTGCTAACCGTGGTTGCGTGCAAGAACCTCGTATAGTCGGCGTGAGGTTCGGTTACTACGCGAACACGCTGGATCACTCGCCCGGAACCAGTGACTTCGCGGACAAGGTTGTCCCAGTGCTCCCATTCCGGGTCGTACTCGAACTCCCCGGTTTCGAGGAACCTCGCCAGGGCTTCGGCTTCGTCCTCTACCGCATAAGCGTCCTGTACCTCCAGGTGAAAAGCTCTCTTCCGGCATTTTCTGAACAACTCTTCTTGTTCTTCAGTAGTAAGTAGTTGCATCGTCCGGACGGATTTCCTTTCCCATTGGTACCTCGATGCTGCGTTCACCGGCTGGCGACTTGATCACCGCCAGTGCAGCCGGATCGGTGACCGGCTCGCCTTCGAGGTAGAAGGTCCCGTGTCCGCTGTCTCGGAGCAAGGTACCGAGACAGGTGCCCCGCTCGAGGTAGGCCAACAACGGGTGTGGGATCTCGATGTGCCGAGAGTCCTTGCCTAGCACATCCCAGCCCAACACGACGTAGGTGTTCCGATCCGATGCCCACAAGGTTGGAGATCCGTTGTTACGGGTGTTCTTCCCCAGGAAGCGGAGCTTCATGACGTGTACCTCACAGTCGGAGTTTGAAGTAACTCGATATGAGCGTCCTCCCGATTCGCAGTTCAGGTCAATGATTCGACCTGAATTGCTGCAAAAATCTACAAACAGCTGGTCATAGCCCAGTACCTGTACATAGCGTCTGTGACCAGCACGCGACGCTAGGAGGTCACTCGATGGCTGCGCTACCGCAACGGGTACCGGGTGTCTACGAGGCCCTTCCCGGACAGGCGGAACCCCCGCCCTTGCTGATGCTTTGGCTGTTTGCCGATGCGATGGCCGAGTGGGCGTACAAGGACTCCCGGTGCCGGGGTGAAGTCTCCCCCGGCACCGGTGACCCCGAAGCGGAGACCAGGCAGTGACTGCCGACGTAGACGTTCATCTGTCCGTGTGGATACACGGGGTCCGCCTGGACTTCGCTGCGAGCGCCCTTGCTGCTCGGGTATTCATACGAGAACACCGCGAGCGGCACTACGTCGACGCGGTAACCGTGATCCCTGGTAGTGCGGCAGGGCTTCCAAGGCTGCCGAATGAGCGGCTGTACCTAGAGCAATGACGGTTCGCATTCGTACACGTCAGCGGGCACCGCCCGCGCGACTGACAGCACAACACGCGTTTCGTCAGCCAGAGAGATGGTCACAGGCAACCCAGCACATCCGATGTGCATACGGGGTTGTTCCATTTCCGATTCCGTGGGGGAATCATGCGAACCCTTATTGCGTCCATCGCCGTTGGTGTTCTCGCTGTGCTGCCTGCTATGCCCGCAGCGCTGGCTCAACCAACCATTGCCGCGTCGCACTGCACCAAAACCATTGTCGCCAATGCCGGTCCGTCTGAGGTCGAGAAACAGTACTGCGACATGTGGTACTACCAAACGCTTATCCCGGAATGCAAACGGTCCAAGCGGAGCGGCTGCTATGAGGTCGCCGCGCGTTGGTACGCCGACTGCCTTGCGGGCAAGGTCAGCCCTCCGTTCGAGCACATGTCAGGACAGGCACCGGTGCGGCCATGATTAGAGTCTCGAACATGCAGATCGACGAGCTGGGTGAGCCGATCGCAAGTCGGGAGCTGCGCCAAGGCGACCGCTCAGTGACAGTAACGTTCGGCAAGCCGGTGCAGGACGACAGTGAAGCGTGGTCGTGTGGTGTCCGCATTGACGGAATGGAGCCGGAGCCGTTCACGCGGCGGATCTATGGCGGCGACTCGGTGCAAGCGCTGTTGCTTGCTATGTCGTTCGCTGGTCGGCTTCTCGCTCAACGAGAGGAGCTGTACACCTACAACGGGAGCGCTGATCTGGGCTTCCCAGCTGCGCAGTAGCGCCGTTTCGGCTGACGAAGCCCCTTACTGCCGTGAGCGCCTAGCGGAGCCGCACCTCGGCGAGAGCGCGCCCGAACAGCTTGCGACCCTCGGAGGCGCCGCCGAGGAGGATGGTGGCGGTTCGGGTGTTCGGGTCGAGCGATTTGATGCGGCCGGTGAATTCCACTGTGCTCGCCGTGTCGGCGGCGACCGGGACGAAGCCGGAGAAGCGGACGCTGAACTTGCGGATGGCGGTCGGATCGCCCAGCCAGGAGGTGAGATAGCCGCCTGCGAGGCCCATGGTCAGCATGCCGTGGGCGACTACCGTCGGTAGCCCGGCCACCTGTGCGGCGTGGTCGCTGAAATGGATCGGATTGGCGTCGCCGGAGACGCCCGCGTAGTTGGCGAGGTCGCCGCGGGTCAGCCGGAAGCTGCCGACCGGCAGCAGGTCGCCGGGGACGAAATCGTCGAACGCGGGCACGGTGTGGACCGCCTCGATCCCGGAATCGGCCGGCTCGGCCAGCGGGCTCGCGCCGAGCGCGACCAGAGTGTCGCCGTCGGATTCGGCCGGACGCCCGTGCATCATGATGTTCTCGATCACGTCGGCCAGGTTGGCGTCGACCTCGGCGCCGCGGCGCGCGACGATCGTGGTCGACCCGACGATGGCGACCTCGTCGTGCTGGTTGATCAGCGCGAAGCGCACCACGATGAAGTCGTTGTCGCCGAACCGGCGGATCGACTCGATGACGATCTCACTGGTCAGCCGGTCGCCGGCCAGGATCGGCCGGTAGATCTCGAAGATCTGGTCGGTCTGCAGGAACTGGGACAGGTCGTAGTCGGTGAGCACCGAATCGAGCAGTGCCCTGGTTCCGGTCATCCCGATCACCGACGCGAAGGTCGGCGGAGCGATGATCCCGGCATAGCCCAGCGCGCGTGCGTGGGCCTCATGCTGATGTGCCGCGTGCTGGTTCTGCACCGCACGGGCGAACTCGCGGACCTTCTCCCGGCCGACCTCGTAGTGATCGTGTACCCGGAAGCGCTGTCCGGCCGGCGTTGCCGGAACCGCATCGATATCCGGCCGCGCCATCGTCTGTTCCCTGCTCATGACCTGGGTCATGCTACTGGCGAGCCGGACCGTTGACCAGGCATGTGTGACGCGTGCGACCGGCATCGATGCCGCTCTGCTATCACGCTGGTGGGTTACTGGGTGCCGGACGGCGGGTCGCAGACCTTCCATCCGTCGTCGGTGCGTTGCAGGTCGAAGGTGCGTTGCGACCGATTGCCGGGGTCGGCCTCGGTGTACACCGTTGCCTGAGCGATGGCCGTGTCGTCGGTGACGCGGATGGCGTCGATGCTGTCGACCACCGGGATATTCTTGCGCTCGACCGAGAGCCTGTGCACGCCGGCGAACTGGTCATCCGGAATGCCCTGGTAGAAGTCGTGCAACGGCCCGCAGGTAGTCGAACGCAGGGTGGCCAGGTCGCCGGATTTCAGAGCATCGGTGTAGTCGGTGATGGTGGCCCGCACCTGCGCCTCGGGGGAGTCGTCGCCGGACATCGTGACGAGCGCCACGATCACCGCGACCAGCGCGACCACCAGCGCGGCCGCACCGCCCAGCACGAGCAGCCGCCGATTGGACCGCGCGGAATCAGACGGCGCGGTGCCGGGCTGCCGAGGCGGAGCGATCCGCTGCGGCTGCGCGATCGGTTGCGGCGGACGGGGACCGGCCATCGACTGCGCGGGGACGGTCTGCTGGACGTCCGCGGGTGACGGGGCTGTGGCGACCTGTCGGGGGACGCCCGGCGATCGCTGCGGGGAGGGGCGGGTCTCCTCGACTCCCGGTCCGTGTTGCGGTGGCGCCGACGGGCCGTGTGGTCCGGGCTGCTTGGGACCGCCCGCCGGGCGCGGGGTGCTCGGCGGCTTTGTGATCGGCACCGGGCCCGCCGCGGGCGCGACCACACGATCGGTGCCCGCCCGGCCACTGTCGGCGGG
>NZ_BDBA01000234.1 GCF_001612745.1 Nocardia amamiensis NBRC 102102 | reverse complement strand
CGGCGGGCCGCTGGATCGGCAGCGCGACGGTCTTGGCGTCGTCCAGGTCGACCACCGGCATCGCCATGGTCACGTCATCCGAACCCGGGGGGTTCTGTTCGCCGGGTTCGGCGGGTTCCGCTGCCTTCGGCCCTGCTGCGCTCGGCGGCTTGCGCATCACGACGGTCGCGGCGTCTCCGCCGGCTCGACTCGGATCGTTCTGCGGGATCGCCGCCGTCTTCGCTTCGGCGTCGGGAGCGCCGGCCGCCGCCGAACTCGCTTCAGTTTGCGCGGGTGCCTGGTTCTTCGCACCTGCGGCGGCGGCAGCCCCGGACTTCGCGTCGTCACGGGCTGGCTGGTCTTTGACCGGCTGGTTTGCTCGCGCCGCAGCCTCTTTCGAGGCGGGGGTGCCAGAGGCTGCCGAACTGGATGGGAGTTGGTCGCGCCTGATTACCTGGGTGCGGTCGCCGGGTGCTGCCTCACTTGGTGCGGAACCGGCGGTCGGTGCTCCCGGGGCCCGGGACTTCGGGTCGGTGCCAGGGGCTGGCTGGTCTTTGACCGGCTGGTTTGCTCGCGCCGCAGCCTCTTTCGAGGCGGGGGTGCCAGAGGCTGCCGAACTGGATGGGAGTTGGTCGCGCCTGATCACCTGGGTGCGGTCGCCGGGTGCTGCCTCACTCGGTGCGGAACCGGCGTTCGGCACGTCCGAGGAGCTGGCACCGGAGTCTTTCCGGTCCGGTTCGGTCTTCCGTTCGATTGCCGTCGTTTCCGCATCCGACGTCGCGGGTAGGCCGGCAACTCCGGTCGGTGCGCCGGATCCGGAGCGTGGTCCGGCACCGGCATCCGTCTTTCCGGTCGTCGGTGCAGCAGGTGCGTTCCCTGCCCGTTCGGGTCCAGACGCGCTCGCGGCCGGTCCGGTGGGCGACTCCTGTTCCGTTTGGTCAGCACGGGGATTCGTGCCCGCTACTCCGGACGCCGGCGAACTCGCGGATGTCGGCGGGGAGGTCTTCGATGCACTGTCGGAGGCCGCGCCTGGCGACTTGGCGGGTGCACCCCCTGCGGGCTTGTTCGCGGTCGCGCCGCTGGCGGGACTGGAGGCCGGTGTGGACGGGCCGCTGGTTGCAGGTCGGGACGCGGGTGTGCCGGGAGCGCCTGGTTCTCCGGACGCGGCTGCGGGTCGGGCGGCGGAGTTCGTTCCGCTGGTTGCGGCGTCGGCGGTTCCCGGGGTGCCGCTGGATGTCCCGGTCGCGGGCTTTGCGCTGGGCTGCTGTGCGGAGCCGGTGCTGCCTGCCGGTCCGGATGCGGGAGAGTTCCTGGGCGCGGAGCCGGGAGTCGAGTTCGCTGCGGAGGGGCCCGTGGGTCGGGATGCAGAGTTGCTCGCGGCACCGGGGCTGGCCGGTGCCGTGCTGGCGTCCGCCGATTTCGGTGCCGCCGAACTCGCGTTCTTCTGGGCGTCCGCACTCCCGCCGGGCGTCTGCCCCTGGTCGCCACCCGACGATGCACCTGACGCGGGGCCACCCCTCTGCCCCGAAGCGGATCCCTTTCCTTCCGCAGTGGATTCGCCCGCGCCGCGAGGTGATGCGGGCGCGGTCCACGCCGCCCAGGTCCCCGCCCGCCGCGGTGGCTGAGCGATCCGCTGCGTGTCTGCGGCGGGAGGTGTCGGAGCGCCTTTCCCGGCGGGCGGGGTGCGGTCGGTGGCCGCGTCTGGGCGTGCGTCAGCCCCGGCCGAGCCAGCCGGTCCAGCGCTATCCCGCGCCGGATTCTTCTCGTCGTTCGGGTCGGACACGCACACCCCTCGCTCAGGCGGAACTGTGGAACTCGACGGCCAGCCTAATGGGCGCAACCGGACGAAGTCCGTCAATAGCCCGCGCTGGCCCAATCGCAGGCGGAGCAGCCGCATTACTGCGCCGGACGAAGTCCCTCCAGACCCGCGACGAGCCGAGCAAATGCTGATACCGCCATGCGGTCGACGCAAGCGGGCGGACGGTTGTCGGTGGCCCTGCGTCGGGATGCGCGGCGCTGGCGCAGCTGCGGAGGTGCGTAGCCGGGCGAGTCTCCTCTGTGGCCCTGCGTCGGGAACCGTGACCGACAGCAACCTCATGGTGGGCGCAGCGGAAGTTGTCATGCCATGCGCCGGGCCGTGCGTAGCCGAGGCAGCCGTATGAGAGACGCCCCTGCGTTGAAAGACGATGCTGGTGAAAGTCCGCCCTCAGCCTGCGGTGGGTCGAGCGGAGTTCGGGCAGCCGTGGAGGTGGCGCTGTCGGGCGAAGTTCGTCGATAGGCCGCGGTGGGTCGAGCGGAGTTCGGGGAGCCGTGGAGATGACGCTGTCGGACGAAGTCCGTCGGTAGCCTGCGCCGGGCCGAGCGAAGGCGAGGTAGCCGCCTATTGAGGAAATCGACCTGCGGTGCAGAATGTCCGCATGACCTCGTTCGGTGACCTGCTCGGACCGCAACCGGTACTGCTACCCGAAATCCCCGATGCCGAGGACGCGCTCGGCGAGAACGCCGATCCGGTGCGGGTCGCGGCCGATCATCCCGCCGCCTCGATCGCCTGGGCCCACCTCGCGGAGGCGGCGCTGACCCGCGGCGAAGCCCAGGACGAGGCGGTCAACCATGACATCGTCGCCGCGTACGCGTTCGCTCGCACCGGCTACCACCGTGGCCTCGACCTGTTGCGCCGCAACGGCTGGAAGGGCTTCGGCCCGGTGCCGTGGAGCCACGAGCCGAACCGCGGTTTCCTGCGCAGCGTCGGGGCGCTGGCCCGCGCGGCGAAGGCGATCGGCGAGACCGATGAGTACGCACGCTGCCTGGACCTGCTGGAAGACTGCGACCCGCGTGCGGCCGCGGAGCTCGGCCTCGACTGAGCATCGCGTAGCGATTCGATGAGGGCTCGGATGACGGATGTGCTCGACCCGAATTCCCGCGTCCGCACCGCTCACGCGAGCAGCATGACTCGCCTGCGCGCCTCGTTGGCGCGGCTGCGTCGTTCGATGCTGCCGATCATCCAGTGCGCGGTCGGCGCGGCACTGGCCTGGTTCCTCGCTCATCACGTGATCGGCCATACGCTGCCGTTCTTCGCGCCGACGGCCGCCGTGGTGTCGATCGGCATCTCCTTCGGCGCCCGGCTGCGGCGATCGGTCGAACTGGTGGTCGGCGTCGCGGTCGGCATCGGCATCGGCGATTTGTTCATCTCCCGCGCGGGCACCGGCGTCTGGCAGATCGCGCTCGTGGTCGCGGTCGCCATGGCCGCGGCGGTGTTTCTAGACGGTGGTTCCATCATCACCATGCAGGCGGCCGGTTCCGCCGTGCTCGTCGCGACCTTGCTCCCGCCGTCGGTGGGCGGCGGCTTCTCCCGCATGATCGACGCCCTGGTCGGTGGGCTGGTCGGCGTCGTCGTGGTGGCCGCGATTCCGCTGCATCCGGTGCGTAGGGCCAGGACGTTGGCCGCGGACATTCTCGCTGTGATGGGCACATCGATGACCGAGTGCGCCGACGGACTGCTCGAGCAGGACCCGGAGAAGGTGCGCCGCGCCCTCACCGCGGTTCGCGCGACCCAACCGCAGATCGACTCGTTGCGCGCCACCCTGGAGGGTGGCCGCGAGATCAGCCGGATCTCGCCGCTGTACTGGAACTCCCGTTCCCGCCTTGAACGCATCAGGGCCACCGCGGACCCGCTGGACAACGCGATCCGCAACACCCGAGTCCTGTTGCGGCGCTCGCTGACTCTGGTCCGCGACGACGAAATCCTCCACCCCGGCTTGATCGATGAGGTGGAGCGCCTCGGCCAAGCCGTGGACGTGGTGCGCCGGATGATGCTTGCCGACCCGGGCGAGCAGCCCGACCGGGCCGAGGCCACTCGCGTACTGCGCTCGGTGGCGAAGGGTGCGCGCCCGGAATTGGTTGCTGGCGCGGGGCTTTCGGCGCATGTCGTGTTCGCCCAGGTGCGTTCGACGCTGGTGGACCTGATGCAGGTGTGTGGGATGCAGCGTATCTCGGCGATTGCCCTGCTGCCGCCGACGGTCAAGCACCCGTACGTGCAGCCGGAAGTCTGAGCCAAACTACTCAGCGGTAATCGGACATTCTTGCCGGACAAGTGGTATGCGTCCGGCGTCCCGCGGCGGGGAGACGAGCTTCAGGTAGTCCGCTACCCGTGTTGCGTGCGTACCAGCCCCGTAGTTTTGCGATGTGACCGCGAGTTGGCGGGGTATCGCGGTCAACCGCTTCGCACGCGGACGAAATGGCCCACCAGCCAGGGTGTGGTGGCTGGGGTGGGGCGGGGTCGGACGCGAGCGGAGAAGCCAAGGCCGCCTGGTCGATTCGACCGGGCGGCCTTGTGCTGCGCTGCCGGGAGGCTCGAGCGTTGCTGCGCGGGTGGCGATCCCGCCAGGGTCAGGTCCAGAAGCGGGTGAGGTAGCTCCCGTACCGTGACCAATTCGACGGCACGCCGGACAGTTCGAACAGCGCGTACACGGCGTCGAAGAACACCTGATTGATGGCGGGTGTGAAGAGCAGCGCGAACAGGATCAGCATGCCGAACGGTTTGAACTGATCGAGCGAGCGCCTGGTCTGGTAGCTCAGGGACGGCTCGACTATTCCGTAGCCGTCCAGCCCGGGCAGCGGGATCAGATTTAGCAGGGTCGCCGTGATCTGAAGGAACGCAAGGAAACTCAGGCCGAACCAGAACGCCGGATGCGCATCGGTGCTGCCCCAGATCCGGACCACCGCCAGAAGCAGCACCGCGCACAGCGCGTTCACGGCGGGCCCCGCGCCGCTGATTATCCGTTGCGTTCGCGGCGAGACGTTGTGTGTGTGCACGTAGACCGCGCCGCCGGGCAGGCCGATACCCCCGAGCGCGATGAACACCATCGGCAAGACGATAGACAGCAGCGGATGGCTGTATTTCAACGGATTCAGGGTCAGATAGCCGCGCAGCTCGACCTCGCGGTCGCCTGCGCGCCAAGCGGTGTACGCGTGCGCGAATTCGTGCAGGCACAGCGTGACGACCCAGCCGAACACCACGAAAACGAACACTCCGGCTTTGGCTCTCGTCGAGTCCACCGGGGCATCCCAGGCGAGCGCACCGCCGACCGCCGTGAGAGCGACCACGAGCAGGAACACCGGGCTCGGCCGGACGGCGCGCGACCTGCGATGGATCGGAAAAGGTGAGGTCATCGCACCAAATGCCAGGACTCGTGGTGACGGTAGAAGGTCGAGCGCGGCACCGGGCGGTCGGTGCGGATGCCATCTCTGGTCACGATCGCGCCGGAGGTACCCAGCTGCGCGGCCCGCCCCTCCAGCCAGCGGCGCTTGCGAATGCCCTTGCGCACGGTGGCCCGCACGCCGGGCAGTTCGAGCGACGGCGAGACGATCATAGCCGTCACCTTTCCGGAGAACAGCTGGGTGTCGTCGACGTAGGCTTCGCCGTCCAGCTTCGCGCCTTCGACACCGGTGATCACCGCTCGACCGACCAGCACCGTGCCGGTGTCGTCGCGGACCAGCGGCGTCTCCACGCCCCGGCCCTCGATGGCGCGCTTGGCTGCCGCGTTGCCGGTGCCGGTCTGATACGCCCGCGAGGCGTATGTCTTCTCGACCGGCACGTAGCCGATCTCCACGTGCAGCCGCTCGGTGCGCATCAGATGGGTGAGCACGGCGGACAGCGCGGCGTCGTCGCCCAGCACGATGAGCCGTGGCAGGCTGTCGGCAGCGAGCACGGGAAGCAGTTCGTCGATCTCGGTGAGAGCGGGGATGGCGGCCGTCTGGGTTGTCGGCAGTGCTGCGAGCGCGATGGGTACGGGTGCGCCGTCGCAGCGGAGAACATGGGTACTCAAGCTGCCGTACACCCTCCTCGGTTCGAGCCGACACCGTCGGGCCCCTCGCCACTTCCGGGTGAACCCGCCAGGATTCGCCCGTGTACGCCGCGCAGCCGCTCGGCGTGCCGTGCAACCATAGCCCTGCCCGGCCGTGACCACACGGGTGTCGAGCCTACGACGAGATCCGACGCGACGCCGCCTGGGACAGGTCGGCTAGACTGTGCTTCCGGCCACCGCCTCAGTACGGCAGGTAGCTGCAACACACCAGTGTTGCCTGTCGAACCGTAGGAGACACGACCATGCCGGCAATCGTCCTGATCGGCGCCCAGTGGGGCGACGAGGGAAAGGGCAAAGCAACCGATCTGCTCGGCGGCCGGGTGCACTGGGTGGTCCGCTACCAAGGCGGCAACAACGCGGGGCACACGGTGGTGCTGCCCAACGGCGACAATTTCGCGCTGCACCTGATCCCCTCCGGCATTCTGACTCCCGGAGTGACGAACGTGATCGGCAACGGCGTCGTCGTCGATCCCGGCGTGCTGCTCGCGGAGCTGGCCGGGCTGGAAGACCGCGGCGTCGACACCTCCGGTCTGCTGCTCTCGGCCGACGCGCACCTGATCATGCCGTACCACGTGGCCATCGATAAGGTCACCGAACGCTTCCTCGGCAACAAGAAGATCGGTACCACCGGCCGCGGCATCGGCCCGTGCTACCAGGACAAAGTCGCCCGTGTCGGCGTGCGGGTCGCGGATGTGCTTGACGAGAAGATCCTCACCCAGAAGGTCGAGGCCGCGCTCGAGTTCAAGAACCAGGTGCTGGTCAAGATCTACAATCGCCGCGCGCTCGACCCGCAGCAGGTGGTGGACGAGGTGCTGGAGCAGGCCGACAGCTTCAAACACCGGATCGCCGATACCCGGCTGAAGCTGAACCTGGCGCTGGAGCGGGGCGAGACCGTGCTGCTGGAGGGTTCGCAGGGCACCCTGCTGGACGTCGACCACGGCACCTACCCCTATGTCACCTCGTCGAACCCGACTTCGGGCGGCGCGGCGGTGGGCGCAGGGATCGGGCCGAACAAGATCAATACAGTGCTCGGCATCCTGAAGTGCTACACCACCCGGGTCGGTTCCGGCCCGTTCCCGACCGAGCTGTTCGACGAGTCCGGCGCCTACCTGGCCAAGACAGGCGGTGAGGTCGGCGTCACGACCGGCCGCGCCCGGCGCTGCGGCTGGTTCGACGCGGTGATCGCCCGCTACGCCACCCGGGTCAACGGCATCACCGACTACTTCCTCACCAAACTGGACGTTCTCTCGAGTCTGGACACGGTGCCGATCTGCGTGGCCTACGAGATCGACGGCGAGCGGGTCGAGCAGATGCCGACCACACAGACCGAATTCCATCACGCGAAGCCGATTTACGAACAAATGCCCGGTTGGTGGGAGGACATCTCCGGCGCGCGGAGCTTCGACGAACTGCCCGCCAACGCGCAGGCGTACGTGTTGCGCCTGGAGGAGCTGTCCGGCGCCCGGATTTCCTGCATCGGCGTGGGGCCGGGCCGGGACCAGACCATCGTCCGGCACGACGTCCTCGGCTAGAACCTGTTTCGAATTCTGCGCGGTACAGCACGAATTCGGCGGGTTCACCACAAATTCACCATCGCTATCGGGCCCGCTCGGCTTCGATCATGATCGCTGAAGATCTAGAGTTAGAGCATGGCTCGGAACTGGCCGATGATCGAGCGCGAAAGCGAATTCGAGGCGATCCGCGCGGCGCTGACCGGTCCGGAGCACGTCGGGGTGGTCCTCACCGGCGACGCCGGAGTCGGCAAGACCACCCTTGCCCGGCACGCCACCGCCACGCTCGGCGGCAATATTCGCTGGGTGGCGGGCACCGAGTCGGCGCGCAGCATTCCGCTGGGGGTATTCGCGCACATGGTCGGCGTTTACACGGCGCACGACCCGGTCACGTTCATGTCGGCCGCGCGCGAGGCGCTGCTCGCCGACGGGCACACCGTGATCGGTGTGGACGACGCGCACCTGCTCGACCAGCTCTCCGCCACCCTGCTGCTCCAGCTGGCCATCGATAAGGCCGCGCACATCGTGGTCACCGTCCGCAGCGGGGTTCCGGTGCCGGACGCGATCACCTCGCTGTGGAAGGACGGGCACCTGACGCGGATCGACCTGCGTCCGTTCACCCAGCATCAGAGCGTGGAGTTGGTGGAGTCGATGCTCGGTGGGCAGCTCGAGGGGTTCACCGCCAATCTGATGTGGGAGTCCTCCGCCGGAAACGCCCTGTTCCTCCGGCATTTGGTCGAGGGCGCGCTGGAAGCGGGCACGCTGCGTCAGGTCAACGGCGTCTGGCAGCTGCGCGGCCGGGCCGCGGTGACCTCGGAGTTGGCCGCGCTGCTCGAGGACCGGGTCGAGCAGCTGCCCGAGTCGGTGCTGCGGGTGCTGGAACTACTGACCTTCTGCGAGCCGATCGATCTGGACGTGCTCGCCGAATTGGCGGGTGAGGACGCGGTGGAAGCCGCCGAAACCCGCGGTGTCATCAAGGTGGTGGAGAACACGCAGGACCTGACCGTGCGCTACAACCACCCGCTGTTCGGTGAGGTGATCCGGCGCCGGCTCGGCATCGCCTCGGCGCGGCGCCTGCGCGGCCGCCTGTACTCCTCGCTGAAGGAACGTCCGATCAAATCCGCGGCCGACCGGATCCGCTTGGCCGAGTTGGCCTTGGACAGCGACAAATCAGCGGATCTGGAACTGTTCGAGGCGGCCGCCGCCGACGCGATCGGATTGGCGAATCTGCCGCTGGGCGAACGCTTCGCGCGGGCAGCGGTGGAACGGCGCGGTGGCGTGGAGTCCGCCGATCTGCTGGCGCGGGCCCTGCTGTGGCAGGGTCACCGGATCGAGGCCGAACGCACGCTGGCCAGCTTCGACCCCGACCAGCTCGACGAGGTGCAACTCGCACGCTGGGGCAGCACCCGAGTGGCGAACCTGCTGTGGGCCATGGGCGATGCCGACCGTGCCGACGATGTGCTCACCCTGGTGCGCGGGAAGGTGCGGCATCCGAAGATTGCGGCCATCTTCACCGGTCTCGCCTCGGCCAGCGCGGTCAACGAGAACAACATCGATAACGCGATCGCCGAAGCCGAGGCGGTCATGTCGACCCAGGACGCGCCGCCGTGGGCGGTGTGGTGGGCCGCGTTCGGCGGCGGCTTGGCCTTGGCGTTGATGGGCAGAGCCGAAGCGGCCAGAAAGTACGCGGCCCGCGGGCACGAGGTGGAGGAGCACATCGATGGGCTCAACCGCTTCATGTCGACCCACGCCGAGGTGCTCGCGCTGACGTTCACCGGCGATCTGGAGGACGCACGACGTTGCGCCGCAGCGTATTTCGGCTACTCCGCACCGGGCCAGTACCTGGCCTGGGGTATGTCGAAGATCCTGCAGGGCACCGTCGACGTGGCGCAGGGCCGGTTCAACGACGGCATCGAGCATCTGGAACAGGCGCTGGCCGCACTGGCCGCCGAGGGCGCCGCCGCCTGGATGTTCCCCGCGAGAATCCGCCTGGCGGAGGCATATTCGGCGCTCGGCCGCGCCGCCGAGGCCGCCGAGTCGATCGCGCATGCCACCGCGCGCGGCGGCAGGCACAGCGCGGTCTACGAGCCGCAACTGGAAGTCGCCCGCGCCTGGCTGGCCGCGGCCGAAGGCACCGTCTCCCCGGCCATCCGGATCGCGGTGGGCGCCGCCGACGCGGCTGCCCGGGCACATCAGCATGCGATCGAGGCCATTGCCCTGCACACGGCGGCCCGCTTCGGCGACCACTCCGTGGCGGGACGACTGGCGGATCTGGCCGCTCGGGTGGACGGGCGCTTGGTGCAGGCCCAGGCACAGCATGCGGTGGCACTGGCCGCCCACGACGGTCCCGGACTGGACGCCGCGTCTGCCGAGTTCGAGCGGATCGGCGCGATGCTGTCGGCCGCCGACGCCGCGGCGCAGGCC
>NZ_BDBA01000233.1 GCF_001612745.1 Nocardia amamiensis NBRC 102102 | reverse complement strand
GTCTCGCCGATGGCGATCAGCTCGACGAACTCGCCGCCGTGCGCCCGGATGCGGTCGCGCTTCTGCTTCGGCGTCGTGGTCGGCACGTAGATGCGGCCGGTGATCCCCATCGTCCGGCACGCGAACGCGACGCCCTGCGCGTGGTTGCCCGCGCTGGCCGCGACCACGCCCGCCTTGCGCTCCTCCTCGGTCAGCTGGATGACCAGGTTGTAGGCGCCACGCAGCTTGTAGGAGCGGACCGGGCCGAGGTCTTCGCGCTTGAGGTAGACGTTCGCCCCGGTCAGCTTCGAGAGCCGGTCGTCGCGCTGTAACGGGGTCGGATCGATGACGTGGGCAATTCGCTTGGCGGCAGCGTCGATCTCGTCCGCGGTGAGCGCGGGACCGGTAGCAGACAGTGCGTCGAGGACATCAAGCGGATTGGACACCCGAAATATGCTGCCACCCGCCGCGGCGGCGAGCTGCGGCGGGTGGCAGTGACACGGTGGCTACCTTCGCCGGAACTACCTGGGAGTGAGCACGAAGACCGGGATCTGGCGGTCGGTCTTGGTCTGATAGGTCGCGTAGTCCGGCCACACCGCGACCGCGCGCTCCCACCACAGCGCCTTCTCGTCGCCGAAGACCTCACGCGCGGTGTAGTCCTTGATCACCGTTCCGTCGCGCAGCTCGACATGCGGTTCGGCTTTGATGTTGTGGTACCAGACCGGGTGCTTCGGCGCGCCGCCCAGCGAGGCGACCACGGCGTATTCGCCGTCGTGCTCCACTCGCATCAGCGGGGTCTTGCGCAGCTTGCCGGTCTTGGCGCCCTTGCTCGTCATCAGGACGACGGGCACCCCCTGCAGCGTCGTGGCCGCGGTGCCGCCGGAGTTGTCGTAGCTCTCGGCTTGCTGGCGGGCCCAGTCGGAGGTGCTCGGTTCGTACTCACCTGTCAATGGCATGTCTGCGGGAACGCGGCGGCGATCCGAAGTGTTCCCGCAAGTAAAGTTCGCTCGCCCGAACATTGTTTTCCGACTACCCTGAGTGCATGGCAGTGGTCCACCCTCCGGCACGCGGCGCGACGATCGACATCGCCGGTAGCGCGTGGCCGGTGTACAAGCTCGACGCGGTGGTCGTCGGATTGGTGACCTGCCTGTTGCTGGCACTGATCACCGGATCGCTGCAAGTCGCGGTGCTGGCCGCGGCCGCGGTCGGTGCGGCGCGGTGGGTCGGCGGTACGCTGGCCGCCCGCCGCGATTCATCGTCCGGCACAGCGTCGTAACCGGCAATCCGGGCGGCTGGCGACTCTGCCTGCCTGCTCCTTCGATCGGCGCGATACAGTTCACGCCCTGCCCTCCGGGCGATGATTGCGCAGCAGCAGCGGTTTGCGCCGGTCGTGCGATACAACGCAGCGGCGGTCCCGCCGGACATCACGACTCGATCACTTCCCCGTCGTGTCGCGCGCCACAATGATAGCCATCTGCTACTACAGTGCTCCCTCATGCCGTCGAATGTCATGAAAGCGCTGCTCGTAGCAGCGGGAACTGTCGTGGCCTGGGTTCCTTCCCTCGCACTCGCCCCGCCGGGGGAGGCGGAAATCGTCACCATGCCGGCGCACGAGAAGCAGTTCACCTCGCCGAACGGGATGATCTTCTCGGTCGGAAGCCGGGACGAGACGATCAACCGCATCCCACCGCTGAACATGATGGGCACGACGAGAGAGGCCTTCGTCAGCGGCACCGCGTACGCCCGGCTGGACGGTGACGCCGCGGGCAAGCTCCGGATGGGCTATCACGTCGGCTGCGCCGTGAGCATCGGCACCGGCACCATAGGCTTCCAGCCCGAGATCATCATCGCCCCGCAGGCGTTTCTCAATATCGGCCCGGTCGCCGTCCTCGATCTCGGCCCCGGCGAGGTAGTCGAGGTGCCGATCCGGGAAAAGGAGCTGATCCCCGGCAAGCTCGTCCAGGTTGTCGTGCGCGACTTCCACCTGCGGGTCGACGCGTGCAGCGGCCCGGTCACGTTGCGCCAGTATGCCTACGTCGATCTCGCGACGCCCGAGGTGGACGATTCCGGCGCGGTGTTCGGGGATCCCAGCTGGCTCTGACACGCGTATCCGGCCTCGTCCGTCAACGCAATCCCGTGCGGCCCGCGATGAATTCGAGTAGTTCAATACGCGAGTAAAAGCACGATGCCGACGGGAAGATGAGGCCATGAAACGGCTCGTTGTGTGTTGCGACGGTACCTGGAAGGCCGAGTCGAGCAGCACGGTATCGAACATCATCAAGATCGCACAGACGGTACGGTTCGACGCGCCGGGGCCAGCGGGGGAGACGATCCAGCAATGGGTCACCTACGTGTCCGGCCCCGGCGCGCGCGGCTTCCTCTCCGACCGCCTGATGGGCGGGGCGTTCGGGCTCGGACTCGAGGCGAACCTCTCCTCCGCTTACTGGCATCTGGCCCTGAACTGGGAAAAGGGCGACGAGATATACATCTTCGGGTTCAGTCGTGGCGCTTTCACCGCCCGCAGCCTGGCCGGGCTGATCAGCCGGATCGGCATCATGACCCCGGAGGCGATGATCAACGGCAAGTATCCGCAGGCGTTGCGGATCTACCGGCAACGCCCGCCCGCGAAGACCCCGGGGAACCCGGATCCGCCGGAGCCCGCCCACTGGAAGGAGTTCCGCCGGGAGCACTCCAGGAAGGCCAAGATCGACTTCCTCGGCGTGTTCGACACCGTCGGCGCATTGGGCGTGCCAGGGCTCACTTCGCTTCGGCACCGGTTCCACGATGTCAAGCTCTCGCGCGACATACACTGCGCCCGCCAAGCCCTCGCCATCGACGAGCGGCGGCGCAACTTCGAACCGTCGCTGTGGCAAGTGCCGGTCGAACCGACAGTGAAGTACCGTCGCGGGGTCGAGCGGGTCAAGCAGGTGTGGTTTCCCGGCGTGCACAGCGATATCGGCGGCGGCTACACCGAATGCGGCCTGTCCGACGCCACGTTGCACTGGATGGTCCGCGAGGCGGAGTCGGTGGGCTTGGCGTTCGACCGGGACCGGCTGGCGGAGCTGTCGAAACGCTGCCGCACCGCGAGCGGGGACCACATGCGGCTGCACGACTCGCTCGGCATGGGCTACCGCGTCCTGAATGTGGTCCGCACGCTGCGCCGCCCGCGCAGCCGCCGCTTCCACTGGGATTCCTGGCGCCGCATGGCCACGCCGACCGACCAGGGCATCCGGCTGGCCTCCAGCACCCAGGACGCGCTGGACTCCCATCCGACGAACCTGCGGCGATGGCGCGAGGACCTCGGCGGCGTGCTCCCGGAGGAACTGTTCGAGAAGGTCGACCCGGTGACCGCCGTGCCGGGGCCCTCAGCGGACCAGTAACGCAACCGGCAGCCGGGCGAACACCTTCTCCAGCCGGGCCCGGCCCTGGAAGGTGTGACCGGTCAGCCGGTCGGTCCAGTTGCCCGCGGGCAAGTCCAGAAACGTGTCGCCCCACCCGCTTTCGGCCAAGCCCACGCTGAAGCGGGTGGCGGCGACGATCACCTCCGGCGGTTCGCCCACGCGGCCGCGCGCGTACGACACCACCTTGCACGCATGGTCTCCGGTGGCGAACAGGGGCCGATAGCTACCGCCGACGAAGCAGTCGGGACGTTCGCGGCGCAGCCACAGGGCGTAGGCCACGATCCACATCTTCGCCGCGCCGGTGGTGTCCAATGCCGGTGTGCCGGTGAGTGATTGCAGCATGCCCGCGCGGGCGGCGAAGTCCACCGGGCGGCGGTTGTCCGGGTCGACGAGCGAGTCCTCCCACAGCTCACACCCCTGGTAGACGTCCGGGATGCCGGGGCCGCACAGCTGCAACAGCTTCTGCGCCAGCGAGTCCGACCAGGCGTGCGGCGCCAACTCGTGCACCAGATCGCCGAGTTCGGAGCCGACCGGCCCGTCGATCACCGCGTCCAGCCAGGCGTGCACGGCGGCCTCGAATTCGGCGTCCTGCTCCTCCCAGGAGGTCTTGACGTTCGCCTCCCGGATCGCCTTCTCGGCGAAGACGTGCAGGCGTTCACGCAGGCCCGGCACCGACCCGGCTGGCCTGCCGTCCGCGGGCCACACGCCGAACATGTTCTGCAACAGGAACAGCGCGGTCGCCCCGTCCGGGGCCGGTGCGGTCTCCAGCCAGGATTCGACATTGCGCGCCCAGGTCTCCGCGGCCTGGGACAGCACGCCGATGCGGGCGCGCACGTCCTCGCCGCGTTTGGTGTCGTGCGTCGACAATGTCGTCATGGTCGCCGGCCAGCGTTGCGCGCGTTGACTGTTGGACAGGTGGAACTCGTTGAGCGAGTGGCCGAACCGGGCCGGGTTGCCGCCCACCTCCTGCAACGAAACCAGCCGGCCGGCCTGATAGAACATGGTGTCCTCGACGGCCTTGGCGGTCACCGCCCCGCACACCTGGCTGAAGCGCACCGCCGCGTCCGAGTCGGCGGCCAGCGCCGCGACCAGCACCGCCAGCGGGCCGGTGAGCTCGTTGTTGCGTTTCTCCACCTCGGCGATCACCGCGCCGGTCATCCCCGCCAGCGGCGCGTAGTCGGCCCGGTACACCGGCATGAACGCCAGCACCTCGATGGTGGCGTTGGTCAGTGCCATGGTGTCGAAGCTCTCGGCATGCGCGTCCCGCTTGATCGCGGCTACCAGCCGCCGGATCTCCGGCGCCAGAATGCTTTCCGCGACCGCGCGCTTGATCCGGTGCTCGGTTTCGCCGATCCACGCGCGATCGCTGCCGTGCCCGGCGACGCGTCGCGACAGTTCGGTGAGCGCCGGTTCGCCGCGCGGGTCGATCAGCACGCCGCCGAAGTCGGCCAGCGCCTCGTAGCCGGTGGTGCCGTCCACCGGCAGCGTCTCGTCCAGTGGCTCCCGATTGGCCAGGATCTTCTCCACCAGCAGCAGCCGGTGCGGGCCGATGAGCCTGCGCAGCCGGGTGAGGTAGCCGGCGGGGTCGGACAGCCCGTCCGGATGGTCGACCCGCACGCCGTCGATCAGATCGTGCTCGCACCAGGCGGCGAGTTCGCGGTGGGTGACGTCGAAGACCTCGGAGTTCTCCTGGCGGAGTGCGGCAAGACTGCTGATCGCGAAGAACCTCCGATAGGTGCACAACCCGGCCTTCCAGCTCACCAGGCGGTAGTGCTGCTTGTCGTGGATGCGCAGCGCGTTGTCGCCGTCGGTGCCGGGCGCGATCGGGAAACGCAGATCGTGCAGCGCCAGCATGGGTTCGGCGCCGGAACGGTCCACGGTCAGCGCGGCCGGATCGTTCTCGCTCTGCAACACCGGCAGCGCCAGCCGTCCGCCCGCGCCGTTGCCCGGACTCCAGTCGATGTCGAAATACTGCGCGAACCTGGACTTCTTGCCGTTCCGCAGCACGTCCCACCACCACGCGTTCTGTCGTGGATCGGCGACGCCGACATGGTTGGGCACCAGGTCGACGATCAGGCCCATGCCGCGGCTGCGCACTTCGTCGGCGAGCGCTTTGAGGCCGATCGGCCCGCCGAGGGCCGCGGAGACCGTGGTCGGGTCGGTCACGTCGTAGCCGTGCGCCGAACCGTGCGCCGCGGTCAGGACCGGTGACAGGTAGAGGTGCGAAATGCCCAGCTGTTGCAGGTATTCCGCGATGGCGCGGGCGTCGGCGAAAGTCAGCGCGTCGGGTCGCAGCTGCAACCGGTAGGTGCTGCGGATCGTCATCTGGCGGGCGGGCTTGCGGCGCGGGGATACCGGGTCGGTCACGTGCATCTCGGTGGAATCGGGTGCGGTCATCGGCATCGGGTCAGGCGGCCTGGCGAAGGACGAGGAGACAGCGAGCTTCGACGGTGACGGTGGCGCCCCCGGCGTAATCGGCGTCGGCCAGGCCGGTCGGCGTCGCGCAATCCAGCGCCACCGACCACGCCGCCCCGTCGCCGGTTTCGGGTAGCGCGAAGTCGATGGCCTCGTCGTGGGCGTTGAAGCAGAGCAGGAACGAGTCGTCGGTGATCCGCTCGCCGCGCGGGCCCGGCTCGGGAATGCCCGCTCCGTTGAGGTAGACCGCCAGCGACTTGCCGAAGCCGCTGTCCCAGTCCGCCGCGGTCATCTCCTCGCCCGACGGGGTGAGCCAGGCGATGTCGCGGGCATGGCCGCTCGACCCGAGCGGCCCACCCGCGAGGAAACGCCTGCGCCGGAAGACGGGGTGCTCGGAACGCAACGCGATCACGGTGCGGGTGAAGGCGAGCAGGTCGGCATTCGTCTCGCGCAGCGACCAGTCCATCCACGCCAGCGGCGAGTCCTGGCAGTACACGTTGTTGTTGCCGTGCTGGGTGCGGCCCATCTCGTCACCATGCGCGAGCATCGGCACGCCCTGGCTGAGCACCAGCGTCGCGAGCAGGTTGCGGCTCTGCCGGTCGCGCAGCGCGAGGATCTCCGGATCGTCGGTCGGGCCTTCGACGCCGCAGTTCCACGACCGGTTCCAGCTCTCGCCGTCACGGTTGCCCTCGCCGTTGGCCTCATTGTGCTTCTCGTTGTAGGACACCAGGTCCCGCAAGGTGAACCCGTCGTGCGCGGTGACGAAGTTGATGCTCGCGCTCGGCCTGCGCCCGGTGACCTCGTACAGGTCGGAGGAACCGGTGAGCCGAGAGGCGAACTCGCCCAGTGTCGCAGGCTGGCCGCGCCAGTAGTCGCGCACGGTGTCGCGGTATTTGCCGTTCCACTCCGTCCAGAGGCCGGGAAAATTGCCGACCTGGTAGCCGCCCTCACCCACGTCCCACGGCTCCGCGATGAGCTTGACCTGGCTCACCACCGGATCCTGCTGCACCAGATCGAAGAACGTCGACAACCGGTCCACGTCGTGCAGTTCCCGCGCCAGCGTCGCGGCCAGGTCGAAACGGAATCCGTCGACGTGCATGTCCACGATCCAGTAGCGCAGCGAGTCCATGATCAGCTGCAGGGTGTGCGGATGGCGGACGTTCAGACTGTTCCCGGTGCCCGTGTAATCCATGTAGTGCGACGGGTCGTCGTCGACCAGGCGGTAGTAGGCGGCGTTGTCGATGCCGCGGAAGCCGATCGTCGGGCCGCGGTGGTTGCCCTCGGCGGTGTGGTTGTAGACCACGTCGAGGATCACCTCGATGCCCTCGGCGTGCAGCGTCCGCACCATCGCCTTGAACTCGGTGACCGCCGAACCGGCTCGGTCCAGCGCCGCGTACTCGTTGTGCGGCGCCAGGTAGCCGAAGCTGTTGTAGCCCCAGTAGTTTCGCAGCCCCTGATCCAGCAGCACCCGGTCGTGCAGGAACTGATGCACCGGCATCAGTTCGATCGCGGTGACGCCCAGCCCCTTCAGATGGTCGATGACCGCCGGGTGTGCGATGCCTGCGTAGGTGCCGCGCAGCTCCTCGGGCACGTCGGGGTGCGTCATCGTCATGCCTTTGACGTGCGCCTCGTAGATCACCGTCTCGTGGTAGGGCCGGTTCGGCGCTCGGTCGGTGCCCCAGTCGAAGTACGGGTTGATCACCACGCTGGTCATGGTGTGGCCGAGCGAGTCCATCCCATAGGTATAGAGCGACGGGTGATTGTCGAAGCTTCCGTCGAAAGCTTTGCCGTACGGATCGAGTAGCAGCTTGCCCGGATCACAGCGCAATCCGCGATCGGGATCGTAAGGGCCGTGCACACGGAATCCGTAGCGTTGGCCGGGCTCGATCGCGGGAAGGTACGCATGCCAGACATAGCCGTCGACCTCGTCCAGCGCGATCCGGGTCTCGGTGCCGTCCCCGGCGATGAGGCAGAGTTCGACCGCGTAGGCAACCTCCGAGAACACCGAGAAGTTGGTGCCCGCCCCGTCGTAGGTGGCCCCGAGCGGATAGGCGGTGCCGGGCCAGACACCCAGTGGTGTCGCGTCGCTGGGCGCTGCGTCGGGCTGAGCCATGGCAACGACAGTAGCGGCAGCCGGGCATTCGCCCGTGCGGGTGGTTCTGGCTGGGAAAGTCGGATGCTAACTTGAACAGTGTTCAAGCCTCGGGTGGGCCGGGGCCGCGATGCGAGGATTCCTGTGGCACTGACCCTTGACGAGATCACCGCCCTCGACGCCGAGCATGTCTGGCATCCCTACGGCGGCTTTCCAGCTACCACCGAGCCGCTGGTGGTGGCGAGTGCGGCGGGCACTCGGCTGACCCTCGCCGACGGGCGCGAACTGGTCGACGGCATGAGTTCCTGGTGGGCCGCCATCCACGGCTACCGGCACCCGGTGCTCGATGCGGCACTGGCCGACCAGTCGCGGCGGATGAGTCATGTGATGTTCGGCGGGCTCACCCATGAGCCCGCGGTGCGGTTGGCCGAGCTGCTGGTCGAGTCGGCGCCCGCCGGTCTGGACAAGGTGTTCCTTTGCGACTCCGGCTCGGTGTCGGTGGAGGTCGCGGTCAAGATGTGCCTGCAATATTGGCGTTCGCTGGACAAGCCGAGGAAGCGGCGCCTGCTCACCTGGCGCGGGGGCTATCACGGCGACACGTTCACGCCGATGAGCGTGTGCGACCCGGATGGCGGCATGCACTCGCTGTGGACCGACATCCTGGCGGATCAGTTCTTCGCGCCCGCGCCACCGCGCGAATACCGGCCCGAGTACGTCGCGGAGCTCGAGCGCATGCTCGGCGCCCACGCCGACGAGCTCGCGGCGGTCATTGTGGAGCCGATCGTCCAAGGTGCTGGCGGGATGCGCTGGCATCACCCCGGCTACCTGGCCGACCTGCGCAGGCTGTGCGACGAACACGGCGTGCTGCTCGTCTTCGACGAGATCGCGACCGGATTCGGCCGCACCGGAACGCTTTTCGCAGCGGATCGAGCGGGTGTGAGCCCGGACGTGATGTGCGTCGGAAAGGCGCTGACCGGCGGCTATCTCACGTTGGCCGCCGCGCTGTGCACCGCGCGGATCGCCGAGACGATCAGCGCGGCGCACGGCGGTCTCATGCACGGGCCGACCTTCATGGGCAATCCGCTGGCCTGCGCGGTCGCGGTCGCGTCGATCGAGGTGCTGCGCTCGCGCGACTGGCGCGGTGAGGTGGCGCGGATCGAGGCCGAGCTGGAGGCCGGGCTCGCCCCGGTGCGTGGCCTGCCGGGTGTGGTCGAGGCGCGGGTGCTCGGCGCGATCGGTGTGATCGAGCTGGACCGTCCGGTGGACATGCGCGCCGCGACGCACGCCGCGGTCGAGGCCGGGGTGTGGCTTCGTCCGTTCCGCAACCTGGTGTACACGATGCCGCCGTTCATCAGCACGCCGGACGATGTCGCGACGATCACCGCCGGGATGCGGGCGGCGGTCGCCGCGCAGTCCGATCGGTGACGCTTCGTCAAACGATCCAGGGCGGGACGATCGTGCCATCGCTGTCCGGCGTCCCCGCTCGCGCGCCCGCCGCCGCGGTGACGATGGCGGTGAAACCTTCGCCGGCGCGCACCTGGGGCAGCACGTTCGCCGGACGGGTCACCGTATCGCCGAGACGTGTTCCGGCTCGATACGCCGAACTGGTTCAACGGTCCGTAAATCCGTCGCGCGCCCCGCGGCGGGTGTTGGCGATGTCCGGACGATCGCTGTCGGACAACACTTCCCAGACCCGGAAGATGCAGTGGTAGTCGTCGGACCAGCCGCGCACCATGAGCAAGTAGGTGTCGCCGTCGCGCAGAACGACGCGGCGGCCACGCAGCTTCGGATGCTCCGGGGTGTAGGTGGGCAGCACGCCGGCCAGCTTGGCCAGCGCCTGTGCTCGCGTGCCGACCACTTCCGCGAGAACACGGGGTGACCAGCGCTTGTGATCGCCCGAGCCCGTTATTTCCTCGACGACTATGGCCCACCGCGGCATCCGGCCGTTCCTCCGGGGTGAAGCTTCGTCACCGCAGGCCGGTGACGCCACCAACGATGGAACAACGGTACCAGCCAGGTCCACGACTGGCTGCCCTGAACAGTGTTCAAGTATGCTGCGGAGCTGTGACTACCGATCCGTTGAGCTGGTTGGACGAACGCGCCGCCGCGCGGGTGGCCGCGGGGCTGCGCCGTGAGCTGCGGCCGCGCGCACCGCGGACGCCCTCGATCGACCTCGCCTCCAACGACTATCTCGGGCTGGTCCGCCACCCGGAAGTGATCGACGGCGCGATCGAGGCGGTGCACCGCTGGGGCGCGGGGTCGACCGGATCGCGGCTGGTCACCGGCACCACCGCCGAGCACGAGCTGCTGGAAACCGAGCTGGCCGAATTCGTCGGCGCCGAAGCCGGACTCGTGTTCGCCTCCGGGTACGCCGCCAATCTCGGCGCGGTCACCGCGCTCGCCGGGCGCGGCTCGCTGGTGGTCTCCGACGCGGGCAGTCACGCGTCGCTGGTGGACGCCTGCCGCCTGTCGCGGGCCCGGGTCGAGATCGCGCCGCACTGCGATGTGAGCGCGGTGGACCGGCTGCTGGCGCAGCGCCCCGAGGAACGCGCGCTGGTGCTCACCGATTCGGTGTTCAGCGCCGACGGAGACCTCGCGCCGTTGACCGAGTTACATCGGGTGACCAGGGCCAACGGCGCGGTGCTCGTCGTGGACGAGGCGCACGGCCTCGGCGTGCGCGGCGCGGGCGGGCGCGGGCTGGTGCACGAAGCCGGACTGTCCGGGGCGCCGGATCTGGTGATCACCGCGACGCTGTCGAAATCTCTCGCCGCGCAAGGCGGTGTGGTGCTGGCCAGTGCACGGGTACGCGCCCACCTGATCGATGCCGCGCGCACGTTCATCTTCGATACCGGTCTCGCGCCCGCTGCCGTCGGCGCCGCGCGGGCCGCGTTGCGCCTGTTGCGCTGCGAGCCGGAACTGGCGGGGCGGGTGCTCGAACGCGCCGCGGACATCGCCCGGATCGCCGGTGTGCCCGCCCCGGAGTCAGCGGTGGTGTCGGTGGTGCTCGGCCCTGCCCAGGTGGCCTTCGACGCGGCTCAGGCATGCCGGGCGCGCGGCCTGGACGTGGGCTGCTTCCGTCCGCCGTCCGTTCCCGAGGGCACGTCGCGCTTGCGGCTGACCGCACGGGCGAACCTCACTGCCGCCGAGCTCGACACCATCGCGACGGTGCTCGGCGAGGTGCTGGCGCAGGCGCGGGGAGTGGTGCCCGTATGACCATCCTGGTGATCACCGGAACCTCCACCGACGTCGGCAAGACGGTGGTCACGGCCGCCGTGGCCGCCGCCGCTGTGGCGGACGGCCGTTCGGTGGCGGTGTGCAAACCAGGCCAAACCGGTGTCGCGGTCGGCGAACCCGGCGACCTCGCGGAGATCCAGCGCCTGTCCGGCATCACCCGAACGCTGGAACTCGCCCGCTACCCGGACCCGCTGGCACCCGACACCGCCGCCCGCCGGGCCGGTCTGCCGGAGCTGACCCTCGCCGAGACCGCCGCCGCCGTCGACTCCCTCACCGACGCCGACCTCGTCCTCGTCGAAGGCGCGGGCGGATTGCTGGTTCGCCTGGGCGATTTCACGCTGCTCGACCTCGCCCAGAAACTCGGCGCTCCCGTCCTGCTGGTCACCGCCGCCGGTCTCGGAACACTCAACCACACCGAACTGACCACCCGCGCACTGCAGTCGGCGGGCGTGCGGTGCGCAGGCATGGTCATCGGCTCCTGGCCCGCCGCCCCGGATCTCGCTGCTGAGTGCAACCGAACCGACCTGCCCCGGGTAACCGGCGTCGACCTGGTCGGCGCGATACCCGAGGGTGCGGGCCGATGGGACCGCGAGCAGTTCACCGCTGCCGCTCCGGGCTGGTTCGATACCGCCTGGTCAGTCGTCGGCTGAGCTGCAAAGGCGCAAAAGCGCGGAACCCGACACGCGCGCCCGGCCTCGGCGTAATGGCAGCCTCCGGCACTCGTGCCTACAGTGGGGTGGATGTCGCCGTTGGACGAGAGGCACCCGTCCACCGTCTCCGACTGGGACGACGCGCGACGCCGAACTCGGCTGCGGGACACGGGCCTGGGGCACGGGTGGAAGACGTTGCGCCGCACCAGGGTGATGTTGCTGCGGGTGGCCGCACTGCTGCTGACCGGGCTCGTGGTGTTCGCGCAGTACTGGAAGTACGACGTCGTGCCCGAACAGGCGCGGTTGGCGCGCACCGACCCGGCAGTGCTGCCGGTCGCCCCGCCGATGGACCCGGAGAACTGGGACACCGTGGTGGTGGACCTGGTCGGTTTGGGCGGTTTGGACGCCACTGACACCGCCGCCGCCCTGCCCGCGCTGCGCGGGATGGGCATGGTGTGGGCGATCCGCTACGACAACCAAGGCATCGACACCAAGGTGATCGCCGACCTGATCGTCCGCGCCGCGGAACTGTCCGGCTTGAAGAACGTGGTGCTGGTCGGGCACAGCATGGGCGGGGTGATCGCGCTGGAGGTGGCCGAGCACATCCACCGGGACAGCGACCGCAGGCTCGTCGGGGTGATCCTGGACTGCACGCCGATGGACCTGAACGCGGTCCGCCCGGAAAGCCGCGGGCGCGGCGAGGACATGCTGCGCTGGATGGGATGGCTGCCCGGAGCCCGGGAGAGTCGCACGCTGCGTACGGCCGTGGAGACCTACGCACGCCGCGATCGCTACCTCGAGCGCGGCGAAAGGCTGCCCGGCATCCGGTTCGGCGAGCTGGGCGAGGTGCTGACGGAGGTGCTGCGGGAGAAGATCCTCTCGCGCGACGCCGCGAGCAACGGACTGATCGAGTCGCAGTTCACCGCCATTGTGGCGGGTGGCGCGGCCGACAATCTGCGCGCCCTGGCCCAGCCCGCGGCCGAGAAGCCGCGGCCCGCGGTCGTTTTCATTCGTCCGCGCGACCCGGGCCGGGACCGCGTGGTCGACGTCGAATATTCCCACGAAGTGCTGATCGAGCGTTCCGGCGGCGTGGACGGCACGCTGCTGGTGGTGCTGGCGCGAAACACCGGGCACGCCAATCCGATGCAGCGTCCCCGGGAGTACAACACGGTGATCGAACAGCAAGTATTGCCGTTCATCCAGCGGTATCAGCAGCAGGTCCGGGGGACGACGGTCGCGGCGCCGCCCCGCTGATGTCGCGACGGTCGGCGCGGGAGCGGCAGGTATGGCTGACGATGTGGTGGTGCCCGAATTCGCTCAGCGGGCGCGGGTGCCGAGCAGGTGGCGCACGCCCGCGACGAACAGTTGCAGGCCGAAGTCGAAACGCGCTGTGGCGTCGGGGGTTTCCGCCAGCGGCGAGGCGTCCTCGGGGAGGGCGCCCATCGAGTCCATCTGCATTCTCGCCTGCTCGTCGACGGTCTGGCCCAGGACGTAGTAGAGCAGGGTGAATGCCGCGAGCTCGGCCTCGTGCCGCGGCATGCCCGCGCGAATCGCCGCGCTCACCAAGCGTTCCCGGCCTTTGCTCGTGGTGAGCCGGGAAGCGTATGTCGCCGAGACCAATTCGGCGCCGTCGCGATAGGCCAGCAGGCAGTCGCGCAGGCGGTGGGCCAATTCGGTGATCTGGCCGGACCAGTCATCGGACTCGATCGGGTTCTCCATGGGAGCGAGGATCTTGTCCGCGACCGCGCCGAGCAAGGCTTGCTTATTGGGAAAGTGCCAGTACAGCGCGCCCGGTTGCACCTGAAGGGAACCGGCCAACCTGCGCATGGTGAGGTCGGCGAGCCCGTATCGGTCCAGAATCGCGATGGCGCCGTCGACCACGTCCGCCCGGTGCAGCTGCACTGGAAGTCCTTCCCCGTCGTGCTTTGACTCACTCCTACCGCTACCCTAGCCTGAACACCGTTCAAGTTGCACGGCCAACCTCGGCCGGACGAAGGGATTCGCGCAGTGACCCAGGCACCGGTAGACACCGATATCTTGTCGATCGCCCGCGAGCAGGTGCTGGAGCGTGGCGAGGGGCTGAACCAGGAACAGACCCTGGAGGTCCTGCGCCTGGGTGACGACCAGTTGGAGGAGCTGCTCGCGCTGGCCCACGAGGTGCGGATGAAGTGGTGCGGCCCGGAGGTCGAGGTCGAGGGCATCATCAGCCTGAAGACCGGCGGCTGCCCCGAGGACTGCCACTTCTGCTCGCAGTCGGGCCTGTTCCAGTCGCCGGTGCGCGCCGCGTGGCTGGACATCCCCAGCCTGGTCGAGGCCGCCAAGCAGACCGCGAAGACCGGCGCCACCGAGTTCTGCATCGTCGCCGCCGTACGCGGTCCGGACGAGCGCCTGATGGCCCAGGTCGCCGCGGGCGTCGAGGCGATCCGCAACGAGGTCGACATCCAGGTCGCGTGCTCGCTGGGCATGCTCACCCAGGAGCAGGTCGACCAGCTGGCCGCGATGGGCGTGCACCGCTACAACCACAACCTGGAGACCTCTCGCTCCTACTTCCCGAACGTGGTCACCACGCACACCTGGGAAGAGCGCTGGGACACCCTGCGCATGGTGCGCGAAGCGGGCATGGAGGTGTGCTGCGGCGGCATCCTCGGCATGGGCGAAACCCTGGAGCAGCGCGCCGAATTCGCCGCCAACCTGGCCGAACTCGAGCCCGACGAAGTGCCGCTGAACTTCCTCAACCCGCGGCCGGGCACCCCGTTCGGCGATCTCGAGGTGCTGCCCGCCGCCGACGCGCTGCGCGCCGTCGCCGCATTCCGGCTCGCGCTGCCGCGCACCATGCTGCGCTTCGCGGGCGGCCGGGAGATCACGCTGGGCGATCTGGGCGCCAAGAAGGGCATTCTGGGCGGCATCAACGCCGTCATCGTCGGCAACTACCTGACCACCCTCGGCCGCCCCGCCGAACAGGACCTGGACCTGCTCGGCGAGCTGAAGATGCCGATCAAGGCGCTCAACGAAACGCTCTGACCCCGGCTCGGTTGCGAGGAAAGAGGCCACGACCATGGGTACTGTCATGGACATGGACGAGCGCTACAACCCGTTCACCGGCAAGCGGATCGTGCCGGGGCTCGATGACGCGATCCCGGCGGCCGCCGCGCTGGGCCTGGAGCCGCCGCGCTTCTGCGAGCAGTGCGGTCGCCGCATGATCGTGCAGGTCAGCCCGGACGGCTGGTGGGCGAGATGCTCGCGGCACGGCGTGCTCGACTCCGCCGATCTGGAACGCCGATAGTGGTGCCGGTGACGGCGCCCCCGCCGGGCGGGATGCGGCGCGAGATGCGCGCCGCGGCGGTGGTCGCCGTAGCGGTGGTGGTGGCGAGTGCGATCGTCGGCGCCGGATGGGGACTGCTTGCGCCCACCGAGCGGTTGCTCGTGGTGGAGCCGGGTCGCGGTGTCGCGCTGACCGGCGAAAGCGCGCACCAGTTCGACGCGTTGGCGATGTTCGTGCTCTTGGGGGCGGTGTTCGGTTTGTTGTCGGCCGTGGCCGCGTGGCGCTGGCGTTCGGCGCGCGGACCGCTGCTGCAGATCGGTTTGCTGACCGGCTCAGGCGTGGGCGCCGTGGCGATGGCGGGAGTCGGCGAACAGGTCGCCGAATGGCTGCATCCGCGCCCGCAGGATCCGCCGGTCGGCCAGATCGTCGCGCTGCCCATCGAGGTGGGCAGCGCGCTCGCGCTGATCGCGCAGCCGCTGTTCGCGTCGTTCGTCCTGCTGTTCCTCGCCGCCCTGGCCACGGCGGAAGATCTCGGTACCGGCCGCGGCACGCGCAAGGGCGAATCCTTCGATACCGCAGGCGCTTTCACGCCCTATGGTGACGCTGCGCATGGGGCAGAGTTGCCCTATCGCGGCTACGAGCCTGCCGCCGACGGACATTCGCTGCCCGCGTCGCACCCACGGCACTGACGCATTGCCGCATTCAGAGCCGCTCCAGCGACACGATTCATGATCAACGGCACACGATCGAGGGCGCTTCTCGCGAAATGCCGCGGCCATGTGCCGTTGATCATGAGCTGTCAGTAGTCGAGGTCGGACCAGGGGATGTGGATGGGGAACGGGAAGTCGATGTGGATGCCGTCGGTAGTGGCGGGGGTCCACTCGTCGGCCAGGATGTAGTTGGTCGGGTGCAGCGGCCGGACCCCGGCCGGGAGTTCGACGAGCCCGGTCTGCAATGCGTAGGCGCGGACGATCTCGATTCCGCGCGGGTCGCGTGCGAGCCTGACCTCCCAGTACCAGGGGATACCGCCGTCCGCGTAGCGGGCCTTCTTGGCTTCGATGTCGCGCGGTGTGTTCGACGGCGACAGCACTTCGCCCGCGAGCAGAACATCACCCGCTCTGATGTCCTGGTACTCGGCTGCGAGGCAGCGGTAGACGAGGAAATCGGGGGTCACGAAGTCGGATTTACCGCTGGATCCCAGGAAGACATTCGTTTCTGTAGAGACTCGGAAACACTGCTCGGGGTGCCTGGACATAGTGTCGCGCGCCTGTCGCCGAAGGGCGCTCCAGAGCAAGTTCGTGTAGTCCTGGTGCTCGGCGGGGCCGCGGCGGACCCACACGACCCGACCGTCCCATAGCTCGATCTGGGACGCGATGTCCTCCGGGAGGCGCTCGAGCTCCTCCCAAGTCATGTACTCCGGCAGCTCCGGCCGATCTACTCGCGGCGTGGGCATGCCGCTCATGGTAGTCGGATAAGGCCCCAGAGCTTCGCCGCCGGACTTGCCCACGGTCTCGCCCGCGCGATCAGCCGGCCCGCCGCGTGCCGGGCGGGATCGAGGAGGGATGATCCGTGCGACACCGGCTTTCACGCAGCTCCGGACGACGAGTTGAACCTGCGCAGGGTCGGTGCAGCGGCAGACTACGGCGCGAGAGCCGTGCTCAGGACGGCGGGCGCAGCGCCGCGAATTCGTCGGTGACGCGTAGACCGGAGTCGGTGAAGCGGTAGACGGCGGCGGGGCGGCCTCCTGCACGGCCGGGCGCGGCGGTGGCGCCGGTGGGGGTGATCACCTTGCGCCGGGAGAGGACCCGCTGGAGGTTCGTGGTGTCCACGTCGTACCCCAATGCGGCGCAATAGATTTCGCGCAAGGTAGACATCGTGAACCGGTCGGGAGCCAGCGCGAAGGCGATGTTGGTGTACGACAGCTTGGCGGCCAGCCGGGTGCGGGCGTGGTCGACCACTGTGCGGTGGTCGAAGGACATGTCCGGTAGCGCGGAGACCGGGTGCCAGGCGGTGTCCGACGGCAGCCGCGGGTCGGCGGTGAGCGGTACGAGGCCGAGGTAGGCCGAGGCGATGCGGCGCGGGCTGGGCACCCGGTCGGGGGCGCTGAACACCGAGAGCTGTTCGAGGTGGGTCAGCTCGCGCACGTCGACCTTCTCGGCGAGCTGGCGGCGCGCGGAGGTGTCGAGGTCCTCGTCGTCACCGAGCCGTCCGCCGGGCAGCGACCAGGTGCCCTTCTGTGGGTCGAGCGCGCGTTCCCACAGCAACACCGCCAGTTCCGTCCGCTGATCGGGCGGGCAGCGTCGCAGCATGCCCTCCGCGGGGTCCGCGGAGCTTCTACCTGCGGTGATATCGCCGGGGAAGCGGCGAACCTGGAACACCGCGGTGAGCGATTCGTGGATGGTGCTACTATGGGGCACGTTTTCGATTGTAAGTCGAAAACCTGGTTTGGTGCGAATCGGCGGGGTAGCCGACCGCACGAGGAAGGGAGCCATCCAT
>NZ_BDBA01000232.1 GCF_001612745.1 Nocardia amamiensis NBRC 102102 | reverse complement strand
GGCCAGCAACGCCGAGCCGCGCACCAGCACGGTGACCTCGGCGCCGAGCGCGGCCAGCCAGGTGGCCGCCTCGCAGGCCACCACGCCACCGCCGATGACGGCGACCCGGTGCGGGACTTCGTGCAGATTGGTGACGTCGCGGGAGGTCCAGGGCAGCGCGGCGCGCAGGCCGGGCACGTCGGGGACATTGGCGATGGTGCCGGTAGCCAGCACCACGGCGTGCCTGGCACGCAGCCGCCGTCCGTCGACGTCGACCAAGCGCTCCCCGGCCAGGCTCCCGGTGCCGCGCACGACGTCGATCCGATTGTCCTTCGCCCAATCGACCTGCGCGGAGTCGTCGTGGTCGTGCACGAACGCGTCACGTCGTCGCAGGATCGCCTCGACGTCCGGGCCGTTCGCCGCGACACCGGGCATCGCCCGCGCGGCCGCCAGCACATGGCCCGGCCGCAGCAGGGCCTTGCTCGGGACGCAGGCCCAATAGGAACATTCGCCGCCGACGAGTTCGCGTTCCACGATGGCGGCCGTGCGGTCACTGCCCGCGATGGCATAGGCGGCGGCGTTCTCGCCCGCCGGACCGCCACCGATCACAATGACGTCGTATTCCGTCGCTGTGCTGGACATGGCCATGGCTACTGCAGGTAACCCTCGACCTGCGAGACGGAATTGGGCTGGACGGCATCCGCGGACTCGCCGAGGCCGATCCGCGCCCTGCGGTGCCGCAGCAGGTCCCACGCCTGATCCAGCATCACTTCGAGTTCGGCCAAACGCTGGCGTTCGGTCTTCGGGTCCAGCTCGCCCCGGGTGGCCTGCGAGCGCAGCTCATGCTCCTGATCGACCAGCTTCTTGATGCGCGCCAAGATGTCCTGTTCGCTCATGCGGACAATGCTACGGGCCGGGCCAGGCACTCGGCGGCGATCGGGACGGCGGTCACCAGATCCGGCCAGGACAGCGCGGTGTAGCCGAGGGCGACGCCGAAGTGATCGCGGCGGGAGCCGAGATGATGCCTGGCCAGCCCGTCGAGCGCGACGCCGTGACGCTGCCCGGTCGCGATAACGCGCTCTTCGGCGTCGGCCGAGTCCACCGGAACGACGACATGCGAACCGGCGTCGTCGCCGATCACATCGAGCCCGCGCCTGCGCAGCTCGGTCACCACCAGCGCGCGCCGCGGCGGCACGGCGCGGCGCAACCTGCGCAGGTGCCTGGCCAGATCGCCGTGCGCGGCCAAGGCCGCCAGCACCTGCTGACCCGCCGGGCTCGGGCTGGTGCCGGTGTGCTCCCGGTGGTCGAGCACGGCCTCGGCGATCTCCGGTGCGGCCAGCAGCCAGCCGACGCCGAAGCCGGGGGACAGGATCTTGCTCGTCGTGCCCAAGTGCACGACCACATCGGGAGCCATGGTGGCGAGCAAGGGCAGCGGAGCGGTGTCGTACCGCAGTTCACCGTCGTAGTCGTCCTCGATGACGACGATTCCGGTCCGTCGTGCGTGCTCGATCAGCTCGACCCTGCGGGCCGCGGGCATTCGCGCGCCGAGCGGAAACTGGTGTGCCGGAGTGCAATACACCGCCTTGATCCCCGGTGGCAACAGATCGACGCACAGGCCCTGCGCGTCCACCGGAACGGGCAGCACATCGACCCCTGCCGCCGCGAACGCGCCCGCGGCCCGCTGATAACCCGGGTCTTCCATGGCGACGGCATCGCCGGGGCGCAGCAGGGCCGCCGCCAATTCGCCGACGGCTGAACTGGTTCCGGCGGTCGCCAGCAGTGTGGTGCAGCTGCCCGCGTCGAGCCCACGGTGACGCAGCAGGTGCTCGGTGACCGCCGTGCGGAATTCCGGTTCACCCGCGCGGTCTTTGCGTACCAGCGGTGGGTGGTCGGCGGCGGCCCGCCAGGCGCGGCGCCACGCGGCCGGATCGATGGCCTCGATACACGGAGCGCCGGGGGCGAGGTCGATCAGGTCCGATGCGACGTCCGTGCGGTGGGACGCGGCAGCGGGTGCGGGCGCCGCAGCCGGAGCGGTGGTCAGATACGTGCCGGAACCACGCTTGCCGCTGATCCAGCCTTCCGCGTGCAGTTGATCGTAGGCGGCGGCCACCACAGTGCGGCTGACGCGGAGCCGATCGGCCAGCGCGCGGGTGGACGGCAGCCGGTCGCCGCCACGTAATGGTCCGTTGGTCGCTGCATGCCGTAGCTGGTCGGCGATCTGCACCGACAGCGGTTCCGGCAGATCGCGATCCAGCTCGAGTGGAAGGTCGTCCAGCACGGTTCCTCCTCGAAATGGACTGCCGACATTCTGCTGAATTGGCACTTTGATAATGCCATTCCTGGCCCGATCGTGGGTATATGACCGAATCAGCACGGACTCCGCTCTCTCCGACACCACGCAGCACCCCGACCCGGCTGAAGGACCGCGCACGAAGCGATCGCGCCGATCTGGATGCCGTGCTCGACGCCGGGCTGGTCTGCCACTTGGGTGTGCTGCTCGGCGGCACGCCGGTCGTGCTGCCGACCATCTACGGACGCGATGGCGACACGCTCTACGTGCACGGCTCGACCGGCGCCGCGAGCCTGCGCGCGGCGATAGCCCACGACATCTCGGTGGCGGTGACCTTGGTCGACGGCGTGGTCTACGCGCGGTCGGCCATGCACTTCTCGATGAACTACCGCTCCGCCGTCGTACTCGGTCGCGCCGTCGAGGTGACCGGCCACGACGAATGCCTGCACGGACTGCGCGTCATCGTCGAACACGCCGCGCCCGGCGCGTGGTCGCGCGTGCGCCCGCCGAACAAGAAGGAACTCGCCGCGACGAAAGTGCTGGCCCTCGACCTCACCGAAGCGTCGGTGAAGGTCCGCGCGGGCGGCCCGATCGATGACGCGGCGGATATCGAGGCGGGCGGTGTGTGGGCCGGTGTGCTTCCGCTACGCCAGGTGTGGGATGCGCCGATCGAGTCGGAGGATCTGTCCCCGGGCATCGCCGTCCCCGACGATGTCCTCCGGCGGCGCGAATCGAGCTCGGTCCTGATCCACTGACCGGCCTGCCGCCCCGAATCCGCGAAATGCGCACCGCCCTGATACCGCTGGCGACGCCGTTCGACTCTTCGTATTCGCTTGTGGCCATGAGGTCGGATGGGAAACCTCATGGCCACAGGCGAATACCGAGTAAGGGATGATTCAGAACACGAATGGGTCGCCATACCCCGTCGTTTGCGCGACGCCGTTCCTGGCGTCCGCGCGGACGGTGATGAATGGCATCGCCGATACCGGAGAGAGGCATCCGTTGACATTCAGCGCGGTATTGCTGTGCGCGAATGTGAAGGGAGACTCCGAGTCCTCGTCGAGCTCTGCCTCGGCGACCACAGTCGCGGTCACACCCCCTGGCAACAGATTCACTGTGAGCTCACCACCGAGTTCCCCGTTGCCCGCGAAGGTGAGCTCGTTGGCAACGGTAAGTGCGATCACGCCCTGATTGTCGATGGTGAGAGCGGCTGCGGGCGAGATGGCGACTTCGCCTCCGCCTGCCGCGGCGATGGACACCGAGATGCCATCGGAAATGTCCACCGCGCAGCCGACCAGATATCCGGCGACGATCCCCCCGCTACGCAGCGCCGAAGTGCCGTCGAAGACGGCCGAGAAATTTCCGGAAACCTTGACCGCGTGCGCGAACGGAACTCCCATTGCCAGACCGACGCCGGTGGGCAGGACCTGATTGCTATCCACCGACGCGACGACATGTAGCCCGCCGGACCTGACCTCCCCGGGTTCCGCGTCGGCCGCGGTAACAGCACCGATGGCGGTCAGCATCACCGCGGTGATCGCGGCCAGAGTACGCGAATGCTTGCGGTTCATCATGCTCCAGTCGAGTAGCTGTCGGAATCGAACTTCGGAGGCAAACAGCAGTCGCACACCAAGATCGCCGCAGACTTCTGCTCGGCGTGTGCGGCCGAAACCTTACCTGGAGGCGCAGCTCAGGGGCCGGAATTGGGCCCGGCGCGGCGAGTCGATCGACGCAACCGGCGTTCGGTGCGTGGCGGCATCGCGGGCAGGAGTGTGCACCATAGCAAGTCGTGTGCTGACCCGGCGAGTGTTCCGGAGGCGAGTCTCACCACGCGCGCGCCCGCAGCCCGGCCGAGGCCGCGGCCGTGCGCACGGCCAGCTCGCGTAGCGCCGCCGCGGATTCGATGCGATCCGGGTCCAGGCTCACCAGACTCAGCACGTAGTCGTCGCCGACGCGGCACAGGTAGCCGGAGAGCCGCGTTCGCGGTAGTCGCGCGGCGGTCAAGCCAGGGTGGATGGCGCGTGCGGCAACGCCCGTGCAGCGATGCGGACCGAGCGCGCGCAGGGAGGTGGGCAGCGTTCCGATGTTGGAGCACAGGATGTCTCGCTCGCCTGCACCCTTGGACAGGGTGTAGGCCCAGCGGTCCGGGATGACCTGGAGCAGTTCTTCGGGCATGCCGCCCGGCGCGGACATGCGGTGTTCGTATGCCGAACGGGCCAGTGCGCGGATGGTCGCGGAGGTGTCGGCTCGACCGATCGCGATCTGGGTCATGGCGAGGTCGTTGTCCACGCGTGGCTCGGCGCGGGTGTCGACCGGAAGACTGGCTTCGATCGTCTCGGCGGGAAACCCGCTGTTCCACAGCATGGTCGCGACGAGGTGGATGAACAGGCTGTTGGCTGTGCCGCCCTGTCGTGTGGCGGCGCGATCCCATTCCGAAGCGGGACATTGCAGGATCGCGCTGTGGGTCATCGTTCCGGAGGCGGTGCGCGGCCTCTCATCCCGGAGCGGGGCGGATGGCTGTCGCGGCATGCCGTGCCGCAACGCCGCGGCAGTGCCGCGCAGGACAGTCGACCATTGGTGCCAGGCGTCGTGCCAATCCGATTCCCGCGCAGCGGCATTCAACCTCGGTGCGTGCTCGCCGCCCAGCGCGTCGTCCACGGCCAGCGCCAGCGCGCGTCCGTCGGCCAACGCGTGGGAGCACGTGAGCGAGACGACGGAACCACCGTCGTCCAGCGCGGCGGTCGCAAGTCGCCATCCGGGACCGCATTCCGGATCGAGACCGTAGCCCTGCGCGTCGGCCCAGTCGAGCAGTTCCGCGACGGGAAGGATGCCTGCGGCGCGAGCGATCGGATACGCGCGGACATTCGGTTGCCAGGATCGGCGAGCACCTGGCACACGCGGCCGAGTCACCCTGCGTCCCAAGGGACCCGCACGCAGCGCGTTGTGCACTCGCGCCAGCAGTGAGTGGTCCACCCGGTCGGCTGTCCGCCACAGGCCTTGCAGCGCGATCGGCGTGCCCAGCCCGCGGTGGGTGCGCAGAAAGATCTCGTCGACGACACTCAGCCGGGTCATCGGAGTCAGGCGCGACCGCCGTGCCTGCCCGCGCCCGCCGCGAAGCGCTGCGCGCCCTCCAGGGCGCCGCCTGCCAGTGCCGTCAGGCCGTGCCGGAACTCGTTGCGCAGCGCGGACTCTTCGCTCATCCCGTCCTGCTCGAGCAGCGACATCCGGTCCGAGCGCAGACACGTCTGCGGCAGCGCGGCCAGTTCCTCGGCGAGCTCCTCCGCTGCCCGGCGTGCTTCGCCGGTGGGCACCACCCGGTTCACCAGACCTATCTGCAGCGCCTCCTCGGCACCGACCGCTCGCCCGGTGAGTATCAGGTCCGTGGCCCGGCCGGTGCCGACGATGCGCGGCAGCCGGATGGTGCCGCCGTCGATGAGCGGGACGCCCCAGCGGCGGCAGAACACGCCGAACGTGCTGTCCTGCTCGGCGACCCGCAGGTCGCACCACAGCGCCAGTTCCAGCCCGCCTGCCACCGCATAGCCGGAAACGGCGGCGATCACCGGCTTGGACAGTCGCATGCGCGTCGGCCCCATCGGGCCGTCGCCGTCCTCGGTGGCCTGGTTGGAGCGCTCGGTGCCGAGTGCCTTCAGATCGGCGCCCGCACAGAACGTGCCGCCGTCGCCCCACAGCACGGCGACCGACGCGTCGGGGTCGGCGTCGAACTCGCGGAACGCGTCGGCCAGCGCAGCGGCGGTCGGCCCGTCGACCGCGTTGCGTGCCTCGGGGCGGTGCAGGATCACGGTTGTCACCGGTCCATTGCGTTCGATCAGTACCGTCACGAGGTCGACCATACGCCGTAAAAGCGCCCTTGTGTGAAGAAATGAATTCGTGCTTCACTTCTTGTGTGGCCTACCGCAGAACCCCCGCCGTGCAGGCCCGCCTGGACGCGCAGGCGGGGCTGATCGTGCAAGCCGCGACCAAGGTGCTGTCTCGCGGCGGATATGCCGCGCTGTCCATGGCCGCGGTCGCGGCCGAGGCAGGCGTGGCCACCGGCACCGTCTACAAGAACTTCGACGGCAAGGCCGCCCTGGTGCGCGCGGTCTTCCGCACGGTGGTCGCCCGCGAGGTCGCCGCGGTGGCCGCCGCCGGTGCGCACGGAACCGCGCTCGAACGGGTGACCGCGGCGGTGGAGACCTTCGCCGGTCGTGCGCTGAAGAACCCGAACCTGGCCTACGTGCTGCTCGCCGAGCCGGTCGACGCCAACGTCGACAGCGAACGCCTGCACTTCCGGCGCGCCTTCGCCGAGACATTCGAATCAGCGGTGGCCGAGGGTGTTTCGCGGGGAGAACTCCCGCCGCAGGACCCGAGAATCAGCGCGGCGGCCTTGGTCGGCGCGATCGGCGAGGTGCTCGTCGGCCCGCTCGCCGACGCGCCGCACGGGGAATTCGTCGTCCCCGAACTCATCGCTTTCGCGATACGCGCGCTGGGCGTGCGCGATAACCCGGGCGCCGTAGGCGCTCGGCTGGAATCAGGAGTGTCAGATGCAGACGCATGAAGTCTTCAACCAGGTGCCCGACATCGTGCCGTTCGACGTCGCGCGCAACCCGGCGCTGATCGAGGGCTTGCACCGGGAAGGCGCGGGCTGGGCCGAACCCGAGGTGCGCGAACTGGGCGCGCTCGCAGGCGGGGCCGAGGCGCAGGAGTGGGGCAGACTGGCCAACGAGTACCCGCCGGTGCTGCGCACCCACGACCGGTACGGCAACCGCATCGACGAGGTCGAGTTCCATCCGCACTGGCACGACCTGATGCGCGTCGCCGTCGCGCACGGCCTGCACGGCGCGCCCTGGCTGGACGACCGGCCGGGCGCACACGTGGCGCGGGCGGCGAAGTTCTACACCTGGGGTATGGCCGACGCGGGCCACATGTGCCCGATCTCGATGACCTACGCGGTGGTGCCCGCACTGCGGCACAACCGGGAGCTGGCGGCGAAATACGAACCGCTGCTCGGCTCCCGCGTCTACGAGTTCGGCCTGCGTGAGCCGTCCGCCAAGGCCGGACTCATCGCGGGCATGTCGATGACCGAGAAGCAGGGCGGCTCCGACGTCCGCGCCAACACCACCACCGCGACACCGCAGCCGGACGGCTCGTACCGGATCGTCGGGCACAAGTGGTTCACCTCCGCGCCCATGTCCGACATGTTCCTCACGCTGGCGCAGGCGCCCGCAGGCCTGTCCTGCTTCCTGCTGCCCCGGGTGCTGCCGGACGGCACCCGCAACCCCATCCGCATCCAGCGGCTCAAGGACAAGCTGGGCAACAAGTCCAACGCCTCCTCCGAGATCGAGTACGAGAACGCCACCGGCTGGCTGGTCGGCCAGGAGGGTGCCGGCGTCAAGACCATCATCGAGATGGTGAACATGACCAGGCTCGACTGCGTCATCGGCTCGGCCACCGGCATGCGCGCGGGCACGGTCTACGCGGTGCATCACGCGCGGCACCGGGAAGCCTTCGGCGCCAAGCTGATCGACCAGCCCGCCATGCGCAACGTGCTGGCCGACCTGGTGATCGAGTCCGACGCCGCGACAACGGTGATGATGCGATTGGCCGGGGCCACCGACCGGGCCACGCAGGACCCGGCCGAGGCGGCGCTGCGGCGCATCGCGTTGGCGGTCACCAAGTACTGGGTCTGCAAGCGGGCGCCCTCGCACGCAGCCGAGGCGCTGGAATGCCTGGGCGGCAATGGATATGCCGAGGAATCCGGCATGCCGCGGCTGTATCGCGAGGCGCCGCTGATGTCCATCTGGGAAGGCTCGGGCAACGTCGCCGCGCTGGATGCGCTGCGGGCCATGGGCCGTCAGCCGGAGACCGTAGAGGCTTACTTCAACGAAGTGTCGCTGGCAAAGGGCGAGAACCCCCGGCTGGACGACGCGATCGCCCGCGTCGGCAAGGAGCTCTCGGATCTCAACGAGATCGAATACCGCGCGCGCCGCGTGGTGGAGCTGATGGCACTGGTGCTGCAAGGGGCGCAACTGGTCCGGCACGGCCACCCCGCGGTCGCCGACGCCTTCTGCGCCACCCGGCTGGGTGACGACTGGGGCATCGCGTTCGGCACGCTGCCCACCGGAGTGGACACCGGCGCCATCGTCGAGCGCGCGTTCGTCTGACGCGCCGCTTCCCCGCTGCGGGACCTGCTGCTGATCGGTGGACCTTGCTGGTCCGGAGACTCGAGCAGCGCTGCACAACTCATGCGAGTGGCATCAGCACGCGTTCGACCAACGCCGTGTCACAGTGCTCGACCACTTCGCGCAGCTTTCCTTCGGCGACACGGAAGATGAAGCAGTAGATCTGGTCGTAGGTTTCGCCGCGGGTGGTCACGGCGTGCGCGCGGGCCTGCACCACGACGCGGTCACCCTCGGCGACGATCACGTCAGCGGCACTGCGGTACTCGCTGAACTGGGCCATCAGCGGACGCAGGAGTTGGTGCAACACCGCGCTTTTCGGTTCCCACGTGCCGCTCCAGGACCACTCGCCGGGAAACACCCAGCGGAAGTCGTCGGCCATGGCGTCGCTCAGCGCGCGAGTATTGCCGAGGGCCATCTGCTGGAAGATGTCCTCGAGCAGCTTCTTGTTCTCGATCGGGGTCGTGTCGATTGTTCGCTCACTCATGCCGCCGACGCTATGGGCCATATATTCATGCGACAAGCGAGAGTCCGACATGCTTGGTATGAGTAATCCGTATGAGTGAGTTCACTGTCGTCGGCCTGCGCGTAGTACGGGAGGCGGCCATCTGCGGGTCGTTCTCCACGGCCGCGGAGAACCTCGGTTACACGCAGTCCGCGGTGTCGAGGCAGATCGCACTGATGGAGCGGGCGGCCGGGCGCGCGCTGTTCGAGCGGCACGCCCGCGGCGTCCAACCCACCGACGCGGGGCGCATCGTGGTGCGGCACGCCGAGATAGTGCTGGGCGAGCTGGAGAACGCCCGGCACAATATCCGCCACCTGCAGGCCCGCCCGCCGGGCCGGTTACGGGTCGGCGCGTTCTCGACCGCGATGGCCGGGCTCGTGCCGCAGGCGATCGCCACCCTGGTCGGCGACCAGCGTGCGCGAATATCGCTGCGGGAGGGGCTCAGTCCCCGATTGCTCACCGACGTCGCCCGGGAACGACTCGACCTGGCGGTAGTGACCGCGCCAGAGGCTCCGCCTCCGGGAGTGGAGATCGAACCTCTACTCGACGATCCGCTGCTCGTGACGCTCGCGCCCACACACCCCCTCGCGGGCGCCACCAGCGCCACTCCCGCGATGCTGCGCGAGGAACGATGGATCGCCGGAAGCCAAGAGCCCGGCTCCACGCTGCTCGGCGCATGGAGCGAGCCGGGATGGGAACCGGATATCGCGTTCGTCGCCCGCGACTGGTTCGCCAAACTCGGCCTCGTCGCCGCGGGGCTCGGTGTCACCGTGATCCCCGGCATCGCCGTTCCCGTAGTGCCACCGACCATCGCGCTCCTCCGCATCGACCATCCGTCCGCGGTCCGCCGGACTTTTCTCGCCCACCGCCGTGATCGTGGCACCTCCGCACTCCGGCAGGCGTTCGCCGAGGCGCTGCGCGACCACGTGGCCGTGCTGGCCGCCCAGGTACGTCAACGTCTTCGCTAGTCGTGCGCGAGATCCGGTCGGCGGACCGGCCAGGCAGTTGGAGCGGCGGTAGTGTGGCGCAGTCAGCGGTTCGCGCGGTACCAGCGGATCAGCGCGTCCGTAGAGGAATCATCCTGTGGTTCGGGGTCTTCCGCTGCGGTGAGCAGCGGGGCCAGCGCGAGCGCCTGCTGCTTGCCGAGTTCGACGCCCCACTGGTCGAAGCTATCGATGCCCCAGATGGCGCCTTCCACGAAGACTTGGTGCTCGTAGAGGGCGATCAGCTGCCCGGCGACCGACGGGGTGAGTTGCGGGGCCAGAATGGCGGTGGACGGACGATTGCCCGGCATCACCTTGTGCGGAACCAGCCTCGGGTCGGTCCCCTCGGCGGCGATCTCCTCGGCGGTCTTGCCGAAGGCGAGCACCTTGGTCTGCGCGAACAGATTGCTCATCAGCACGTCGTGCATGCTGCCGGTGCCGTCGATCGTCGCCAGGTCGGCGGTGGGCCGCGCGAAACCGATGAAGTCGGCCGGGATGAGCCGCGTGCCCTGATGCAGCAGCTGGTAGAAGGCGTGCTGGCCGTTGGTGCCCGGTTCGCCCCAGAAGATCTCGCCCGTGGAGGTGGTGACCGGGGTGCCGTCGGCGTGCACCGACTTGCCGTTGGACTCCATCGTCAGCTGTTGCAGGTAGGCGGGGAATCGGGCCAGATCATTCGAATACGGCAGCACGGCATGCGACTGCGCGCCGAAGAAGTTCGAGTACCAGACGCCGAGCAGGCCGAGCAGCACGGGCGCGTTCTCCTCCAGTGGCGCTGTGGCGAAATGCCGGTCCACAGTGTGCATTCCGGCGAGGAATTCCGCGAAGCGCTCCTTGCCGACGGTCGCCATCACCGAGAGCCCGATCGCCGAGTCCACCGAGTAGCGGCCGCCTACCCAGTCCCAGAAACCGAACATGTTGGCGGTGTCGATGCCGAAACGCGCCACCCGCTCGGCGTTGGTCGAGACCGCGACGAAATGCTTGGCGACGGCGTCCTCGCCGAGCGCGGCAACCAGCCAGCGCCGGGCCGCCGTCGCGTTGGTCAGCGTCTCCAGGGTGGAGAACGTCTTGGACGCGACGATGAACAGTGTGGTGGCCGGATCCAGCCCGTCGAGCTTCGCGAGCAGATCCGCCGGATCGACGTTGGAGACGAACCGCGCGCCGATGCCCGCGTCGGCGTAGTGGCGCAGCGCCTGATGCACCATCACCGGACCCAGATCCGACCCGCCGATGCCGATGTTCACCACGGTCTTGATGCGCTCGCCGGTCGCGCCGCGCCAGGCGCCGGAGCGCAGGGAGTCGGTGAACTCGCCCATCCGGCGCAGCACCTCGTGCACCTCGGCGCCCGCGTCGGCGCCGTCGATGATCCGGCTCTCGCCCTCCGGCAGCCGCAGCGCGATGTGGCCGACCGCGCGGTCCTCGGAGGTGTTGATGTGCTCGCCGCGATACATCGCGTCCCGGCGCTCCGGCACGCCCGCTTCCCGCGCCAATTCCACAAGCAGATGCAGGGTTTCCCTGGTCACGCGGTGCTTGCTGTAGTCGATGTGCAGGTCTCCCACCTGGACGGTCAGCTCGCTGCCCCGGGCCGGGTCCTCGGCGAAGAACTCCCTGAGGTGTCGTCCGGCGATGGCGCTGTGGTGATCGTGCAGTTTCCGCCATGCCGCGGTCGCGGTGATGTCGCTGCTCACGTTCGCCGAGACTACAAGCAGGCACGGCGGTGCGCACGGGACGTCCGCGGAGAGTCTGTCCAGCGCCACCGGAGGTGATCGCGCTGCGTGCCGATCCATGCGGCTGGTTCACTTCGGTCCGGCCCGGCGCGGGCTTACGCTGGCTGCATGGTGTCCGAACGTGAACTTCTCGACTCCGTACCCACTCGGCTGTGGATCGGCGGACCTGTCGACGCCACCGGCGCAGGCACTTTTCCGGTGCACAATCCGGCCACCGGGGAGGTGCTGACGCAGGTCGCGGACGCGACGCCGGAGGACGCGCTGCGCGCCCTCGACGCCGCCGTCGCGGTGCAGCAGGAATGGGCGGCCACATCGGCGCGCGAGCGGGGCGAGATCCTGCGAAAGGTGTTCGAGCGGATCACCGCCCGTGCGGAGGAATTCGCGCTGCTGATGACCCTGGAGATGGGCAAGGCGCTGCCGGAGAGCCGCAACGAGGTGCGCTACGGCGCCGAATTCTTCCGCTGGTTCAGCGAGGAGGCGGTCCGGGTGCACGGGCGTTATCTGCACGCGCCGTCCGGCACCGGGCGGATCATGGTGCACAAGCAACCGGTCGGTCCCTGCCTGGCCATCACGCCGTGGAACTTTCCGCTGGCGATGGGCACGCGCAAGATCGGCCCGGCGCTGGCGGCCGGCTGCACGATGATCGTCAAGCCCGCCTCCGCGACGCCGCTGACCATGCTGCTGCTGGCCCAGTTGTGCAGCGAGGCCGGTCTGCCCGCCGGCGTGCTGTCGGTGCTCACCACCAGCCGCTCCAGCGCCGTGACCCAGCCCCTGCTGGACGATCCCCGGCTGCGCAAGCTGACCTTCACCGGCTCCACCGAAGTCGGCAGGAAGCTGGTGGAGAAGTCCGCGAACCGGTTGCTGCGCACCTCCATGGAACTCGGCGGGAACGCGCCGTTCGTGGTGTTCGACGACGCCGACGTCGACGCGGCCGTGCAGGGCGCGATGCTGGCCAAGCTGCGCAACGGCGGCGAGGCGTGCACCGCGGCCAACCGTTTCCACGTGCAGAACGGCGTCCGAGCGGAGTTCACCGCGAAACTGGTCGAGGCGATGTCCGGCCAGGTGCGGCTCGGGCCGGGCACCGATCCCGACACAACACTCGGTCCGCTGATCAACGAGGATCAACTCGAGACGGTCGGCGAACTGGTGGACGATGCCGTCGCGGCGGGCGCGCAGGTACTGATCGGCGGCAAAGCGCCCGGCGGCCCCGGCTGGTTCTACCCGGCCACCATCCTCGCCGACGTCCCCCCGCAGGCCAGGATTCTCCGTGAGGAAGTGTTCGGCCCGGTGGCCCCGATCATCGGCTTCGAGACCGAGGAGGAGGGACTCGCCGCCGCCAACGACACCGAATTCGGTTTGGTCAGCTACGTCTACACCCGCGACCTCGATCGAGCGCTCCGGATCGCCGAAGGCCTCGAATCCGGCATGGTGGGCGTCAATCGCGGCGTCATCTCCGACCCCGCCGCCCCCTTCGGCGGCGTCAAGTCGTCCGGCTTCGGCCGGGAGGGCGGCACCGAGGGGATCGAGGAGTATTTGTCCACCAAGTACATCGCCCTTACCTGAGGCTTGTGCTGGGGTGGTCAGCCGAATCGGCTGACCACCCCGTAGTTACGGCCGGCTTTCGAGTTCGGCGTCGACGTCGGCGTCCGAGGCGATCGCGACGCCGGATTTCGCGGCCAGCCTGGTCAGCGTGATCTGAGTTCGGATGACCTCACGATGTGTCTGGTACATGATCTCGCTGTAGTTGATCTCGATGTCGGTGACGCGACTTTCCAAGGCCGTCACTCGTGGTTCGAGATTCATCGTGATTCCCCCTTCGCCAGGCCCCGCGGGCTGATCAATGCGGGCGAAGCCTATCCCAGACCACCGACAGACACACCGGATCCGGACATGAAACGACCGCCCCGGGGTGTGCCCACCCGGGGCGGCCTTATGGTGCGACGGTCTTGCGAGCGCGCCGCGTAGTTGTCAGTGGCCGAGGCGACCGCGGCCGAGACGAAGCAGCAGCATGGCGAGGGTGTGGCCTTCCTGGCCGAGTTCGCTGAAGCGCTCCAGCACCTTCATTTCCCGACTGTGCACCAGGCGCGGCCCGCCCGACGCCATCCGCGTCCGGCCGATGATCCGGGAGATCTCCGTCCGGCGCTTGATCGCGGCGAGGATCTCGGCGTCGAGACGGTCGATCTCCTTGCGGAGCTTGTCGATCTCGGCCTCGGTCTGCGGCAGCGCGGAATCGGACCCGGTCGTCGTGGCAGGGGTGCTCATCATTCATCTCCTCGTGTCAGAACGTGGATCGGACCGTGCGCTCGGCTCGTTACCGATCGGTTCTTTCACCGTGAAACAGACCTGGTGGGGCCTTGCATTATCCCCCCAGACGGTGCGCTCAGGCATAGGCTCCGCGATCCCGGCATCCGGCAGGTAACCGAAGCGGCGGTATCGGGGGAGCGCTGAGCATTCCGCCAGTCTGCCACGGGCTGGAAGGTATGCAAAACAACTACATTTGTGAATCGCGCGAGAAGCCCAGGTCGTTTCGCCGCGGCTTCCCAGCAGTGGGGGCCATCGCGTTTGCGGGCCGGTGTCGAACGGAAACCGAAGCCCCAGGGGCTTCAGGTCTGTCGGTGCCCGCCGGTAGCGTGGATGGGCGATGGACATCACGGTGGCTCCCAAGACGCAGACGGGTCGGGTCGTGCACCCGGATCCGACATCGAAACCGCTGGTCGGCAGGAACGACGCGGAGCGGCCGCAGCATGCCCCCGTGCCGCAGCCGCCGCTCTCGGACGCCGAGCGCGAACAGCAACGGGTTGAGCGCGAGCAGCGCCGTGCCGAGGAGGCCGAGCGGCTGCTCGACGGATTGAACCCGCAGCAGTGCGCGGCGGTCGTGCACACCGGCTCGCCCCTGCTGATCGTGGCGGGCGCGGGTTCGGGCAAGACGGCCGTGCTCACCCGGCGCATCGCCTACCTGCTCGCCGCGCGTGGCGTGACCCCCGGCCAGGTGCTCGCGATCACCTTCACCAACAAGGCTGCCGCGGAGATGCGGGAGCGGGTGAGCGGGCTGGTCGGCCCGCGGGCGAACGCCATGTGGGTGTCCACATTCCACTCCAGCTGCGTCCGGATCCTGCGTACCCAGGCGGCGCTGCTGCCCGGCCTGAATTCGAATTTCTCGATCTACGACGCCGACGATTCCCGGCGCCTGCTCACCATGATCAGCCGCGATCTGGATATCGACGTCAAGAAGTACTCGGCGCGCCTGCTGGCAACCGCGATCTCGAATCTGAAGAACGAGCTCATCGATCCGGCCAGGGCCACCGCGGACGCCGAATCCGACGATGCCGAGTTGCCCGGCCTGGTGGCCAGGGTCTACACCGAATACCAGCGCAGGCTGCGTTCGGCGAACGCGCTGGACTTCGACGACCTGATCGGTGAGACCGTGGGGCTGCTGCAGAACCACCCACAGGTCGCCGAGTACTACCGCCGCCGTTTCCGGCACGTCCTGGTGGACGAGTACCAGGACACCAACCACGCGCAGTACGTCCTGGTGCGTGAGCTGGTCGGCCACCATGAGGACGACGGAGAAGACCGGCCGCCCGACCGTGTCCCGCCGAGCGAACTGTGCGTGGTGGGCGACGCCGACCAGTCCATCTACGCCTTCCGTGGCGCGACCATCCGCAATATCGAGGAGTTCGAACGCGATTTCCCCGATGCCGAAACCATCCTCTTGGAGCAGAACTACCGCTCCACGCAGCACATCCTCTCCGCCGCCAACGCGGTGATCTCCCGCAACGAGAACCGGCGCGAGAAGAAGCTGTGGACCGATTCCGGCGAGGGCGATCTGATCACCGGCTACGTCGCCGACAACGAGCACGATGAGGCGTCGTTCGTGGCGCGCGAGATCGACCGGCTGGTCGACCAGGGCGAAGCCAACTACGGCGACGTCGCGGTGTTCTACCGGACCAACAACAACTCGCGCGCGCTGGAAGAGATCTTCATCCGAATGGGGCTGCCTTACAAGGTGGTCGGCGGTGTCCGCTTCTACGAGCGCAAAGAGGTGCGCGACATCGTCGCCTACCTGCGCGTGCTGGAGAACCCGGAGGACGCGGTGAGCGTGCGCCGCATCCTCAACACGCCCCGCCGCGGCATCGGCGACCGAGCCGAGGCGTGTGTGGCGGTGCACGCCGAACAGCGTGGGATCGGTTTCGCCGCCGCCTTGCGCGACGCCGCGGACGGGAAGGTGGCGCTGCTGAACACCCGCTCGCAGCGGGCCATCGCGGGTTTCCTCGACCTGCTCGACGAGATCCGTGCGGCAGGCGAACGCGCGGAGTCCGACTTTCCCGATGTGGGCAATGTCGTCGAGGCGGTGCTCGAGCGCACCGGGTATCGCGCCGAACTCGAGGCGTCCGACGATCCACAAGACGGCGCGCGACTCGACAACCTCAACGAATTGGTCAGCGTCGCACGGGAATTCAGTTCCGAGGCGCACAACAACGCGGAGGCGGCCCGGCAGGAGGGCCTGGTGCCCGAAGCGGGCGAAGGCGAGCCGGACCCGGGTTCGCTCGCCGCGTTCCTGGAGCGGGTGTCGCTGGTGGCCGACACCGACCAGATTCCGGACGAGGGCTCCGGCGTCGTCACGATGATGACGTTGCATACGGCCAAAGGCTTGGAGTTCCCCGTGGTGTTCGTGACCGGTTGGGAGGACGGACAGTTCCCGCACATGCGGGCGCTCGGCGATCCGACCGAGCTGGCCGAGGAGCGCAGGCTCGCCTACGTCGGCATCACCAGAGCAAGACGGCGCCTGTATCTGACGCGAGCGGTGGTCCGCTCCGGGTGGGGCCAGCCGGTTTCCAATCCGGAATCGCGCTTCCTGCAAGAGATTCCGGGACATCTCATCGATTGGCGCCGCCTCGAGCCGGCCGGATCGCCCGCGACAAGGGGTATCCGGCGGCGCGGCGGTGACGACGACGGGCTGGAACGAGACTGGACGCGAGGCGACGGCTGGTCGGAGCCACGGCCGGGCTTGCGGGACCGGGGGCCGCGCAGGCCCGCGCCCGGCGGCGCGACACGCAACAACACGAATCTGGTGCTCGCCGTGGGCGATCGGGTCAGTGACGACAAATACGGTCTCGGCCGCGTGATCGCCGCCGAGGGCTTCGGACCGCTGGCCACCGTGACGATCGATTTCGGCACCGCTGGCAAGATCCGGCTGATCCCGCAGTACAGCCGAACGCTGGTCAAGCTCTGAGCGTGCGGGCCGCGCCCAGTGCGGGCCGGTCCGTGCGACCGGGCCTTTCGACCCTGCCCCTGGTCACGCCGCGCCGGTAGGGTCCGCGGCATGACGGTCGCGCAGCACATCCTGTGGTTTCTGCCCATGCTGTGGCTCGGCATGGTGCTGGCCATCTCGTTCCTGGAGGCGCCGTTGAAGTTCCGCGCCCCCGGCGTGACGCTGCCGCTCGGTCTCGGCATCGGTCGCTTGGTGTTTCGCGCGCTGAACGCCGTCGAGGCCGCGCTGGCCACGCTGCTGGTGCTCGCCGCACTGATCGTGGCGCCAGGCCCGGCCATCTGGTCCTGGCTCGGCGTCGCCGTGGCGCTGCTCGCCATCCAGATCCTGGTGGTGCGCTCGCCACTGACCCGCCGCGCCGACCGCGTTCTGGCAGGCGAGAACCTGCCGCGTTCGCACGCCCACTACTGGTACATCGGCTTGGAGGTCGCCAAAGTGATCGCGTTGCTCGGCCTCGGGATCGCTGCCGCGCCGTAAGGGTCTGTGTCACACGCGATTCGGACAGCACTGACCGAGAAACCCGTGTGCGGGTCCGCCAGGCGGGTCGCTCAGTCGCGCATCCGCCCGAGGCCGATGCCGCGGGTGGCCAGCCAGGGAACCGGGTCTACCTTGTCGACGCCGTTCAACCAGACTTCGAAGTGGCAGTGCGGTCCGGTGGAGAACCCGCGGTTGCCCATCGTGGCAATCTGGTCGCCGGCGAGCACGCGCTGGCCCTGCGAGACCGTGGCGGTGTCGATGTGACCGTAGATGGTGACGGTGCCGTCGTCGTGGAGCAGGCGGACCCACATACCGAAGCCTGCGGCGGGGCCCGCCTCGATCACGGTGCCGTCGGCAACCGCGTAGATCGGGGTGCCGATCGGGCCCGCGATGTCGATGCCGAGGTGCTGCACACCCCAGCGGGCGCCGAATCCGGAGGTGAAGTTGCCCGCGGCGAAGAACTTGTGGAACAGCGGGCGAAGTTTCGCGGACTCCTGCGCGGCGAGATCCTCCGCGTACTTCTGGCCCTTCTGCAGGATGTCGTTGAACTGGTCCAGGTGGGCGGGCGCCGAAACGTTGAGCACCTGCGGCGATTCCGGCGAGGCGCTCGGGTCGGCCACGTTCATCGACTGAGCGGCGATCTCGTGGATCTGCCCCGCGGCTTCGTAGTCGACGGTCTGCGACGGCTGCTCGGACGAGGCGAACGCGGCCTGTCCGGCGGCGACGACCGCACCAGCGGCGACGGCGGCGACC
>NZ_BDBA01000231.1 GCF_001612745.1 Nocardia amamiensis NBRC 102102 | reverse complement strand
CGGGCGGCCGGGAGGAACGCGGCACCGGCCGGTGTCAGCCGCACCCGGCGGCTGGTGCGCTCGAAAAGCTTCGCGCCCAGTTCCCGCTCCAGCCGCGCGATCTGGTGACTGAGGGCGGACTGGACGACCAGGCATCGTTCGGCCGCCCGGGTGAAGCTGTTCGTCTCGGCGACGGCGACGACGTAGCGCATCTGCTGGAGTTCCATGGATCAATCGTGAATCACGATTGATCAAGTGACAAACATGTGTTGGACTCATTGATTGCCGCTGGGTGAGATAGTGAGTGTGAATAGTCCAGCAGCACAGCAGGTTTCCGACGGGCTCAGCAGAGATGCTCCCGATGGAAATCTGTCTGGCGTCGCCCTGACGGCGATCGCTCCCATGTCGTGGGGCACGACCTATGTCGTCATCACCGAGCTTCTGCCGCCGGGACATCCGCTGTTCGCGGCGGTCATGCGTGCGCTTCCCGCCGGCGTGATCGCGCTGGCGATCACCCGGATCCTGCCGCGCGGGGGATGGTGGTGGAAAGCCGCGGTGCTCGGCGTGCTGAACATCGGCCTGCTCAACGCGCTGCTGTTCATCGCGGCCGAACGCCTGCCGGGCGGTGTCGCCGCGACCCTGGCGGCGGCCCAGCCGCTCATCGTCGCCACGCTGGCGGTGATCATCCTGCACGAGCAACCCTCTGCCTGGCGCCTCGCCTGGGGAGTGACCGGCGTGGTCGGTGTCGGCTTGGTGGTGCTCGGACCGGCCGCGGCGCTCGACCCGACCGGGATCGTGGCGGGCCTGGCCAGCGCGGCCTCGATGGCCCTCGGTTTGACGCTCACCAAGCGCTGGGGCCGTCCTGCCGAGGCCACTCCTACCGCTTTCGCCGGCTGGCAGCTCGCCGCGGGAGGTCTGTTCCTGGTGCCGGTCACCTTCCTCGTCGAGGGGCCGCCTCCCGGGATCGACCTGACCGCCGCCCTCGGCTACCTCTGGCTCGGTCTGGTCGGCGGTCTGATCGCCTATGTCCTCTGGTTCCGCGGCATCGGCACCTTGCCCGTCACCTCGGTCGCGGTGCTCGTCCTGCTTTCGCCGCTGGTCGCGGCCGTTCTCGGCGCGCTGCTGCTCGGGCAGACGCTCGGCCCGATCCAACTGGCGGGGTTCGGGTTGGCGCTCGCCGCGATCGTCGCGGGACAGCTTCCCGCGCCCACCCGATCTGTTTCTGAAGGGACACCCGAATGAAGATCGCCGTCGTCGGCGCCCATGGCATGGTCGGCTCACGCGTCGTCACCGAAGCCGCACGCAGGGGCCATGACCTCATCGCGGTATTCCGGAAGCAGCGGCCGACCGCCCTGCCCTCCAGCGTGATCGCCGTCGAGGGTGACGCGAACGACCACGACCACATGAGCAGACTGTTCGACGACGCAGACGCGATCGTGGCCGCGACCCGTCCTGCGCCCGGGCAGGAACACACCGTCACCACGACCACCACGTCTCTGCTGGACGCAGCCACGACCACCCGGACGCGCATCCTCGTGGTCGGTGGCGCCGCCCCGCTGCACGTCCCCGGACGCCCCGGCTGGCTCGTTCTCGACACCCCGGAGTACGTGCCGCCCGCAATCCGAACCATCGCCGCCGCCAGCGCCGCCCAACTGGAGGCTTGTCGAGCACACCAGGCCGACTGGGTCTATCTCAGCCCGCCCGCCCTCCTCGAACCCGGCCGCCGCACCGGCGAATACCGGCGCGGCACAACCACACTCATCACCGACACCGACGGCGCGTCCCGGATCTCGGCCGAAGACCTCGCCGTGGCCGTCCTCGACGAACTCGAGAACCCCCGCGAAAGCAAACACTTCACCATCGGCTACTAGCCCCGATGTCGACCTCCGAGCTGCCCGGTCCGGGTCGCCCGCGTCGCCCAGCTGGCGGCGTACTGCACGCTCGAGAGCGGCCAGCGCCCGCCACCCCGCGACCTCTGGCGAGTGGCACACCACGGAGGAACCTTCTCGCGTTTTGCCGCAGGGATGTGCCGCTCGTCGCAACGGGAATCCGGTGATCGTCCGGCGGACGCGGCCGAGACGATGGAGGGAAGGGTGCGATGAAGGGAGTTCTTGGTGCCAGGGCCGCGCTGGCCTGCCTCGTCGTGATGGTGTTGGTACACGCCGACTCGGCGGCGGAGCGTCGTCCGGTACCCACCGCGATCGATCTACCGGCCGGGTTCCAGCCGGAGGGTATTGCGATCGGGTCGCTGCCGGTGGCCTACTTCGGCTCGCGGGCAGACGGTTCCATCTACCGCGCCAGCCTGGTGACCGGGGAGGGCGCGATCCTGGGCCCCGGGCCGGGCACGCCGTCGTTCGGGCTCGCTGTCGACCACCGCGGAAGGTTGTTCGTCGCGGGAGGGACCGGCGGTGACGCCCGCGTCGTGGACGCCGCTGCGGGAGCGGTGCTGGCGAGCTACCGGTTCGCGATGCCGCCGGACACGTTCGTCAACGATGTGGTGCTCACACCCACGGGCGCGTGGTTCACCGACTCGCGCATGCCCGTGCTGTACCACCTGCCTCTCGGCAGCGACGGTGCGTTGCCACCGCCCGCTGCGGTGGTACGATGCCCGCTGACCGGCGACATCGTTTACCAGGCCGGGGCGATCAACGCCAACGGGATCGTACGCACCCCCGACGGCACTGGGCTGATCATCGTCCAGTCGGTGACCGGCCGACTCTTCCGCGTCGACCCGGCGACCGGCGTGACACAACAGATCGATCTCGGCACCGAGACGGTTCCGGGCGGCGACGGACTGCTATTGCACGGCAGCACACTGTATGTCGTACAGAACCGGCTCAACGCGATCGCCGTGGTCGCGCTCGACCACGCAGGCACCACGGGCACGGTCGAACGGCGCGTCACCGACCCGCGCTTCGACGTACCGACGACCGTCGCGGCGTTCGGAGAGCAGCTGTACCTGCCGAACGCCCGCTTCACCACGCCGCCCGCGCCGACCACACCGTACAACGCCGTCGCGGTCGATCGACCCAAGCCGCATTACGCCCGATAACCAGTGAGTCTCTGCTCAGGGCCGAAAGATAGTGGGATGCTGGGGAATCGACTCTGAGCAGGCGAATCGGCTGTTGCCGGTTCCGGGTGTTCGTGGCGAACCGCGACGGCGAATGGGTTCCGCCGACGTACACCAGCGGGGCCTGTCCGAGTCAGCCTTGCGCGATGCCGGCCGATCCCTCCCACGCCGTGTATCGGGTGTCCGAGCGAGCGTCGAGGAGTGCGGACCCGGTTCGGCTCGAGCCGCTACTGCACGCAGCGCTCGGCAAGTGTCGAGCACACGGCTCACGTCGCTGTGTTCGCTTCGGAGCGAAGCGGAACGATATCGAGTGAGCGCAGATGGTCGGGCTCCGCGATGATGTCGATCGCCGTGATCCGGGTACCGGTGACTGTGATGTCGAGGACCAGCGCCGCGCGGCCGGGTGGTGCGTTGAGGATGCCGATTCGGCCGTCGATGAGCGCGATCAACGCGAAACGAGCCCGTTCCGCGAAGGTGCGCGCCCCGCGTGCGACAGCGTTGGCGCCGCGCAGCTGCAGCGGATGGCGGGTAGGCGCCGCCGTGGCGTCGACCTGGAGCACGACATCGGGGTCGAGGACGGCGAGCAAGTCTTCGAAGTCACCTCTGCGTGCGGCCGCGAGGAAGGCTTCGACGATGCGCCTGTGGCGGGCTCGGTCCGAGTCGAGGACCGGGTCGGCTCCGCGGACCCGGCGGCGGGCACGGGAAGCCAGCTGCGCCGCCGCGTTCACCGAGCGGCCCAGAATCGGCGCGATCTCGGCCAGCGGGACGTCGAACAGGTCGTGCAGCACGAAGGTGACGCGTTCGGCCGGGGTGAGCGTTTCGATCACCGTGAGCAAGGCCAAGCCCACCGAGTCGGCGACGATCGCCTCATGCTCGGGGTCGGCACCGGTGCCGGGCTCGGGCCGAAGCGGTTCGGGTGTCTGCAGCCCCGAAGATTCCTCCCGCCGGGCCCGGCGCGCGCGGAGCATGTCCAGGCACACTCGCCCGACGACAGTGGTCAGCCAGCCGGTCAGGTTGTCCACGTCGCCGGTGTCGGCGCGGTCGAGCCGCAACCAGGCTTGTTGGACCGCATCATCGGCTTCGCTGAGTGAGCCGAGCATCTGGTAGGCGACCGACCGCAGGTGGCCGCGGTCGCGTTCGAACCGTTCGGCGAGCAAGTGCCTGTCGTCCATCCGTCATCGTCCTCCGACGCCATCTGTCATCTTCCTCCGACCTCATCCGTCATAGATATGACGGAATCAATCAGCCTCGGATGTCACCCCCGAAGCGGATCACCAGGGAGGACCCACCGCCATGCTCGAGGACTCGTACCCGATGACACAGGCAGCGGTCGGCGTGGACGGCCCCGCCACCCGCGATAGTGCCGGGCCGGAGCCGGACCCGTGGCGCTGGCTGGCCCTGGTCGTGCTGCTGGTAGCCGGGTTCATGGATCTGCTCGACATCACCATCGTCAACGTGGCGATCCCGAGCATGCTCCGGGACTTGGACGCCGCATACACCCAGATGGAATGGGTCGTCGCCGGTTACGTCCTCGGGTTCGCGGCACTGTTGATCACCGGTGGCCGACTCGGTGACCTTTACGGCCGCAAACGAGTATTCCTGATCGGCGTTGCGGGATTCACCCTCGCGTCGGGACTGTGCGGTGTCGCCGCCGACCCCGCCATGCTCATCGGATCACGAGTGTTGCAGGGCGCGATGGCAGGACTGATGGTGCCGCAGATCCTGGCCATCGTGCAGGTCGGCTTCCCCGCGAACGAGCGGGGCAAGGCACTGGGCATATGGGGTGGAGTGCTGGGATCTGCTTCGGTAGCGGGCCTCGTCCTCGGTGGTGTGCTGCTGCAGTGGAATCTTTTCGGTTGGGGGTGGCGCCCGATATTCCTGATCAACGTTCCGGTCGGAATCTGCGCGCTGGCCGCGGCCTGGGTGCTGGTCCGCGAATCGCATTCACCGGCCGCGAACCGGCTCGATCCGATCGGGGTCGCGCTCGCCACCACCGCGGTCGTCATGGTCGCCTATCCCTTGGCCGAAGGACGCAGTCTGGGCTGGCCCGCATGGACCTTTGCGCTCATGGCCGCCGGATTGGTGCTGCTGGGTGTGTTCGTCGGCTACGAAAGGCGGCGTGCCCGCACCGTCGGGTCGCCGTTGATGCCGCTCACCCTGTTCCGGGTACGGGCCTTCTCGACCGGCATGGCGACCTGGGTGATCTTCTGGGTCGCGCTCGGCGGCTTCTTCTTCGTATGGATGCTCTATATGCAGATCGGCCTCGGGTGGACACCGCTGCGGGCCGGGCTGACCGCCACCCCGTTCGCGGTGGGCGCTGCCGCCGGATCCGGGCTGGCGGTGCTGGTGTTCGTGCCCCGGTTCGGGCGCCGGGTCCTCATGACCGGTGCGCTGGTCAACGCTGCCGGGTTCGCGGGCTACATCTGGGTGGCCACCTATTACGGACCGGGGATCACGTCCTGGCAGATGATCGTCCCGTTGACGGTCGCGGGTTTCGGATTCGGGCTGGTCGTCGCGCCGATGGTCGACCTCATCCTGACCGGTGTCCCAGCGGGGGACGCGGGGTCGGCGTCCGGAACATTGAGCACCGTCCAGCAAGTAGGGATGGCGCTCGGGATCGCCTTGGTGGGCGTCGTGTTCTTCACCCAGCTCGCACACGAGTCCGATCGCGGTGTCGATGCGGTCACCCCGGCCCTGCACCGCCAACTCACCGCCGACGGCGTGCCGGCCGCGGCTCGAGACGCCCTTGTCGACGGGTTCCGCGTCTGCGTCCACGACAGGTCTGCCGCTACCGACCCCACCCAGGTCCCGGACAGCTGCAGGGCCCGTCCCGACGCCCCGCCCGCGCTGCAGCGCATGCTCACCGACGCCGGCCTGCAAGCCAACGCCCACAACTTCACCCGCACCTTCGGCTACACCCTCTGGTACGGGACGGGCACCACGATCGCGGTCTACCTCGGCATCTTCGGGCTGCCGCGCCGGATACGGGAGCCCGAAGATGTGTAGGACATCGCCGGATCCGCCCTCACTCCCACGGCCGCTCGACACGTTGACGACGAGGTCGCCACGCGGCACCGTGCTCCCGTTCACTGCGCTCCAACTCGGCGCATGCCGAGCCGGATGAACATCGTCGGCGCGGTGCTCAGGGCCGAAAGATAGTGGAATGCCATGGGAATCGACTCGTGTGCGGTGGTCGCATGTCGGTCGCTACTATTTCGCTGTGCGGCGATTGGGGAGGTTCGGCGAGCGGGTGAGCCGGAGGGCGCATCGTTCGGCGTTGTTGCTGGCGGTGCTGCTGGCGGTTGTTGGTGGATTGCTGATCGTGGGGATCGCCTGGTGGCTGCTGTGGTTGTTGCTCGGGGCGAAGGCGGAGACGCCGAATCAGGTGGAGCTCACCAAGATCGCGTTGACGGTGACCGCGGGAGTCGGTGGTGCCGTCGCGCTCGTGGTGTCCTATCGCAGGCAGCGCGATCAGGAGCGCGCACGCTTCGCGGAGCTGTTCGGTGCGGCGGCGAAGCAGCTCGGTGATCCGGATGTCGCGGTGCGCATCGCCGGGGTGTATGCCATGGCCGGTGTCGCCGATGAATTCGGCGCGCCCGGCAGGCGGCAGCAGTGCATCGATGTGCTGTGTGGATACCTGCGCCTGCCGTACGAACCGGAGGCCGGGGCCGATCACCTGGTATCCCGATCCGAGACCGTCGAGCACAACGGCGTGGCGGTGGAGCGGCGCTACCAATTCCGGCAGAACGATCGCGAGGTCCGCCGCGCCATTGTCGACGTGGTCGTCGCCCATGTTCGGCCATCGGCGGAAATATCCTGGTCGGACCGTGATTTCGACTTCGCCGACGCCGTGTTGGAGGATGCCGATTTCCGGTATGCGGTGTTCTCTGGAGAGCGCACCTATTTCGCGCGTGCGGTGTTCACCGGGTCTCGCGCCACCACATTCGAATACGCGAAGTTCACCGGGCGGTATGTTTCCTTCCGCGATGCGGTCTTCCGCGGCGTCCGCACACTGTTCGACAATGTGACATTCGCGCTCAGGGACTCGGCACATACCGAGCCACGCGGAGCCGGACTCAAATTCGACGGTGCGGTCTTCGGTTCACCGGTCTCGTTCCACCGGTCGATTTTCCGCGGCTCGGCAGTCCGGTTTCGTGGCGCGACGTTCCGCGGTGAGCGCACGTCCTTCGCCGAAGCCAGGTTCCTCGCCGATCATGTCGAGTTCGGCGCCGCGACCTTCGAGGGAGCCCAAGTCATCTTCGACAGGGCGATATTCGGCGGAGCGCAGACCGATATCAGCGCGGCCCTGTTCCATGCCGCATCCACCTCTTTCGCGCAGGCATCCTTCGGCCATCCGGGTGGACGGTTGCGTCGTTTCGGCAGTGCTACCGGCAGCGTCCGCTTCGACGACGCCGAATTCCACGGCGATGTCTCGTTCGCCCGCGCGCGGCTCGGCGGGCGCGAGGTGAGCTTCCGTGCAAGCGACTTCTTCGGCGCCATCACCTTCGCGGGCACTCACTTCGAGGCCAGGGAGGTGCGGTTCGACCGCCCGAAGGCATGGGTCGGCGTCACGTTCGACTGGGACGGACAGCCTGCCGCCAAACCGGCGAGCGTCAAACCGGACGAGTGGCCGCCCGCTCCCGCCGAACTTCCGCCCGCACGGTCAGGGTGATCGTTCTGCGAGGCTCCCGCTATTCGGCCTCGTAGCGCAGCGCGTTCTCCGAACGGCAGATCTCCTCGATCCCGGACATGATGTCGCGCAGGAGTTCCGACGCCAGTGCGGCGGTCCGGAGCCGGCAGGTGAAGGTGATCAGGCCGTGGTCTTCGGAGGAGAGGCCGCGGGCGGCCGATTCGCCGCGCAGGTAGCGGGAGCGCACGCCGTAGGTCATCGCGGAGATGACGGTGAAGCAGCCGGTGCGTTCCCGGTGTCCGGAGAACAGGTCGTGCAGGCGGTAGAACACCGACGTGTAACTCGACAGCGGCGCGAAAATGCCTACCCGGTAGGCCGGGCCGCGCTCGGAGGAGCTGAGGGCGGTATCGGCCAGATATTCGGCGTCGCGCAGGGTTTGCACCTTCGGCGCGAACAGCACCGCGCCCGCGGCGGCGTTGCGCACCGGCATGCCCGCTTTGCCGGGTGCGGCGGAGGCGATGGCGCCCAGCGATTTCCGCGCCCGGGACCCGACTTCTCGCCGGGCTCGCAGTCCTCGGGTGGGCGCGGTGGGGTACAGGCTCGACCACTGTCCGAAGCGGACGGTGCCCAGCTGCACATGGCCGGTGCCGACCGGACGCGCCACCTTCAACGGCGCCGTGTCGACCCAGCGGCCGACCTGGAGTGCGGCGTTGCCCGGCCGGGCGATCTCGGTGTACGCGTGCTCGACGAACGAGTCGAAATCCAGGAACCGGTCGGCGGAGGTGGTCAGCCAGGTGCGGTCCTTGTCGACCTCGATCGCGTCCAGGGTGAGCGCGGTGATGATGCCCGCGCGCCCGCCGCCGCCCAGGATGCGCTGGAATCGATCGGTGTGGTGGGTGCGCCCGCACGTGCCGATACGCCCGTCGATGTCGACGTACTCGAGGTCGACGATCTGATCGATGAACATGCCGTACTTGTGCGAAGCGGCGCTGACGCCGCCGACCGAGGCGAAGCCGCCCGCGGTGATGTCGCGGTGGTCGCCGACGACAGGCAGACCGAGCCCGTGCGCGCCGAGCCTGCGGTCGATGTCGGAGAGCTTGGCGCCCGCCTGCACCCGGACGGTGCGCCTACCCAGGTTGATGTCCAGCACCTGGTTCATCCGGCGCAGCGACACCACGGTGGGCTGATCGGGCAACGTGAGCCCTTCGTCGACCAGCTCGCCGCCGCGCACCATCAACCGTTGCGTTCGACCCCGTGAATCCCGCACCGTGCGAACGACATCAGCGGTATCGCGGGGGAGATATTCTTCCGCGTTGGAGACAGTGTGCGGCGTGCTCATGGCACGAAAGCTAACCATAGCGCGGCCCGTCACGCTCGCCCGATGCCGCGTGCTATCGAAACGCGGGTGAAAGGCGCTGGCTGAACAGCACCGATCCGCTCGCATCGCACAGATCGACGGTCAGTTCGCTTGACTTCCCGTCGATGCGCAGCTCGCCGAAGTGCTGGTAGGCGTCCAGCGGCGAACTGTTCTGCACCGGCGGTGCGTGCACGAAAACCGCCTCCGGACCGAATGTGCCATCCAGCTGATTCGGGCCGAACGCGCCCGCGTTCAGCGGACCCGAGACGAACTCCCAGAACTCGTCGAAGTCGGTGAACGCCGCGCGCTCGGGCGAGTAGCGATGCGCCGCGGTGTAGTGCACGTCCGCGGTGAGCCACACGACGTTGGTCACCCTGTTCGCCTTGATGGACGACAACACCCGCGCGATCTCGCTTTCCCGGCCCGACGGCGCGCCGGGGTCGCCGTTGGCGGGGCCTTCGTAGGCGCGGATGTTCTTCTGCTCGCCGTCCGGGACGATCACACCCAGCGGCATGTCGATGGCGATGATCTTCCACGTTGCCCTGGACTCGCGCAGGCCGTCGATCAGCCATGTCGTCTGTGCCGGACCGAGAATGCGGCCGTCGGGCCGGTTGTTGGCGTCGTTGGCGTCCTTGTTCGTTCGCATGTCCAGCACGAAGACGTCGAGCAGCGGGCCGTACGCGATCTTGCGATACAGCCGTCCGTCCACCGCCTCCTTGGGTTCCAGCGGCATCCATTCGTGGAATGCCTGCCAGGAGCGTTCGGCCAGGGTATCCATGCTGCGTTCGCTGTAGCCCTTGGATTCGGCGACCAAACCGCCCGCGTACCAGTTGTTCACCGTCTCGTGGTCGTCCCACTGCACCACCTGCGCGACCGAACTGTTGAAGCGGCGGTAGTTGTCGTCGGTCAGGTTGTAGGCGTAGTTGCCGCGGAACTGCGCCAAGGTCTGCGCGACAGCGCTTTTCGCCTCGGTCACGACATTGCGCCATATTCTGCCGTCGGGCAGGGTGACCGATTCCTTCAGCGGTCCGTCGGCGTAGATCGAATCGCCGGAGTGCAGGAACAGGTGCGGGTCGCGGGCGGCCATGGTGGCGAAGATCTTCATCCCGCCCAGGTCCGGGTTGATGCCGTAGCCCTGGCCCGCGACGTCGCCGGACCAGTGCAGTTTGATGTCCGCCGCGGCGGTGGGCACGGTGCGGAACACGCCCGTGACGGGTTCGGAGGTGGCGCCGTCCTCGCCTTGGAGTGTCACCCGGTAGTGCACCTGCTGTCCCGCGGGCAGGCCGTTGACCCGCACCCGGCCGGTGCCGTCGGAATCCGGTGTGAGCAGCGGCCCGGTGAAACGCTTGGCGTCGGTAAACGATTCGGTGGCGGCGGTCTCCACGATCAACGTGGCGGGGCGGTCGGCACGTGCCCAGATCAGGGCACCGTCGGCGCGCGGGTCACCTACCGCGACGCCGTGTGTCAGCACCGGGCGCTGACGGACCAGGCCGGGCCCGTCCGACGAGCACGCGGCCAGGGCAGGCACGGCGACGAGTCCGAGTGCGGAGGCGCGCAGCACGGTGCGCCGGGAGAGTCCGAAGTCCGAGCCGGTCATGAAGGCAATCCTGGTGCGACTATCTCAACGCCACGTAAACGGGTTCAGTCCGTTCGGTCAACAAGAGCCGGGGGGCCTGCCGTTTTAGAAGTTGATTCCTCCCGACCCAGAGGTGGGATTCCTGGCTCATGCTGCCTGATCGCTCGGCGAGCGCTCGGGTCTTGCGCAATCGACACCAGCAGGAGTGAAACCAGCCCTGTTCAACATGACATGTGCGGAGTTCTTGTCCCGGGGGGAGGTGTGTCCGCAGTCCTCGCACCGGTAGGTTCGTTCGGACAGCGAGAGGCGGTGCTTGGCTCTCGCACCACACATCCTGCAATCCATCGTCGAGTACGCGGGATGTACCAGCCGTACCTCCCGGCCGTGCTTACGGCCCATCTCGAGCAGCGCCGTCTTCGTCGCGCCGATCGCGGCGTCGGCCGCCTTCCGAGCCATCGTGGACTTGGCCAGGAACCTCGGTTTGAAGTCCTCCACCGCGAGCCGGTCGAATTCGGTCACGACCGCTCTGGCCCACTTGCGGGCAGTGTCGGCCCGCTGCCTGGCGACCTTCTTGTGCAGCTTCGCGGCCTGTTGTTTCACGGCCCGGTAGCCGTTCGAACTCGGCTGCCTGCGTTGCGGTTTGCGGCGGGCCATCATCCGCTGGTAACGGGCCTGTCTCGCCGCCGACCTAGCCTGGTTCTTGGAATACTAAATTGCGCAGCGCATTTCGGTTCCGGCTAGCGCTGAGTGGGAAGGTCGACGGCCGTTGTGTTCGCCGTCTCTACGGCAGTCGTGTTTCGAGTTGTCGCTTTCCTGCTCGCGTAACCTGGTGACCGAGGCCCGATATGAAAGCGGCCCGAGACCAACTGGTCGCGGGCCGCAGTTGGGCTTCCGGTCAGCCGACGGCGGTGTCGGGGATGCGCACGGGCACGGCCTCGGGGCGGCTGCCGCTCGGGACGCCCTTCTTCAGGCTGTGGGCGTAGACGTCGACGTATTCCTGGCCGGTGAGTTGCATCAGCTCGTACATGACCTCGTCGGTGACGGCGCGCTCGACGAAGCGGTTGCCGCCCATGCCGTCGTAGCGGGAGAAGTCGATGGGCTCACCGAACTTGAGGGTGACCTTCCTGCGGCGCCAGCGGAAGGGGCCGGGCGGGGAGACCTCGTCGGTGCCGATGACGGCGACCGGGATGACGGGGACACCGGTCTCCAGCGCCAGGCGCGCCAAGCCGGTCTTGCCTTTGTACAGGCGGCCGTCGGGGGAGCGGGTGCCCTCGGGGTAGAGGCCGACCAGGCGGCCCTGATCGAGCAGCTTGCGGGCGGCGACGAGCGCGTCCTCGGCGGCGTCGGCGCTGCTGCGGTCGATCGGATACTGGCCGGTGGCGCTGAAGAACCACTTCTGCAGGCGGCCCTTGATGCCCGGGGTGGTGAAGTACTCGGCCTTGGCGAGGTAGTTGATCCGTCGCGGGCTCAGCAGCGGCGCGAACAGCCAGTCGGCGAAGGAGAGATGGTTACCCGCCAAGATGGCCGGCCCATGCGCCGGAATGTGCTCCACACCCTCGACCGTAGGCCGGTTGTAGAGGTGAATGAATGGTCCCAGCAGCACGAACTTCAGCAGCCAGTAGAACATGACGTCCTTCCCCCGAAGCCGGGATAGTTGCGGGCACCTGCGTCAAGTGCCGACTTTACCGCTGGTGCAAGATCACATCCAAGCGCAGCGGCGAATCTCACCACACTTCGGCGCGGCGCCGGAAGGTCGCGAGTTCGCAACATCGCGCCGCAGGCCACGAAGGTCATATCAGGGTCGATGACGCGTCCGCGCCACTCGCGCGGACTTGCGCGCGCCCGCGGACAGCGCCGACCTGGCCAGGTCCGCGGCGCCGATCATGCCCGCCGCTTCGCCGAGCTGGGTGGTCCGGATGCGGGCCAGCGGCCGGTGCCCCGCGCCGGTGACCGCGCGCGCGTATTCTTCGCGCGCCTCGTCCAGGAACAGCGGCGCCGAACTGCTCACGCCGCCCGCGATGACGACCAGGTCCGGATCGAAGATGTCGCTGACGAAGGCGAGCCCGAGCCCGAGCCAGCGGGCGAAGTCGGCCATCACCCGCACCGCCAGCGGGTCGCCGTCCTGCGCGGCGCCCGCGACCCGGCGTCCGGTCAGCGACCCCGGATCGCGTGCCACATCCCTGGCCAGCACCGACCGCACCGGGTCGGTGGCCAGCATCTCGATCGCAGTGTCGGCCAGCGCCGTTCCGCTGCAGTAACGCTCCCAGCACCCCTGCTTGCCGCACGGACAGGGCCGCCCCTGCGGAACCACTTGCAGATGACCGAGTTCCGGCGCGACACCGTGCGTGCCCCGATACAGCTGGCCGTCGATGAGCAGGGCGGCGCCGATGCCGGTGCCGATCGCGATGAGTACCACGTTGTGCCCGCCGGCCGCGGCGCCGAACCGGTACTCGGCCCACATCGCGGCGTTGGCGTCGTGCTCCAGGATCACCGGCAGCTCGAGGCGTTCGCTGAGCCGCTGCGCGACCGGCGCGTCCTGCCAGGGCAGGTGCGGGGCGAAGCGGACGGTCGAGCGGTCGCCGTTGATGAATCCGGCGACGGCCAAGCCCACCGCGCTGATCGGGTGCCTGCCGCACAGGTCGCGCACGGCACGGTCGATCGCGTCCTCCAGTGCCCGCGCGGAGTGTGGCGTCGGCGCTGCGACGGTGTCGAGCACTTCGCCGTCGCCATCGATTACAGAGGCACGAATGTTGGTGCCGCCGACGTCGATTCCGGCGGTCAGGGGTCGCGCGCCGGCCACCTGGTGCGTCATACCTTGATCGTCACGGGGATGTCGACGTAGCGGGGGCGCTCCTGGTCCGGTACGTCCTCGCGCGGGCCGTGCTGATGCGGCGCACCGGTTTCCGGGTCGGCGTCGGCAGGCATGACGGGATCGACCGGCACCCCGGCCAGCGCCTCGCGCAGCACGGTGACGATCGCGGTGCTGTGCTCGGCGACCGCGGCCAGCACCTCGTGGTGCTCGCCGCGCACCAGCGCCGCGGCCGCGCACACCGGGCACCAGCTGCAACTGGACCATTCGACCTGTCCTTCGGCGGCACGCCGCAACACCGGCTCGACGCGTTCCAGCACCGCCTCGGCCAGCAGTTTCAGTTCCTCCGTGAATTCGGCGATGTCATCGGGCCCGGCGTGGCCGCCGGCCTCGTCGTCCACGGGCGGACGCGGATCACCCGTCATAGTCGGGGCTTTCGGACATCGACCAGACCCGCGGATCCGGCCGGAATCGCACCACCAGATGTCCGTCGTCGAGTTCGGCGCCCTCGACCGTGCACCGCCGCAATACCGGCGCCAGGCGCACCCGGCGCCGCACACCGTCCGCTCCCACGATCAAATCGTCCTCCACTCGGCCAAGGCGCAGCGTCGCGGCGTCGACCACCGGTAGGTGCATGCGTAGCGCGTACACCGACTGCAACCCGGTGCCGGATTCCCGTCGAACCAGCGGTTCGCCGGAATTCGCGTCGACCTCCGTCTGATTGTCGCTCAGCATAAGCGCAGCGTCGCGGGCGTTGCGCGCCGAGTCCACCACGTACGACAGCGCGGCCAGCGAATTCAGGCCGATCGGCTCGGCGCCGGTGTGCCGCGTGGTCAGCACCGGGACGCCTGGCATCTTGCGCCGCAACTCGGCGATCACGTCCGCTTGTTCGCCGCGCCGGTTCGAATACCACTGCACCGCCGGATGTTCGGCTCCATCCGCATCGGAGGGCGCGAGATCGGGCAGTACCTTGTTCACCACCACGGCGTCCAGGCGCAGGCCAAGCAGCGCCGCCGCGGAGCGCACCCGCTCGGATTCGGCCACCGCCACCCGCTCGGCGACCGTGACCAGCCGCGCCCCGGTACGCCCGTGGTCGGCGAGCAGATCACGAACCTCGGTGACCGCCTTGACGATCCGTTCGACCGTGACGGCGAGCACCGCGCGGCGCAGATCGGTGCCTGCGGCGCTCATCGCCCGCGCGTGCGGCGGCCAGATTCGCTCCAGATAGCCCAGCAGCGTGTCCGGCGCGGTGACGATGCGCAGCATGTCCGCAGATGGCGGGCAGTCGACGACGATCAGGTCCCAGGTGTCCTCCGCGGCGAACTGGGTGATTTCCACCAGCATCAGCAGTTCCTGCACGCCGGGCAGCCCGGTGAGCTCCGCCGGGTCGAGGGCGGCGAGATCGATGCCGTGCTGGTGGCGACCGGTCGAGATCATCCGGACCACGTCGCGGAACCGGTCCTCGAGCAATGCGAGCGAGTCCACCTCGATCACGTCCAGCCCGGGCAGCACGGTCGCGATGCCGGTCACGGTGCCCGGATCGTGCGGGAAACGGAAGCCGAGCGCGTCGCCAAGCGAGTGCGCCTGATCGAGCGAGGCGACCAGCACCCGGCGGCCCGACTCGGCCTCGGCCACGGCGGTGGCGCAGGCGAGCGTGGTCTTGCCTACCCCTCCCTTGCCGATGAACAGGTCGACCCGGGTCTTGTGCGCGATCAGCCTTCGACCCGTTTCTTCAGTTCCTTCAGCGCGGTATCGGTGATCACTTTCTCGGCCTTGCGCTTGAACATGCCGATCATCGGAATGTTCAAGTCGACCGTCAGTGTGTAGACCACCTCGGTCGTGCCGTCGGGGAGATCGATCAGCTCGTAGGTACCGTGCTGCGCTTTCTGCAGTTCACCGCTGAGCAGCGTCCAGCTGACCGCCTTGTGATCGGCCCGCCAGTCGTAGGACAGGACGTAGGTGTCCTTCACCACCCCGGTGTCCAGCACGAACCGCGCGGTCTCGGCCAGGCCGTCCGGCCGCTGCCCGAGCACCTCGACCGATTTCGCCGCCGCCACCCACTGCGGGTAGGACTCCAGGTCGGCGATGACGGCCATCACCTGCTGCGACGGAGCCTCGATGACGATCGATCTCTGGGTCCGGTCGGCCATGCGGACAGCGCTTCCTTTCAGCGTCGGTGCTGGTGCGTCAAGACATGTGCGCGGGCGCCATACCGGCCGGGCGACCCGCTTCCAGCCGGGACTTCAGTTCGAACGACATGTTCTTGCCCGCCACGCGGCGCGCCCGGTTCGCCGCGGCGAGCTTGCCCGCAGGCAGCGCGGGCACCGGCTCGGCGTGCAAGAAGTAGTGCAGGATCACGCCGTCGAGGGAGGGATCGAGCCACACCTCCATGGTGCCGGTCAGCGCGCCGGTCACCGACCACCGGATCCCCTTCTCACCCCGGTCTTCCCGGACCGCCAGAACCAGGTCCGGCCACCAGCGGCGCCACCTGTCCGGTCCCGCCAGCAGCTCGGCGACGGCGGCTCCCGATGCGGCGACGAAGGTCTGATCTGCGACCTGGAAACTGCTCACTCCGCTGAGCGTAGTAGATGCGACGCGGATCACCGCAGCAGCTGTCGCAGGCGTGCGCCCAGGCTGTCCCAGCGCCACTGCTGCTCGACGAACGCGCGCCCCGCCGCGCCCATCCGCGCGGCGGCGTCCCGATCGGACAGGATCTCCACCAGGGCGTCGGCGATCTCTTGCACGGAGCGGCCGTCCACCACGCGACCGGTCTTGCCCTCGATGACGGTTTCCGGCGCACCACCGGAATTGCCCGCCACCACCGGAACGCCGGACGCGGACGCTTCCAGGTAGACGATGCCGAGGCCCTCCACATCCAGGCCCGCGCCCCTGGTGCGGCACGGCATCGCGAAGACGTCGGCCAGCGTGTGGTGCGCGGCCAGCTCGCCGGACGGGACGCGACCGGTGAACACCACGTCATCGGAGACGTCCGCGGCCACCGCCAACGCGCGCAGCTTCGCCTCGAACGGGCCGCCGCCCGCGATCACCAGCACGGCTCCCTCGACCCGCTCCCGGATATCGCGCATCGCGAGGATCAGCGCGTCCTGACCCTTGCGCGGAACCAGCCGGGACAGGCACAGAATGGCCGGGCGATCGCCCAGACCGTAGCGTTCGCGCAACTCGGCGCGCGCCGCCGGATCCGGGCGGAACGCCTCGGAGTCCACGCCGGGCGGCAGATACTCCAGCGCCGCGTTCGGCCCGAAGGCGGACGCGAACCGGCGGCGGGTGTAGCGGCTGACGTAGGTGACCACGTCGGTGTGCTCGCCGATGGCGCGCAGCGCCTGCCGTGCGCCGGGCAGCATCGACCAGCCGACCTCATGGCCATGGGTGCTGGCCAGAATCCGCTCGGCACCCGCACGACGCAGCGCCGGAGACATGAGCGCCAGCGGCGCCGCCGCACCGAACCACACCGTGTCGCACTGCTCGCTGCGCAGCAGGCGCGCGGCGCGGCGCAGCACGAGCGGAGTCGGCAGCATCAGGGTGGTGGGATGGCGCACCACCTGGAACTTCTGCTTGGCATCGAACTTCAGATGGCTGTCGCCGCGCCACCGCGGGGCATAGACCACCAGGTCATCGGGCGGCAGCTGACCAGCCAATGCCTGCAGGTACGACTGGATACCGCCCGGCCGCGGCGGGAAATCATTGGTAACCAGCAAAGTTCGGGCCATGCGGAACAAAATACTGGGCGGCGTTGCGCACGACGCGCGGAGGCGGAGTGCCCGGGACCCGGGGACGAGGAAACCGGCAGTGATCAGGTGGCCTGAGCCCGCAGCCAGGAGCTCCAGTCGGTGCGGAAGTCGGCGCGGGTGGTGCCGAGGACGTCACGGAGGATGCGGTCTTCGGTGGCGGGGGTCTGTTCGGCCGCGGCAATGCGGTGGTAGAGCTGGACGAGGCGGGGCCGATCGTACTTCTCGGCGACGAAAGCGCAGATCGACCAGGCCTTTTCGTAGGCGAGCGCGGCGTTGGGGCCGGAGAATTCTGCGTCGGTGGGGAGGTCGCCGGGGATGTCGCCCGCGTGCGCGTGAGCGGTGAGGGTGGGAGCGACGTCGGCGAAACGACGGCCCTGCCCGTGGTTGGCGATGTAGTCGGCGAAGCCCTCCAGCATCCACAGCGGTGCGCCGTCGACGGTGTCGGCGCGGGCGGCGATATGGGTGAGTTCGTGACGCAGCAGGGTGGCCATGCCCGCGGGATCGAGGCGGCGGCCGGTGTCGGGTCCGAAGACCACGCGCTGGCCGGTGGGCTGACTGCCGGGCGTGAACGGGTCGGCGATCGACGCGGCCGCGACCTCGGCGGGCACGAGGCCGCTCGCGCGAACCAGGCCCGCGAATTCGGACGGGGACGAGGCCACGACCACCAGCGCCGACTGCGCCCAGCCGGTGCCCCACACATCGGTCACCGCGGCGACGGCGGCGGGGAGCTCGCGCTCCAGGATGTCGATGTCGGCCCGCTGGGCGGGATGGCCGACGACCAGGGACTGCCGCCCCGCACCGGTCGGGACCGGGTGGGCGACGATCGGCCCGAACGGCTCGACGATGCGCCGCACCTCGGCCAGCCGGGGATCGGCGGCCGCGGCCTGGCCCACGACATCGGTCGAACCAGGTTGGGCGGCACGCATTTCCGGCAGCACCGCCGTGGGCAGCATGAGCAGGGCGACACCCAACCCGGTCAGCGTTACCACCACCGCGACGGTGAGACAGAACTCGAAGCGCCGCCGCGCCGACCACCACTCGCGCAATCTCCGCATGCCGGTCATCGGCGGTCGCTCGGCT
>NZ_BDBA01000230.1 GCF_001612745.1 Nocardia amamiensis NBRC 102102 | reverse complement strand
AGCCGCCGCCGACCGTGCCGCAGCCGCCGCCGACCGTGCCTAGGCCGCCGCCTTGGACGCCGCCCGACATCGACCTACCCACGGTCTCCCTGCCGCCCCAAAAACCAGATTGAGGAACTCTGATGACCGATACACGAGGGGATCGCTACAACGTCAACGTGGGCGGGAGCGTTTCCGGGCAGTTCACTGTCGGCTCCGACAACACCGTGAGCCGCATCGAAGCCGGACGAGACGTCACCCAGGTGACAGCGGCCGACATCGCCGAGTTGCGAAGCGAATTCGACCGACTGCGTACCCAACTGCCCAGCGACACCGCCGTCACCGACCAGGCCCGCGAACGCCTCGATGAGCTGGAGAACGCGGTCACCGCGCCCGAGCCGGATCTGTCGACCATGGACTACGTCCGCAGTTGGTTCATAAGGAACGTCCCGGAGCTCGCGGGCGCCGTGACGGGATTGATCGTGCACCCGATCGTGGGGCAGCTGGTTGCGATGGTCGGCGGCTCTCTAGCCGCTGAATACCAGCGCCGCTTCGGATCCGACGCCACTTCCCGATAGTCGTTCCCGGCCGGTGCCGCTGACCGGTCCCCGATGACGAGACCCGGAAGTAGAGCCGGGTTGTATTCGTCCAAATTCAGTTGATTCCGCAGGCCACCGGGTGGTGACTGTGCGTGCAGCGGGCAGCGTACTCGGCCGGTGGCCAACGTCATACGCGGTCTCTCAGGTTTTCCCTGCGGCCCGCCGTAGCTGGAGCTCCGCTCGAGCGGGTGGTGTGTCGGCGGGGATGACGAGCAGCGTCACCTGGGCGCCGTTCGTGCCGAGCAGGCGCATGACGCCGGGCGGTTGACCGGCTTCGGGTCCGTGTACTTCGATGCCGTCCTGCCGGTCGATGCGGCGTTGGGTGAGGCTGATGGCGTTCCAGTCGAAGCTGACGCGCGCGGTGTTGCCCAGGCGTGGGGTGAGGGCGCTGATCAGGTCGTGGAGTTCGGCGGTGAGGTTGTTGGTCCATGGCCACCAGGCGCCGTCGACCTGCTCGGGACCGGTTCCGGTTCCGGTTTCGCGGAGGAGCAGGCGTGGGGTGCGGGTGGGGGTTCGGAACGGTTGACGACCGGTTGGCTGCGAGTCGGGTGGGCCGGTCGCGGCGGCCATATCGAAGTGGTTGGTGATCGGACGTCGGATATGGATTCGGGGCATGGTGTGTTCCTCTTCTCATCCGGGGGTGAGGGTTGCGGATTCGGGCGTGACGGCGGCCATCAGGGCGGTATGGGCGATGTCGTCGTCGGTGGCCGATGGGATGACGCGGAGAACGATCAGGTCGTTGTCGCGGCCGAAGACGTACATCGTGTTCCACATTTCGAAGGGATAGGAGTCGAGCCGGACGGTGTATCCACCGTGGACGGTGGTCTGCCGGGGCGCGTCGGACCAGCCTGTGGGGTCGTAGACGACTCGCCAGATGGGGCCGAGCCGCACGGTCAGGACTGCGAGGAGATCGGGCAGTTCGGCGGTGAGTTCGCTGGAGCGGGGCCACCATGCGCCGTCGATGTAGTCGCCGCGTTCCGCTTTCGGCTTCAACCGCAGGCGGGGTGTGTAGTGGGGCGGAACGCTGTGCCGGGCGTAGGCCGGATGTGGGGGGCCGGAGGTCGTGCTCGTGTTGCTGTTTCTGTGGAATCGCATGTCGGGTCCTCTCGCCGAAGCGCTGCGTTGTTGGCCATGGTGGCGCGATAGCACGGGTGGCGGCCGGGCGGCAGTTCGGCGGGCCTGGTCGGCGGACCGGGTGGTCGGCCTCGTGTCGGGTGCATGGGTAGCGAACCGATGGCGGCCGCGTCTGCGGAAGTCATCACAGTCAGCTGATCGGACGACCCGCTGGCCATGTACCTGTCGGACCTGTGCACCGTGCTTCGGTGCGGATCGGCGAAGTGTTCCGGACATAGTTGCCGTGTACCTCCAGTACACGCCGATTGCGCCCCAATGTCAACGTTGTAGGTCTACACTCATTCACCAGTAGGATCTGAGGCGTTGGAGGCATCGATATGGCCGATCCGATTGATCACGCGAGTTCTCCGTCGGGGAATCGTCGTCCTGGGCATGCGGCTATTGGCCGAGGCAATGGTCCGATCACCAGGGTTGTCGTCCTGACAGCGGCGCTCGAGATCATCGATCGTGACGGTGTCGACGGGCTGTCGATGCGGCGGTTGGCCGAGGCGGTAGGGCGGGATCCGATGGTGATCTATCGGCATGTACCGAACAAGGCGGCCGTGCTCGACGGAGTGGCCGAAGTGGTGTTGGCGCAGCTGTCGGTCGATGCCACCGACCCGGACTGGGCGTCACAATTGCGGGCCGTCGCCCGGGACTTCCGGCGGCTGGCGCTGGCGCATCCGCAAGCGGTGCCGCTGCTGGTGACCCGGCCGTTGTCCACCCCATTGGGGCTGCGCCCCTACGCGGTGATCCGGCCCCTGGAAGACATCCTCCAGCTACTCACACGCGCCGGGTTCTCGGGCGCAGACGCACTCCATGTCTACCGCGCGGTGTTCGGCTTCCTATATGGGCACGTGCTCAACGAGCTGCAGGAGATCGTGGAGCGTCCCGAGGAGACCGACGACGTGCTGCGGCTCGGCCTGTACCGCCTACCGCTGGCGGAGTTCCCCTTGCTGCGGGAACTCGCGCCCCTCCTGACCGCTTACGACGGCGAAGCCGAACTCGAACGCGGCCTCGACATCCTGCTCGCCGGCCTGACCGCCACACTGCTCCAGCCCGGTCGAGGGCGATGACACCGCGAACCGTCTACGATGTAGACGAACGCTGTAGACAGACCTAGACTGGGTGCAACCGGTTCATGCATCCGCTGTCGGCCGATCGAAGAGTCCGTGCCGAGCCCGCGCGACCGGGAGAAGGGAACTTTCGATGATCATCCGGGACAGAATCGCGCATCAAGTACGGGCAGGCCGGTCGAACCTACGGACGCTGCTGGCCAAGACCGACGAAGACAGTCGTCGCAGGACGGACCTCGGTGGCAGACGTCCCGGTGGCATCATCGCACTAGCCGGGCGCAAGCTGAAAAAGGCGTTCACTCGCTGACTGCTACTGCGACCCTCAGATGTCGGCTCTCGTCGCGGCAAGTGCTCCAGAGAGGAGGAGTTCTGACGAATGGCAATCACACAAGTCGCCACCTACGCGCATTTGAGCGAGACGGACGTCGAAGCGATGGGGCGGGAGTTCGACGTGATCGGCCGTGACGTCGTGGATCGACGCGGCGCCAGGACGCCGCCTATATCGTCGGGGCCGGGTGCGAGCCATCCGAGGGTGGTGTTCACCTGTTCGTCGGTCATCTCGATGCCGAGCTGGGTGTTGAACAGCCGGTACTCGTCCCTGGTATGTCCTACGAGCAGGTCGATGTCTCGTCCGGTGCCGGCGGCGAGTGCCTGCCACGGCGCCTCGGGCAGGACGTCACCGTCGACGACGGGGAAAACGGTGACGGCGTCAATGCCATAGGCCCCCACGTTTCGACGAACTCAGGCATGTTGTGAATGTGGAAGAACGAGTGGGAGAACCAGTTCGCCACCTCCCGGTGATTGACCGGCGTCCGGTGGTGGGGGAGGGTGGAGCGATGGCGGGAGGCGAGCTGCGTTACGGGGTCGAACTGTCCAATCTCGATCAGCCGTTGTTCGACGAGGCCGAGGCGAGCAAACGGGATCTGGTGGATTATCTGGAGTTCGCCGGGGAACGGTTGCTGGGGGTGCTGCGCGGACGGCCGCTCTCGGTGGTACGAGTGCGGCCGGGACAGGCGCCGTTCACACAGAAGAACCTCCCCAGGTACACGCCGGAGTGGGTGGCGCGGACGAAGGTCTGGGCGGAGAGTTCGCGGCGGGAGATCTCCTACGCGCTCTGTGACGATCTGCGGACGCTGGTCTGGTTCGGCAATCAACGGGCGGTCGAATACCACCCGACCCTGTTCCTCGCGGAATCCGCGCCGGAACCCACACATCTTGTGCTCGATCTCGATCCCTCACCGGGACAGACTTTTGCCGACGTCGTGGCAGGTGCCCGACTGATCCAGGAAGCGCTGTCTGGGGAAGGGCTGTCCGGAGCGGTGAAGACGAGCGGGTCCAAGGGATTACACGTGTTCGTGCCCGTAGTCCCGGGGATCGATGTCGAGGACGCGGCCGCGGCGACGCGGGCCGTGGCGGCGCGAGCCGAGCGGATCGATCCGTCGGTCGGCACGACCGCGTTCATCCGGGAAGACCGTCACGGCAAGGTCTTTCTCGACGCCACCCGTGCGGGCGGTGCCACCGTGGCCGCCGCCTACAGTCCGCGTATCCGTCCGGGTGTCACCGTGTCGTTCCCGCTGCGCTGGTCGGACCTCGACGAGGTGACGCCGACTGATTTCACTGTGCGGACCGTGCCGGGCCTGCTCGGCGACAACGATCCATGGCAGTCGGAGATGCCTGCCCCGCAGCATCTTCCTCCGGATCTGGTCGAGGAGGGACACACGATCCCAGTAGCCCGGGTTCAGGCCATGCACGAGGGCAAACGACGTGCCAGGGCGCGGCGGGGCGAATGATCGATGCAGGATCGGGCGTCCTGACACCCAGCCGTGCGGCGGTGGCCGACTGTGCCATCACTTCGAGGATCGGCACGGATCGTATCTCCTCGATCCCGAAGAACGGCAGCCACAATAGCCACCACGAAGACCGATCGCCGGGCCGACTCGAAGGGGCTCAGACCCCTATGGGTTCGATGGCGATATGCCACGGGAAACCGGGTCGGCCGCAGGACCGCGCGGCGCTCGTGCGATCCGGTGACCGGCGGTCCCACCTCGAAACCCTTGGCGCGCAGATGATTCAGCGTCTCATGCGGGTCGTCGACCTTGATCCTACTGAGGACACGAATGGTCACGCCGCTGAGGGCCGGTTGGGGTCAGCCATCCCGGCCGTCGCTGCGCGATCACATCTGCTTCAGGCGCCGCGGAGGCGAATTTCATTGTTGAGTTCGGTGGCCTGCTCGGTCAGCGCGGTGGCGTCCGGATCGTCTCCGAGACAGCCGGCGAGATCGGCGCGGGTGACGATGAGCATGCCGAGCGGCTCGGCCTCGGAACCCTGCTCGATACGGACGCGTCCCTCCTCCAGGACGAGTCGTGCACTCGGCTCGCTCATGGTCAACAGCCGGCGCAGATCGTCCTCGCGGACCACAGCGGACGAAGAAGCGCTGGTCGACGCGGGCTCGGAAGCAGGTGTCTCAGGGGTCGCCTTGTCGGATTCCATGCTGACTGGTTGCCCTGGCAAACCCGCCGGAAACCGGGGCGGCGCGGCTCGCGCTATTCCTCGTCCATGTCTCCGCGCCGAGCGGCTTCTATGGCTTCAGCCATCTCCGCGCGCAGACGCGCTGCGGTCGCTTCGTCGCCGGCGTCCTCGGCCGTGGTGATGTCCTGGTGGAGCTGGGCGATGACGTCTCGCAAAGCCATGTGTCCTCCCTTCTCGGGTTCGACCGCGCCTCGTGTCGGCGTGGCCACGGAGGCACGATTCACTCCGCGCGTGCAGCATGACCGCTATCGCAGTGTCGAAACAGCGGCCACGCGATTCCGGTGGTGCGGGTCGAGGTGTGCACGAACGCCGAGGGCCCTCCCGCGGTGACCTGAGAGCTGGCAGGTGGTCCGCTGGGCAGTCAGGCGTGCAACGTGTAGTTGGGTGGTTGACCGTAACGGGCGGTGTAGGCGGCGGCGAAGCGGGCCGGGTGGGCGAAGCCCCACCGTTCGGCGATGGCGGCCACGGTCCGCCCGTCTCCGAGCTCGGCAGCGGACAGATCCTCGTGTGCGCGCTCGAGGCGCACCCGGCGGAGGTAGCCCAGTGGCGTGGTGTCGTAATGCCGGCGGAAATCGTGCTGGAGGGCACGCGCGGTGACACCGGCGGCATCGGCGATGTCGGTGAGGGTCAGGGGCTGATCGGCATTGGCGTTGATGTAGTCGGTCGCGCGGCGCAAGGCCATCGGCGTGAGCGGGCCGGGCTCGCGGACGTAGTCGACTGTCATCGCCGTGTTCGGGAAGGTGGTCAGCGCGGCAGCGGCGATCCCGGCGGTCGCCTGCTCGGCGACCAGGGGATTGCCCATCGGCGATTCGGGGTCCATGAGTTCGCGGTGGACCACGCCGACCAGATCACGCCAGTACCGTTCCATCGTGTACGAGACCGGCTGCGCGGATTGGAACCGCACCCTCCCCGCGGGCATGCCGACCTGCCCTTCCGCCGCCGTGGTGACACGGTCCATCGGCAGCCGGAGCAGGGACATGTCGAGATCGTGCGCTTCGAACGACAGCCCGACACCCATCGGGACCACCGCGACGTCGCCGGGGCGCATCAGCAGTTCCTCACCACCGCGCAGCAGGTACCGGCCCGCGATCAGATGTTCGAACACCAGGTAGTCGAAGGGTTCGGAGTCGGTGGCGTAACCGATCGCGCCACGGACCTGCTCGGTGGCCATGGTGTCGGTGGAGACGCCGGTGACGGTGAATGTGGCATCCGGTGCGGCATCGAGGAACCGGGTGCGGTTGCCGGCGTACATGTGGTCGATGTAGTCGGTGATCTCGGCGGAGTCGGTCGAGGAGAATGCGTATCGCTCGACGGGCGTGGGCGCGGTGGCTATCGACATTTGTCGCCTCCTGCTCGGACGGGGTCCAGGCCGCAGCTTGGGAGCTTCTGTGTCGACGGCGTGCCGCAGCACCCCCTGATCCGCCGTCGCTTGTTCTCCCATTGTCCTGCTTGCCGGGCGATAGCTCCAGGTGTCGAGAGGGTGCGTGATCGTCTTGCGCCACCGAGACCGCCGGTCCCGTGCATGGGGCAACTCCGCAGGGGGCCGGCGCTCTGGCCGATAGATCAGGAACCGATCGGCCGGACGTCCGCGGTATCGGGAAGCAGTGGCCGCACCGCGTTCGCTTCCGGGCCGCGCTTGCGCATGGTGGCGGTGAAGATGACCGGCTGACCCGCGCTGAGCGATTTATATCCCGTGGTCTCGATGCTGGTGTACTCGACGAAAACCGGCGTCGGATCGTCCGCTGGCCGGAGGAATCCGAAGCCCTTCTCGACGTTGAACCAGACGACCGTGCCGCGGCGCCAGGGTCCGGCCGAGTTGCTGGGATAGGTGTGCCGGTCGGTCACGAGCGTCGTCCTAGCCGCGGTCACGCGACGCTGCGGTGCGGCCGGTCGGAGTGCATGACCCGCTGCCACCAGGCATCGAGGGGACTGGGGTCCGGCCAAACGACCGGCGTTTCGGCCGGGCGCGCCGGCTCGGATCCGGCCGGTTGTGGCAGGGTGTCGCGTGGATGGGCTGGTGCCATGATCGGATGCTCCATGAGGTGTTCCGTGTGCAAGGGTAGACCCTGTGCGGCAACGCCTTCCGCGTGCCGCGTGCGGGCCCGGTTCTCCGGGCCCGCACGAAGGGCGACGTGATACTCGTCGCAAACTTGTTCCCCGTCATTGAATTCGGCATCACCTCACTTTCGCGCTCGGCGTGCAGATCTGGGCGGGGTCAGGCGTGGATCGCCTTGTGCCCGTCGCCGCGGGCGATCTCGATCTTGCGCGGCTTGGCCTTCTCGGCGACCGGAATCGTGAGACGGAGGACGCCGTCGGTGTAGTCGGCCCGGATGTTGTCGGTGTCCAGATTCTCGCCGAGGAACAGCTGGCGGCTGAACACGCCGCGGGAACGCTCGGCGGCGATCATCTCCCGGCCGCTGTCGAGTTCGGGGCGGCGCGCCCGCACCGTCACCACGTTGCGCTCGATGTCCAGGTCCAGGGAATCGGGGTCGATACCGGGTAGGTCGAACTCGACCACGAACTCCTCGCCCGCGCGCCAGGCGTCCATCGGCATCACCGCGGGATGCGCCTTCGTGCCGAACACCTGCTGCGTCAAACGGTCCAGATCGCGAAAGGGATCGGTGCGCATCAGCATGGTCGCCACCTCCAACTCACTCCATTCTCCATAGTAGGGGTCAGATAACCTCTGCTATCCGACATAGATTTTTTATAGCACTGGGTTAACTTGAGTGCAAGGCACTAAACTAGGAAATCTAGTTCGCAACAGAAGTGAGGATGGATGGCGCAGGAGCGGGGCGACTCGGGGCATCTGCCGGGTCCAGGTCAAGCGGTGTACGGGATCTCGGTGGCCGCTGGGCTGGCGGGCATCGGCGTGCAGACGCTGCGCCTGTACGAGCGCTATGGCTTGCTGACGCCCGCGCGGAGTGACGGCGGCACGCGCCGCTACAGCGGCAATGATCTGGCTCGGCTGCGGCGGATCACCGCCCTGGTCGCCACCGGCGTGAACCTGGTGGGCATCCGGCGCATCCTCGACCTGGAGGACGCGAATGCCGACCTGCACGCCGACAACGTCCGCCTTCGCGACGCGCAGAGACGTCAACCGGACCAGAAGTAGAGCAGTGGCAGCGCCGACACGACGATGCCCGGCTACATTGCGTCGAAGTGCGAGATCGCCGAGCCGGGAATCAGACCGATGTGCGCGTGAGCCGAGCGTCCTGTTCATCGCGCAGCCGCGCGCTGTTACGGCGCGGGGAGCGTAGTTCGGCCAAAGTGCGTGCGACGACCGTGGCATGGACCGCGATGACGGCCAGGGAAGCCGAGCCGATCACAGCAAGAAGCACAACCACGACAGATAGGTCCTTTCGGGTGCGAGCGGGCCTGCTGCCCGCTCATCGGGTACCGAGTACGCGTCCGCCGATCGAGGGGGCGACCGCGCTCCGTCTCCAACGTGCCCCGGCTTTTCCGGGCCAAACACACCGATTTCCGGTGGGGCCGGACGAGACGTGCGATCACGCGAGGGCGACCTCGGCCGTCGCGCGGCCGAAGATCTTGTGGCCGTCGTGCTCGGCGGTGATCGCCACCGTGGCGGTTCGTGCGGCCGCGTCCAGGTGCTTGACCCGGCCACGGAACTCGATCCGGCCGCCTGTGGCGCCGACATGCACCGGGCTTGTCAGTCGCACGTTGTAGGCGCGCAGGGCGCCGGGGTCGCCGAGCCATGTGGTGATCAAGTCCACGCTCAGACCGATGGTCAGCATGCCTTGGGCGACAACGCTTTCCTGCCCCATTCGCGTGGCGATCTCGTCGCTCCAGTGGATCGGGTTCGGGTCACCCGCGACGCCGGCGTAGTTGACCAGGTCGCCGCGGCTGATGGTGAGCATGCGCGGTGGAAGCTCGTCCCCAGGAACCACGGTGTCGAATCGCCGCGCGTGCTCGCTCGCCGGAAGGGTGCGCGCTTCGCGCAGTGGCTCGGTGACCGGACCGACATACCGCGGGTTCGTAGGCCGGTGCGCCCTGCGTGCCTCTGGTTGTGCGCCGTGCATCACGACCGCGTCGAGTGAACCCGGGAGCGTGCCGTCGGCGCGGCCGACCATGCTGGTGCGCGAGGTGACGACGGGCCGGTCCTCCTGGTCCAGGATCGTCTGGCGGAGCACGATGAGGTCGCCGCCGAAGGCGCGCCGGAACGAGTCGAGGCAGACCTCGAAGCCGATCCGGTCGCCGGCCAAGAGCGGGCGGTGCAGCTCGACCATCTGATCGGTATGGATCATCCGGCTCAGGTCGTAACCGGGGAGGATCGTGTCGAGCACTTCGGCATAGGCCAGATAGCCGGGGACCGCGCCGAAGGTCGGCGGCGCGAGCAGGCTGTCATAGCCGAGGGCGGCAGCCGCGTCCTCCGACCAGTGCGCGGGGTGGTTGTTGCGCACCGCACGGGCGTATTCGCGAATCTTCTCGCGTCCGACCTCGTAGTAGTCGCAGGACCGATACCGGCACCCGACCATTGAGACGGCAAGTGCCGCGGGGTCGGTCACCGCGGTCGTATCGGACGTCGAATCCATGCTGGACATCGCGGGGCAATTTACCCAACCGGAGCCGGAATCCCGGTCAGCCCGCATCGCACGTCGTTTCGCCGTTGCTGCAACCGTAGGAAACTACGGCCGACGTGCGGTGATTCGGGTGGATCTGTCGGCGTAAGTCTCGGTCGGCGTAGGTTGGGGAGTGGGCACCCGGGAAGTCGAGCGATCACGCTTTTTCCGCTTCGTGCCATCCGCGTCTCGTATCGGGATCCGGTCCTCGGTGCCCTTCGTCCTGACGGTTCGCCGTCGGGCTCCCGCCCGCGGTTCGTAGGAGAGGAGAGAGATGTCTGTTCCGAACTACACCACCGATGACGCCGGTATCCCGGTTCCGAGCGACGAGCATTCGCTGACGATCGGTCCCGATGGCCCCATCCTGCTGAACGACGCCTACCTGATCGAGAAGATGGCGGCATTCAACCGGGAGCGGGTGCCCGAGCGTCAGCCGCACGCGAAGGGCGGCGGGGCGTTCGGCACCTTCGAGGTCACCAACGACGTGAGCGCCTACACGATGGCCGACCTGTTCCAACCCGGCAAGAAGACGCAGATGCTGGCCCGCTTCTCCACGGTCGCCGGCGAGCGCGGCAGCCCCGACACCTGGCGGGATCCGCGTGGGTTCGCGCTGAAGTTCTACACCGAGCAGGGCAACTTCGACATGGTCGGCAACAACACGCCGATCTTCTTCGTCCGTGACCCGATGAAGTTCCAAGATTTCATCCGCTCCCAGAAGCGCCGAGCCGACAACAATCTGCGCGACCACGACATGCAGTGGGACTTCTGGACCCTGTCACCGGAATCCGCCCACCAGGTGACCTGGCTGATGGGCGACCGCGGCGTTCCGCGCACCTGGCGGCACATGAACGGCTATTCCAGTCACACCTACCTGTGGTTCAACGCCTCCGGGCAGCGGTTCTGGGTCAAGTACCACTTCAAGACCGATCAGGGCATCGAATTCTTCACCCAGGACGAAGCCGATCAGATGGCCTCGATGGACACCGATTACCATCTCCGCGATCTCTGGGAGGCGATCGAGGGCGGCAACTACCCGAGCTGGACGCTGAAAATGCAGATCATGCCGTTCGAGGAGGCGAAGACCTACCGCTTCAACCCCTTCGACCTGACCAAGGTGTGGCCGCACGGCGACTATCCGCTGATCGAGGTCGGCAGGATGACGCTCGACCGCAACCCGGCGGACTACCACACCGAGATCGAGCAGGCGGCGTTCGAGCCGAGCAGTTCGGTGCCGGGCACCGGCCCGAGCCCGGACAAGATGCTGCTGGCGAGGTGGTTCTCCTACCCCGACGCCCACCGTCACCGCATCGGCGCCAATTACAAAGAGCTGCCGGTCAATACGGCGCACGCCAGCACGGTGCGTTCGTACAGCAAGGACGGCGCGATGCGCCATCACAATCCGGGCGACCCGGTGTACGTGCCGAACTCCAAGGGCGGTCCGCACGCCGATCCCGCGGTCGCGGGGCCGATTCCCACCTGGTACACCGACGGTGAGATGGTGCGCGAGGCCTACACCTTGCGCAGGGACGACGATGACTGGGGCCAGGCGGGCACCATGGTCCGGGAAGTGCTCGACGACGCGGCGCGTCAACGGCTGGTGAGCAACATCGTCGGACACCTGCTCAACGGCGTCACCGCGCCGGTGCTGGACCGGGCGTTCGAGTACTGGCGCAACGTCGACAAGGATCTCGGTGATCGCGTCGAGGCCGGCGTGCGGGCGAAGCGGAACGAGCGCGACCCCAAGGCCGCCGCACAAGCCAACCCGGCTCGCTCCTCGGCCCAGGCCAAAGCCTGATCCGATGCCATCGGCGGCCGGTTGCGACCGGCCGCCTCGTCATGTCCTCTGCAATGACCGCAGGCGCGCGGGTCTCTGCCGGATACATTTTCCGGTTATCGTTTCGTTATCGCGAAAGCGAGTGTCCGACTTTGCGCATTCGGATGCGTGCAGAAACATGATCTCCGGATCCGCTGGCTCGACGACACCGTGGTGTTTCGAAATTCATTCGCGGCTCGGTGATATTCCCGCGAGACCGGACGGGTCGCATCGGGCCTGCCGACGGAGATCGGAGGACCGCATCATGCCATTGAGTGTCGATGGCCGGCCTGAGCAACGCGCACAACGACATGTGGGCGCAGCCCTCGCAGCCCTCGCCCTGGTCGCCGTCGCAGCGCTCGCTGCCGCCGCGCCCGCCGGCGCGGACCCGTCATCGGATGGCATCCCCGGTTCCCCTGAGATCCAAGTCCCGATACCCGGTGGATTTCCGGGTTTTTCGGGGATTCTGCGTTTCGCTCCGCCCCAGCCCCCTCCGCCGGAGCCGCAGATGCCGCTCGGCCGACGCGTCGACGGTACCGCCGACACCGGCTGGCTGCCGCCGACTCCGGCCATCCGCACAGGCTCTCGCGCTTCCCACCCGACCGGCGGGTAACTCCGATCGCCGCGGTCGAAGGCGGCCGGAACCCACGCTCAACCGCCGCGAGCGGCCACCAAAACTGGTACTGACAGCACCTGGATACCTCTAGCCCGGTACGGGAAGATCACAGGATGACCGAAGTGGCCGATGTTCAGGCCGTGCGCAAGGCCCGGCGCGCCGAACTGGGAGCATTCCTGAAATCCCGGCGTGCCCGGATCGCACCGGAGGACGTGGGACTCCCGCCGGGCCCGCGCAGGCGGACTCCCGGTCTTCGTCGCGAAGAGGTCGCGCAACTGGCCGGCATCGGAATAACCTGGTACACCTGGCTCGAGCAGGGGCGCAGCATCAATGTGAGTGTTCAGGTGCTGAATGCGGTGGCTCGGACGTTGTCGTTGGATGCGGCGGAGAAGGCGCATTTGTATCGGTTGGCGGATGTGCCGACGGTGCCGACGGCGCATGCGGGTACGGCGTTGCCGGAGGAGTTGCAGGTGATTTTGGATCATTTGGAGCCGTTGCCGGGTGTGGTGTTGAGTGCGCGGTATGATGTGTTGGCGCATAACAAGTCGTATGAGGCGTTGTGTCCGGGGTTTCTGTTGGGGGAGCGGAATGTGGCGCGTCGGGTGTTTCTGACTCCGGAGTGCTGCAATACGTATCACCATAATTGGGATGATCTGCGTCGTATGGTGGGTTACCTGCGCGGTGCGTATGCGAAGAATCTGGGTGATCCCAGCTGGGAGGATTTCATCTCCGAGTTGTGTTCGGAGAGTGCTGTTTTCGCGTCGTTGTGGGCGTTGAATGATGTGGCGGTTCCGGTGAGTCGGACGAAGCAGGTGCGGAATTTGGCGGTGGGGGAGTTGGAGATGTTTTTGACGAGTATGTCGTTGCCGTCGGTGCCGCATGCGTGGATGCAGGTGTATACGCCGGTGGATGAGGTGGCGTGGGGGAAGTTGCGGGAGTTGTTGGCGATGAGTGAGCAGGAGCGGCAGCGTCCGTGGGTGGAGCATCGGGAGACGTATCACGCTGCGGCGGGGTGAGTTTCGTGGTTCGCACGGCGCGCTGAGCCAGGGCCGTCCTGCCCGTGGACGCTGTGAGATTTGGTGAGATGGATCGAATCGGCTGCGTGACGTCGGAGCGATCCGGCCTCATTGGAGGACTTGGCTCGTAGCCACACAACTTCCCGCGAGCCCCTCCGCGGAGCACTCCGATCGAGAAGAAACTGAGCATGCGATACGTGAAAGTCACCTGCGTACGTGATACCGACGTACACCCCGGTCGCGCTGCCCCGCAGAGATGCCGGATCGATCCCGCTGCGTTCCAGCGCTTCCCACGACACCTCGAGGAGCATCCGCTGCTGCGGATCCATCGCCAGCGCTTCCCGCGGGCTGATAGAGCTCGGAGAACGACGCGGAGGAACACGCACAAGCGCTGTCCGACGAAGTCGCCTACGACCGCAATGGCCTCCATCAGAATCAGGTCGTGCTGGCTCTGCTCGTTGACCTGCGTGTAGGCCAGCGGGATGCCGCCGGCGCGCACGGTGACTCCGTCTCTGGGTGTTCGGCGGGCTGTTCGCCGCGGCTGTGCCGGTCGGCGTTGGACTGATCGCCATTGTCGGTTCGCTGTCGGTGCTCCGGCTGATCACCTTCGGCACCGAAGTGTCTACTTTCGCGCTCAACCTGGCCACCGCGCTGGGATTCGCCCTGGCGATCGACTACACGCTGTTGATCATCAGTCGCTATGCGCGCAGCCTCGGCGCACCAGGTGGGTGATCAGTTGCGCAACGATTTCGCAATCGACCCCACGGCTTCGATACCCATCGTCGTCCCCGACGCGACCGGTCTGGAACAGGCCGACCTGGGGCGCTACGCCGCCGCGGAGAACCCGGTCCCGTCGGCCGCATCCGCGAAGGCCTTACACCGGCCGTCCGGCGCAAGGCCACGCTTGCGCGCGAACCCGATGAACACCCCCCCCGGGGACGCCATGATGGTGGCGCCGCAGGCCAACGCCATCGAGCATTCGCCCGGGTCGACGAGTCCACGTCTCAGGAGTTGTTCACCACCGAGTATTTCGCCCCGATTCTGGGGCACACGGCCCTGCCCGGCGTCGGCGTCGAGTTCCTGCGTGCTGCAGTGGCTTTCGCGAACGATCGGCTCGACGGCACCCTGGGCGCGAGCCTCATCGTCGCGCCCACCGACCGCGCGGCGATGGGTTCCGATTTCGACGAGGCGATCGCGGATCTCCGGTACGGGACAATCGGCATCAACGTCTGGAGCGCCTTGGGATTCCTGGTTCCCGGTCTGCCGTGGCGCGCGTACCCGGGGCACACCCTCGATGCCGTCGGCAGCGGTATCGGTGTGGTCCACAACGCTTACTTGGTCGATGGCACCGAGCGTGCCGTACTCAGCGGACCGTTCAGACCGTTCCCGCGCTCGATCGCCAACGGGGAGTTCGCGTTGTCGCCGAAGCCATCATGGTTCGTCACCGCCAAGAGCGGGGCCAGGACCTCCCGGAAGCTGACCGACTATGCCGGTCGGCCGAGCTGGCTGCGATTACCAGGCATCGTCGCTTCCGCGTTCCGCGCTTGACGGAACCACTCGACGCCCGTGGAATGCCCAGATTTCCTACCGACCGACTGCAAGCCGCGCTAGCGCCCGCCGCGGCCACTCCGCAATCGCGCCGCTCAGTGATCCAATGCGAAAGTCCTGCGGGACAGTCGCTCTGGATCACTGGCCGCCGCGACCACTCTCCCTCCAGAATAAATCAACACGAAGGAGCCGCATGTACCCAGGTGCGCACGTCGATCGATTCCCCGAAAAGCCAGCGGTCGTTATCGCCGAGAGTGGTGAGACGCTGACTTATCGGGAACTGGAGGAAAACTCCGTCCGGCTCGCCCGGCACTTGTATGACGCGGGACTGCGCAAGGGCGATCACATCGCGCTTTTGTCCGGAAACGACCCGAAAGTCTACGAAGTCTACTGGGCGGCGTTGCGAACCGGGCTTTACATCACCGCGGTCAACCGGCACCTGTCGCCGAGCGAGATCAGCTACATCGTGAACGACTGCGAAGCCCGTGCACTGATCGTGTCGGCCGGTCTCGCGGGCGCCGCCGAGCAGATCGTCACAGAGATCCCCTCGGTCGACATCCGCCTCGCCTTCGGTGGCCCGGTGCAGGGATACAAGTCCTACGAGGACGCCCGGGTGGCAGCGTCTCCCGAGCCCTTGCCGGACCAGCCGCGCGGCGCGGACATGCTCTACTCCTCAGGTACCACCGGACGGCCCAAGGGCATCAAACAACCCTTGCCCGCACGGCAGGTCGGTGACGCGCCCGGTGACACCTACACTGCGATCTTCGGCCCCCTCTACGGATTGGGCACCGACACCGTCTATCTCTCCCCCGCCCCGCTCTATCACGCCGCTCCGCTGCGCTTCGGCGGCGTGGTGCACGCGCTCGGCGGAACGCTGGTGATCATGGAGAAGTTCGACGCCGAACAGGCATTGGCCGCGATCGAGCGCTACCGCGTGACCCACAGCCAGTGGGTACCGACCATGTTCGTCCGGATGCTCAAACTCGACGAGGCCGTGCGCGCCCGCTATGACGTGTCGAGCTCGCGGGTCGCCGTGCACGCGGCCGCCCCGTGCCCGGTGGACGTGAAGCGGGCGATGATCGACTGGTGGGGCCCGATTCTGCACGAGTACTACGCTTCTACCGAGGCCAACGGTGCGACCTTCATCGATAGCGAACAGTGGTTGCGCAAGCCGGGCTCGGTCGGCAAGGCCGGGCTGGGGACGATCCGAGTGTGCGGCGACGACGGGGCGGAACTGCCCACCGGCGAGATCGGCACCATCTACTTCGAACGCGAAGAGGTTCCCTTCGCATATCACAACGACCCCGCTAAGACCGCCGAAGCGGTCCACCCGGACCACCCGACCTGGACCACCACCGGCGACATCGGCTACGTCGACGAGGAGGGCTACCTATTCCTCACCGACCGCAAAGCCTTCATGATCATCTCCGGCGGGGTGAACATCTATCCGCAGGAGGTCGAGGACGCGCTCGCCCTGCACCCGAAGGTACTCGACGTGGCCGTGATCGGCGTGCCCGACGAGGAGATGGGTGAATCGGTCAAGGCCGTCGTCCAGCCGGCGCCGGACGCCGAACCCGGCTCGGAACTCGCCGCGCAGCTGCGCGAGTACCTGCGCGACCGCATCGCGCACTACAAAGTGCCCCGAAGCTTCGACTTCACCGACGACCTACCACGCACCCCAACAGGCAAGCTGGTCAAGGGCCGACTCCGCGAACGATACTTGTGAACCCATAAGCACCGGATCGTCCGTCGATTGCTCGGTACCCATTCCTGTGTCGTTTTCCGGGTGCCGCGGATTGACCCGGTTCGGGACGAGGCGAGCAGCGGCCATCTGCTGCGCGGTGCTGTGCAGCCGCCGAGTGACCTCGGGTGCACCGACGATAGCGCCCGACTATTGAGCATTTGGCCTGGCTGCATCGACTAGTGTGGAGCTACCTGCTCGCGGGCGCGGGTTGGAAATGCAAGCGAGTACGCCGTTAGCCAGACAAGTGGTCACGGGACGGCACAATGGATGAAACGTCGGTGGGGGGCGGGGACACCACCCGGGGGTCGGGGACAGCCGAGGTGTTCGGGCGCTATCGGCTGTTATCGCTGCTGGGTCAGGGCGGCATGGGCCAGGTGTGGCGGGCGCATGATTCGCTGACCAACCGGGTGGTGGCGCTCAAGGTGTTGCCCGAGCGCTTCGCCGATGACGAGCAGCTGCGCGAGCGGTTCCGCCGGGAGTGCCGGGCGGTGGCGCAGTTGACCGAGCCGCATGTGATCCCGATCCACGACTTCGGCGACATCGACGGTCGGCTCTATCTGAATATGCGCCTGATCGAGGGCACCGACCTGCGCAAGCTGATCACGCGAGAAGGTGCCTTGTCGCCGCAGCGGGCAGTGGCGATCATCGCCCAGGTGGCCGGCGCGCTGCAGGCGGCCCACGATGCCGGGCTGGTCCACCGCGATGTCAAACCCACCAATATCCTGCTGGGGGCCGATGAGTTCGCCTCCCTGATCGACTTCGGGATCGCCCACGCCGCCGACGACCGTACGCTGACCGCGACCGGCGAGACCATCGGCACCGTCGCCTACATGGCGCCGGAGGAGATCGGCGCGGAGGTCAAGGCCGATGCCCGAGTGGACGTGTACGCGTTGGCGTGCGTGCTGCACGAGTGCCTGACCGGTCGGCCGCCGTTCGCGAGCGAATTCGGGATGCAGGGTGTGATCGCCCATCACCTGCACACCCCGCCGCCGCGTCCCAGCACCACTACACCCGATGTACCGACTGCGTTCGATGCGGTCATCGCCAAGGGAATGGCCAAAGACCCCGGCGATCGTTACCAGACTGTGCGCGAACTGGCCGCGGCGGCCCGCGCCGCGGTGGGCGATTCCCCGGTCAGCACCACCGTAGGCGTGGCTACGCGCCATGGGCGGCGAATCAGATTGTCGCCCAAAACCGCCGGGCTGCTCGCCGCCGCGGTCGCGGTTACGGTGCTGGCCGCGGTAGCTGTCGTCGTCGGTGTCCAACGGGAATCAGGCGGCGGTGGCAACTCGCCCACGTCTATCGCTGCGGGTTACTCGTCACAGACTCCGCTGCCGTTCACCGGCGTCAGCCTGCCCACCGGTGTGGCGGTCGACCCGGCGGGCAACGTATACGTCACCGACATGGGTAACGATCGGGTGCTGAAATTGGCGGCTGGCGCGTCGACGCCGACCCCGCTGCCGTTCACCGGCCTGAAGAATCCTCAGGATGTGACGGTCGACACTGCGGGCAACATATACGTCAGCGACACGAGTAACGATCGGGTGCTGAAATTGGCGGCTGGCGCGTCGACGCCGACCCCGCTGCCGTTCACCGGCCTGAAGGATCCCCATGGTGTGGCGGTCGACGGGGCGGGAGACGTATATGTC
>NZ_BDBA01000229.1 GCF_001612745.1 Nocardia amamiensis NBRC 102102 | reverse complement strand
GCGGGCTCGCCGCGCTTCGGTCGGCAGGGCGGCCGCTGGTGCTGGTGCCCGCGCCGAGCAGGGCCGTGGCGGCACGGCGCAGAGGCGGCGATCCGGTGCTGCGTTCGGCACGGGTAGCCGCGCGATGGCTGCCGGATAGCCGAGTGGTATCCCTGTTGCGGCTGGCGCCGGGGGTGCGTGATTCGGTGGGCTTGACGCCCGCGGAGCGGGCGCGCAACTTGGACGGGCGGGTCACCACCGTACCCGGTCGTGGCGCTGACCGGGGAGTTCCGGCGAACGCCGAGGTGGTGATCGTCGACGACGTGCTGACCACCGGCGCGACGGCCCGCGAAGCGGTACGCGCATTGACACTGATCGGATTGCCGGCACGTGGCGTTTTAGTTACGTGCGCTGCGTGACCGGGGGGAAATTTGCGTGAACACTGGCGATCGGCCGGTTGGCGTACTAGCGTCGCGAACACACACCCGAACCGGGAGTTTGGAGGTGGCGCCTCGGACAACTTGTGCCGAGCGATTGTCGATCGGCACTGCTCAATCCCGCCGCACGTGAATCGGTCTGTGCGGCCAGATCCGGGAGGTACGCGTGACGACTTCTTCACGACCTTCAGTGAAAGATCCCGCTCCGTCAGTGCTGGATTCCGGCACCCAGGAAGCGCCAGAGCAACCCCCAGCGGAACGCCAGCGAGCGATGCGCGCCGACATTGTGGTGAAGGGCCGCAACGTGGAGGTGCCTGACCATTTTCGAATTTACGTCGCGGAAAAACTCTCCCGATTAGAACGCTTCGACCCCTCGATGTTCCTCTTCGACGTGGAGCTGTTCCACGAGCGCAACCGCCGCCAGCGAAAGAGCTGCCAGCGCGTCGAAATCACCGCGCGCGGAAAGGGTCCCGTGGTCCGGGCGGAGGCCCGCGCGGATAGCTTCTACGCCGCATTCGAGTCCGTGACGGCGAAGCTGGAGAGCCGGCTGCGTCGCACCAAGGACCGCCGCCGGGTGCACTACGGCGACAAGACGCCGGTCTCCGTCGCTCAGGCCACAGCGGACCTGGTGGACGAGTCGCTGTTCGAGCAGCCCCGCGGGGCGAGCGCCACGCAGGAGCAGCGTGCGGAAGCGCAGGAGCAGGATTACGCCGAAGGTCCCGGCCATATCGTGCGCACCAAGGTGCACGCGGCCACGCCGATGACCGTCGATGACGCGCTCTATCAGATGGAACTCGTCGGTCACGACTTCTTCCTGTTCCAGGACAAGGAGACCGATCGGCCCTCGGTGGTCTACCGCCGCCACGCCTTCGATTACGGCCTCATCAGGCTCGCCTGACGACACCCGTCTTTGCCGACTCTCCGGGTGTTCAGCTCACCGGCTGGATGCCCGGAGATTTGCGTTGGAACGCCTTTTTCGCCCTCGGCCAGCGGCGTGCCAGCGCGAGAAGCCCCCGCAGATCCGAGTTGATGTCGCCCACGAGCCGCCCGATGACCACCACCGCGATGAAGGCGCTCAGCGGTATCGCGATCGGCGCCGGGATCGGCGAGGTCACCGCCTGCGGTCGCGGAAGAACGTGCGGTGTAGCAGGGAGTCGCGGCGCGGGGGGCGCATGGCGTGCAGCATCACCATGTCGGCGAAGGTTTCCGCGTCGCGCTCGCGCAGCGTGCCGTAATCGGTGCGTCCGAGCACGTGCGCGATGGACTCCGGCGAGATCGAGGGCAGCAGCTCGGCGATCGCGGCCACGGTCGGTGTGCTCGCGGACCGCTCGGCGGGATCGGGCTGCTCCGGGCCGTGTCCCAGCAGCATGTGCCCCAGCTCGTGCACGATGATGTGCTCGGCGTGCCATTCGGTGGTGTCGGCCCCGTAGACGATGACGTCGCTGTCCTGCTTGGCGATCCACAGGCCGCTGCCCGTGCCGCAACCGGTGCCCGCGAGCAGCGCGGTGTCGATCGGCAGCAAGCTGATGCTCCGGCCGCGGTAGGCCGCGACGTCGTCGAGGTAAGTCGACAAATCCCATGGGTGGGGAATAGGTAGGTCCCGTGTCACGCTCCGGAACCGGGCCTGGATGGCCATGCGATCGGTCTCCTACAAAGCTCATGCCTGCGCGTCGCTGACGCTCGGCTTCGGCACGAGCGAGAGCTCGGCTGCGTCCATGGTT
>NZ_BDBA01000228.1 GCF_001612745.1 Nocardia amamiensis NBRC 102102 | reverse complement strand
CATGGGCCCATGTAGGCAAACATTTTACCGATTCGGCGGCGTGGCGCCCGACGTGCTCTGGATGATCTTGGCCAGCGTTGATCGGTCGACGTTGGAACCGCGCAGGGCGATGCTGGCGACGTTCGCGTCCCGCATGGTCGCGAGCAGTTCGAGCTCTCGATCGATCGCCGCGGCGGCGGGGCCGCTGGTGAGGAGGTAGTCGGCGGACACACCGAAGGTGCGTGCCACCGCGACCAGGATCTCGACATCGAGCGTGCGTCCGCGATTCTCGTGGTCGAATTCGCCGCCGCGCAGGCGCGTCAGGTAGCCGGCATGCACGTCGCGCCCGAGGAATTCGCTGACTTGCGCCGCGACGGACGCGGTGCTGCGCTCCGGGGCCGATCGCGGGTGCACCACGGCGAACAGCCGATTGATCTTGTGGCTCAGTGTTGGGGCGGCGCCGTCCGGCCCGTCATCGGTCATGTTGGTCCCCTCAGTCGCCGCCGTTTCGAACCGCGGTCGTCGCCATGTTCGCGGCCAGCCAGCGTGCGCGGAATTGGGCTTCGGTCGCTGCATCGAGATCCTCCGATCGTCCGGCCAGCCAGCGGCGGTACCGGCGTTCCTGTAGTTCGGTGGCGTCGCTGGCCTCCGCCGGCACCGCGAGCAAGTGCGCGAAGGCCATCTCCACCAGCGGATGCAGCTGTCTGCCCGGGCCGCCGTTACGCTCGAGCATCGCGGTCGCGTAGCGCGCGGACAACTTGGAGATCACCCGATTGAGTTCGGCGATCGCCGCCAGCACCTGTGGGTCTGCGGTGCGGCCGTGTTCGACGGCGTCGTTGAGCCCGCCGCACGCGGCGAGCAGCCCGGTGAGATCGGCGATGTCGAATCGGATCGCATCGGGTCCGGCCACCACCGAGTTGCCTTCGCCCTGGGAGGTGCCTGCCGGTTCGTCGGCGGCGGGGGTTCCGCCCGCGTAGGTGCGCGCGGCGCTGCCCGGCAGCCATCGCAGCGGCGCGTCGAGCTTGTTCAGCGTGTGCACGCTGATCGTCGCCTCGCCGTCTTCGATCTTCCGGATGGTCGGCGCCGAAGGTCCCCCGAGGTCGCCGATCTGTAGCTGGGTGAGGCCGAGCTCGTCCCGGCGTTCCTTGATGATTCGCCCGAATCTCTTCTGCCGCGACAGCTCCGAAGGGCTATGCATAGTGGGTCCATGGTAAGCCGCTAGCAGGCTTCAGGCAAACAAATAGAAAGTACTTGGAAAATCTGTCGAAAGTTGGTACGGTACTTTTGCGCTGGGCCCGGAGGGGTGGCCGTGCGCCGGGTTCCGGGACGAGCAGGGGCGTTCGCCCGGGATGGGCGTCCGGCTCTGTCACGCAACGGTGCGTGGCAGACCGGTAGCGGCGGTGGAGGGGATCGTCGCTGCGCCGGGGTTCACCGTCGGCGAAGGGGGCCGACGGTGAACCTCCCTCGCCGCGGATACCGTGCCCGGCCATCGCGTGGGTAGCCGCGACGATCAGCGGAGCGTGGGTTCAGGGCCTGCTCGGAATGCCCGGCCGCCGATGGCGTCCTTCGTCGGCGATGATCCGCAGGCAGGTCTGGTGCTTGGTCTCGCCGGGAATGCCCTCCCGGCGCAGGCGCAACATCGCCTGTGCCAGGTCGATGCCCAGCTCGTTCGATAGGCGAACCGCATCGACATTGGCCATTGCACAAACCTCCTGGAAAACACCGCGAACGAAGAAGACTGCGTCAGAAGCAGTTTCGTCCTTTTCGTACCCAGTCGGCGTGCGATTGAACCATGAACTAACCGGCGGCGGCCTCAGCCGCGGTAGGTTTCGCGATGCACCGCGTCCGTCAGCGGCCGTCCGGCGCGCCAGCCGAAGCGCTCCAGATCGGGAATGTCCTGGAATTCGTCGACCGGACCGACGCAGAGCCAGGCGACCGGGCGGATGCCCTCGGGGAGGCCGATCAGGTCGGCGAGGAAATCGGGGTCGTAGAACGACACCCAGCCGACGCCGACGCCCTCGGCCGTGGCGGCCAGCCACAGGTTCTGTATCGCGAGAACCGCCGAGTAGACGCCGGTTTCGGGCACGGTCGCCCGCCCGAGCACCTGCGGTCCGCCCCGGCCGTGGTCGTAGCAGACCACGATGCCGGTGCCGCTCTGCAGAATCCCTTCGATCTTGATCGGCTCGAATGTCGCCGCACGCTCCGGTGGCAGCGCGTCCCGGAACTCGACGCGCCGCTGCGCCACGTGGTCGGCGAACTTGCGCAAGGTCGCCTGCTCGCGGACGATCACGAAGTCCCACGGCTGCGAGTTGCCGACGCTCGGCGCCCGGTGTGCGGCGTCGAGCAGCCGCCACAGCGTGGGCTCGTCCACGATCTCGCCGGTGAACTCCGCGCGCACGTCACGGCGGCGCCGGATGGCCTCGTAGACGCTCAGCACCTCAGCATGCACTGCCCGAGTCAATCAAACTCGCGACCGCCTGCACGCACCGCGGCTACCGAAGTCGCCTCCGAGTCGTGCCGCGGTACCCGGCACCCCCGCTGCGGGCCGACTGCAGCGCAAGTCACCCGAAGGAGCCGCGACGGGTGAACCGCCGGCGGCCTTGGGCAAGCGCGGTGCGCAGACCGCGGCGCTTGCCGGTCACCGGGTCGACCATGACGGTGGTGCGGCCGCGGAACTTGCGCTCCGAGGCGGTTTCCGGGGCGTCGTCTGCGGTGGCGCGCAGATATTTGTTCGGCAGCGACAGCTTGAGAATGGTCCGCCACGCCTTGAAGTACTGCACCGGCAGCGAGCCGGTGGTGTAGGGCAGGTCGTACTTGTCGGCCAGCTCGCGCACCCGCACAGCGATGTCGGCGTACCGGTTGCTCGGCAGGTCGGGGAACAGGTGGTGCTCGATCTGGTGGCTCAGATTGCCGGTCATGAAGTGCATGACCGGGCCGCCGGAGATATTGGCGCTGCCCAGCATCTGGCGCAGGTACCACTGGCCCCGCGTCTCGCCGTCGATATCGGCCCTGGTGAACTTCTCCGCACCGTCGGGGAAGTGCCCGCAGAAGATCACCGCGTTGGACCACACATTGCGGACCGCGTTGGCGGCCAGGTTCGCGGTCAGCGTGGAGAAGAACGCGGGACCGGTGAGCGCGGGGAACACCACGTAGTCCTTGAGGATCTGCTTGCCCATCTTGGTGAGCGCCTCTTTGCGCTTGTGCTCGAACTCGGCGCGCTCGGGAGTGCCCGGCTTGTACCGCCCCGCCGCCAGCTTGCCCAACTCCAGGTGCTGGATGGCAACGCCGTACTCGAAGAACAGCTGCAGCACCAGGTTGTAGATCGGATTGCCCAGGTTGAACGGCTTCCAGCGCTGGTCGCGAGTCACCCGCAGCAGGCCGTAGCCGATGTCGTCGTCCATGCCGAGCACGTTGGTGTACTTGTGGTGCAGGTAGTTGTGGGTGTGCTTCCAATGCTTGGCCGCGCCCGTGTTGTCCCATTCCCACGAGCTGGAGTGGATCTCCGGATCGTTCATCCAGTCCCACTGCCCGTGCATGACGTTGTGCCCGATCTCCATGTTCTCGATGATCTTGGCGGTGCTGAGCAGGGCGACACCGGCCAGCCAGGCGCCGCGGACGGGGCTGGCGAAGAGCACCGCCCGGCCGCCGATCTCGAGTACTCGTTGCAGCCGGATGACATTGCGGATGTACTTCGCGTCGCGCCCACCGCGCGACGCCTCGATTTCCTGCCGGATCGCGTCGAACTCCGCGCCGAGTGCTTCCACGTCGGCCTCGGTAAGGTGCGCGTATTCCTTGACATCGGAGATCGCCATGCGGGTTACCTTACCGTAAGTTACGAGACCGTAAGTTACCGAGTCGGCGACAATGGTGTGGCAAATCCCCTATTGCGATCCGCGAGCTGGAATGCTAAGTTAGCGCGCCCTTCGTCGAAGTCGAAAAGGCTTGTCCCGCTTGGCTTTTTCGCGCAGCGCCGCCTGTTCCTGGCGGGCTCTTTCCTGGAGTGCGAGCTTGGCCTCGCGCAAGAGCTGCCGCTCGTGCTCGGCCTTCTCTTTCAGCGCAGCCTTGGCCTCGCGCAGCACCTCTTTCTCTTGCCGCGCCTTCTCCTGGAGCACCACTTTCGCCTCGTGCAGCGCCGAACGCAGACCACGGCGCTTGCCGGTCTCCGGATCGACGCGCAGCCAGTGCGTGGACTCCGCGCCCGGCAGCGTCACGCCACCCAGCGAGGGCAGCGTGATGCCCGCGAACTTGCGTTCCGAGGAGGTCTCCGGGGCGTTGTCGGCGGTCGCCTTGAGGAATCGGTCCGGCAACGCCAGCTTGTGGATGGTGCGGAAGGCGAGCAGATACTGCTTGCCCAGAGAGCCGGTGGTGTAGGGCAGGTCGTACTTGTCGCACAGCTCACGCACCCGCGCCGCGATCTCGGGGTAGCGGTTGCTCGGTAGATCCGGGAACAGGTGGTGCTCGATCTGGTAGCAGAGGTTGCCGCTCATGAACGCCATGGCGGGACCGGCTTTGAAATTGGCGCTGCCGAGCATCTGGCGCAGATACCACTCGCCGCTGGTCTCGTTCTCCAGCTGCTCGATGGTGAACTTCTCCGCACCGTCGGGGAAGTGGCCGCAGAAGATCACCGCGTACGCCCACAGATTGCGCACCAGGTTCGCCGTCGCGTTGGCCTTCAGCGTCTGCTTGAACGCAGGCCCGGTGAGCACGGGGTAGATCAGGAAGTCCTTGGCCACCTGACGGCAGATCTTGCGGCCGAAGTCCCGGTTCGGCTGCGACATCAGGTGCCAGCGCGGCGTGTCGGACAGTTGCTTCTCGATGCCCCAGTCGTGCAGTGCGATGCCCCACTCGAAGGTGGCGGCCAGCAGGAGGTTCGCCAGTGGCTGCACCAGGTGGATCGGACGCCACGGCTCGTCGCGGGTCATCCGCAGGATGCCGAAGCCGAGGTCCTCGTCCTTGCCCAGGACGTTGGTGTAGGTGTGGTGGGAGTAGTTGTGCGCTCGGCGCCACTGGGAGGAGGGACCCGTCATGTCCCACTCCCAGGAGGTGGAGTGGATCTCCGGGTCGTTCATCCAGTCCCATTGCCCGTGGCCGACGTTGTGCCCGAGCTCCATGTTCTCGATGATCTTGGCGACCGACAGCAGCGCGGTTCCGGTCAGCCAGGCCCAGCGGTTGCGGCTGCCGAACAGCACGGCGCGGGCCGCGACCTCCAGACCGCGCTGCGCCGCGATCGTGCGCCGGATGTATTTGGCATCGCGCTCACCGCGGGACGACTCCACCGAGCGCCGGATGGAATCCAGTTCCTGCCCCAGTGTCTCGATGTCGGTCGCCGTGAGGTGAGCGAACGTCTTGATATCGGTGATGGCCACCGGGGTCCTTTCCCTACTCGATCCGAATCGAGCGTACCTGCCGGGCTAAACGTCCAGGGTGCAATCGCCGGCGGCGGCCGAGACGCAGGTCTGCACTTTGTCGCCCGCGCGGCGCTCGTCGCCGTTGCGCAGATCGCGCACATGGCCGGAACCGACTGTGACGACGCAGGTCTGACAGATGCCCATCCGGCAGCCGAACGGCATCTGCACACCGACCGACTCGCCCGCCTCCAGCAGGCTGGTCGCGCCGTCCACCTCCGCGGTGCGTCCGGTCTTGCCGAAGGTGACCGTGCCGCCCGCGCCGACCGCGGAGCGCTCGATCTCGAACCGCTCCACGTGCAGCCGGTCCGACCGGCCCGCGTCGCGCCAGTGCTTCTCGATCTCGTCGAGCATCCCGGCCGGCCCGCACGCCCAGGTGTGCCGCTCGCGCCAGTCGGGGAACTCGGTGTCCAGATCGGCGAGTGCGAACTTGCCGCGTTCCGCGGTGAGATGCAGGTGGGTGCGGAAACCCGGATTGCGATCGTGCAGGTCGCGCAGCTCATCGCCGAACATCACGTCGTCGTCGGTGCGCGCGGAGTGCAGGTGCGCCACGTCGGTGAAGACCTCGCGGCGGTCCATCGCGCGCAGCATGGACATCACCGGGGTGATACCGCTGCCCGCGGTGAGGAACAGCACCTTCTCCGGCGGCGGGTACGGCAGTACGAATCCGCCCTTCGGGGCGGCGAGCCGGACGATGGTGCCGACCGGAACCCCGCTGACCAGGTGGCTGGACAGGAATCCCTCCGGCATCGCTTTCACCGCGATCGAGATCAGCCGTTTGCCGCCGTGTTCCGGCGCGGACCAGTCCGGCGGGCAGGTCAGCGAGTACGAGCGCCAATGCCAGCGTCCGTCGACCAGGATGCCGATGCCGATGTACTGGCCGGGTTGGTAGGTGAAGTCGAAGCCCCAGCCCGGCTGGATCACCAGCGTGGCGGAGTCGGCGGTCTCCTTGCGGACCTCCACGATGCGTCCGCGCAGCTCGCGCGCCGACCACAGCGGGTTGGCCAGGTGCAGGTAGTCATCCGGCAGCAGCGGGGTGGTCACCCGCGCGACGGCGCCGCGCAGCATGTTCAGCTTCCCGCCGCGCTCGGCGACACTCGCCGCGGGCGCCTCCAGCCACGCGCGCACACCTCGCACCGAGAAGCTCCCAATTTTCGAACCCATCGCTGCCGTCGGTCTCCCTGTTGTCGGTTGCGCGGGCCGCCGTCTCCTCGAGCGAACGCGGCCTCGGCAGCAAGGTTACGGCATCGTAGGTTACTGCGGGTGGGCGAGCCCGCGAACGCAGGCCGAGCGTGCCGTGGTCCGGTACAGCGTTCAGAGCAGTTCGAGCAGGAACGGCAGCTCCTGCGCGGCATACCAGGCCAGCTGGTGGTCTTCGGCGTCACCGAGGACGAACTCGGCGTCGGTGTCGCCGAGATCGGCCGCGTCGACCACGTCGACGGCCTTGGCGACCTGCGGTTCGGCGTCGGCCAGGTCGACGTGCACCGAGGCGATCTGCTGGTAGCTGATCGGGCCAGCCAGCCGGACCACCGCGTCGTCCAGATCGGGCCGCAGCTTCGCGCCGGTCACGTCCGCGGCGACCACCGCGCGCCGGTAGACCGGGCCGCCGCCGATGACCGGTGCGGCGTCGTCCGGGTGCTCCGGTTCGGGGAGGTCCGCCGATTCGCCGATCGCCTCGCGTTCGGCGGCGAGCAGCCGCAGCGAGGCGCGGGCGGCCTCGGCCATGGCCACCTCGCCGAGTTCTTCGTCATCGCCGGAGGCATATGCCTCGCGCAGCGCGGGCGTCACCGCGAACGCGGTCCCGCCGACAGCGGCCAGCACCCGGTCGGCGACCAGCGTGCGCAGCATCGGCACCGTCGCCGGGATATAGACCCGCAGCTTCTTCTGTTCAGATGCAGGCACCGAGCATCTCCTCCATGGAATCGCGCACCGCCGCGGTCAGCACGCCGATATCGGCCATCGCGTCGCGGTCGGCGTTGAGACCGTAGAAGACATGCCCGTCATAGGACGTGATCCCGATGCTCAATGCTTGATTGCGCAGCAGTGGCGATACCGGGTACATCTCCAGCATCCGCGCGCCGCCGATGTACATCGGCGCCTGCGGACCCGGCGCGTTGGTGATCACCAAGTTGAACGTGTGTTCTGCGAACGTACTCGCCGCGCGCACGCTCATCGCATGCAGGCTGGCCGGAGCGAACCCGGCCAGGTGCACCAGGGTGCGCGCGCGGACGGCGTGCCGCTGGCGGCCGTTGGGCTCGGTGGCGTGCGCGATGTGCGACAGTCGCATCACCGGATTCGGCTCGCCGACCGGCAGATCGATCAGGAACGACGACACCTCGCTCGCCGCCTGCGCCTGGTTTCCTTCACTCCCCTCCAGGTACACCGACATCGGCACCACCGCACGCAACGTCGTGGACTCGACCAGCGCCTCACCGCGCGACAGCAGCCAGTTGCGCAGCGCGCCGGTGACCACCGCGAGGATCGTGTCGTTGATCGAGCAGTCGAAGCGCCCGCGGATGGCGCGATAGTCCTCCAGTTCGGTGCGCACCACCGCGAAGCGCCGAGTCCGTGAGGTGGGGGTGTTCAGCGGGCTGTCCGGGGCGCCTGCCGCCGCGGCGCGCACCGCCGAGATCACCGACTCCACCGCCTTGCCCGCGGTGCCGAGCACCGCGAACGCGCTCGCGCTCGCGTCGC
>NZ_BDBA01000227.1 GCF_001612745.1 Nocardia amamiensis NBRC 102102 | reverse complement strand
CGCGGGCCACCTCCAGCGCCCTGCGCGGCTGAGCCGCGAGGTGGCCGAGCGCGCCGACCAGCAGTTCCAGGTCGCCCGGTTCGCGCGGCGCGATCCAGGCGTCGTCGGCCAGCTCGCGCGGCGCGGGTCCGGTGTCGAGGATCACGTGGCCGATCTCCAGGGCGGTCTCGCCGTCCACCAGCGCCGAGTGCGACTTGGTGAAGATCGCGCAGCGACCCTCGGACAGCCGTTCGATCAGGTACATCTCCCACAGCGGCCGCGCCGGGTCCAGCGGGTGCGAGGCGAGCCGGGAGACGAGCTCATGCAGCTGCTCGTCCGTGCCGGGACCGGGCAGCGCGGAGCGCCGGATGTGGTAGGTGATGTCGAACCGGCTGTCCTCCACCCAGACCGGGCGGCCGAGCGACAGCGGGATCTCCCGCACTTTGCGGCGGTACCGCGGCACCAGCGCCAGCCTGCTCTCGACCAGATCGACCAGCCGGTCGTAGTCCAGGATCGGCGTGGCACTGTCGCCGGGCTCGGCGTTCCGGACGATCGCGAGAGACCCGATGTGGATCGGATTGCTGCTCGATTCGAGCCGGTAGAACGCCGTGTCCTGCGGCGTCAGTCTCGTGATCACGCTGCCCGGTACTCCTTTTCCCGATGCCGCCCCCGCTTATTGTGCTGCCGCGACAACCGTTACCCCGGCCGTTGTGGCATATCCGGTGAATTCGTGCACTTCTTCGCCTGCCCACGCCGCTGTGGCACGCTTTTGCCTTCGAATCCGGCAAACCGATTCGATCACAGCTGAAACCGGGATGCACAGTCAACGCATCCGGCCGCTCTCCGTGTCGAAGCAGCGCCATGGGCACCGCTGGAGCGTTCGAACCCGCGCATCCAACGCCGCAGTGGTCGGCCTACGCAACCGCACCATTCCGACTCCACTCCGAGGTGGCGACCCCCGGCGTTGCTCGCTGCCCGGCTCGCGCCTGAAGGGCCGCCGCATAGAGTGGCCCGGCAGCGGCCCGGCTACGACGGGCTGGCGAACGTTCGAGGTCCCGCTGTGGGCACTGGTGCGGGACCACCCGGCGGCTTTCGAGCGAACGGAGATCGGACCATTGCCGTTCGCGGCCTCGCTCGCGTCCCGCCGGCCGTGTAAGACGGTAAAGTGGCCAGCAGCGGTCACCTGTCCGGCTACGACGGGCCAGCAAATGCCGAGGTCCCGATGTTGTCACTCCGCGTGACCACTCGGCCCAACTCCCGCTTCCGAGCGAAGCGAGACTGAGCATTGCCCGTTCGCGGCCCGGCTCGCGTCCGAGCGGCCGACGCGCAAGCGACGAAGTCGCAAGCGGCGGTCGCTCGGACGCGAGCCACAAGGGGGCCGCGAACACGCAGCGCCGCAGGCGCTGCAAATCAAACACAGCACACCGACCAGAGGACTGACGAGACCCGTGCCTGCGCTGACACTGACGAGGTTGCTTCGGATTGGTGAGGGTCGCATTGTCAAGCGGCTCTCGCATTTCGCCGACCAGGTCCTCGCCCTCGAGCCGGAATACGAGGACCTCAGCGACGCCGAGCTGCGGGCCAAGACCGACGAGTTCCGTGAGCGCTACGCCGAGATGGTCGAAGACGGGGAGACCGACCCGCTCGGCCAGCTGATGGCCGAGGCGTTCGCGGTCGCGCGGGAGGCGTCCTGGCGGGTGCTCAGCCAGAAGCACTACAAGGTGCAGGTGATGGGCGGCGCCGCGCTGCACACCGGCAATATCGCCGAGATGAAGACCGGTGAGGGCAAGACCCTCACCTGTGTGCTGCCCGCCTACCTGAACGCGATCAGCGGCGACGGCGTGCACGTCGTCACCGTGAACGACTATCTGGCCAAGCGCGACGCCGAGTGGATGGGCCGCGTGCACCGCTTCCTCGGCCTCGAGGTCGGCGTGATCCTGTCCGGCATGAGCCCCGCCCAGCGCCGGGTGGCCTACAACGCCGACATCACCTACGGCACGAACAACGAGTTCGGCTTCGACTACCTGCGCGACAACATGACCCACTCGCTGGACGACCTGGTGCAGCGCGGGCACAACTTCGCCGTCGTCGACGAGGTCGACTCCATCCTCATCGACGAGGCCCGCACCCCGCTGATCATCTCCGGTCCGGCCGACGCCTCCTCGAAGTGGTACGCCGAGTTCGCGCGGATCGCGCCGCTGCTGAAGAAGGACCTGCACTACGAGGTCGACATCAAGAAGCGCACCATCGGCGTGCACGAGGCGGGCGTCGAGTTCGTCGAGGACCAGCTCGGCATCGACAACCTGTACGAGGCCGCGAACTCGCCGCTGGTGAGCTACCTGAACAACTCCGTCAAGGCCAAGGAGCTCTACGCCCGCGACAAGGACTACATCGTCCGCGACGGCGAGGTGATCATCGTCGACGAGTTCACCGGCCGCATCCTGGTCGGGCGCCGCTACAACGAGGGCATGCACCAGGCGATCGAGGCCAAGGAAGGCGTCGAGATCCAGCCGGAGAACCAGACTCTGGCCACCATCACGCTGCAGAACTACTTCCGCCTCTACGACAAGCTGTCCGGCATGACCGGCACCGCCGAGACCGAGGCCGCCGAGCTGCACCAGATCTACAGCCTCGGCGTGGTCCCCATCCCGACCAACAAGCCGATGGTCCGCGCCGACCAGTCCGACCTGATCTACAAGACCGAGGAGGCCAAGTTCTCCGCGGTGGTCGACGACGTCACCGAGCGGCACGAGAAGGGCCAGCCGGTGCTGATCGGCACCACCAGCGTCGAGCGCTCGGAGTACCTGTCCAAGCAGTTCACCAAGCGCGGCATCCCGCACAACGTGCTGAACGCGAAGTTCCACGAGAAGGAAGCCGAGATCATCGCCGAGGCCGGGCGGCCGGGCGCGGTGACCGTCGCGACGAACATGGCCGGTCGCGGTACCGACATCGTGCTCGGCGGCAACCCGGACATCATCGCCGACATCCTGCTGCGCAAGCAGGGCCTGGACCCGGTCGAGACGCCCGAAGAGTACGAGCGGGCCTGGCTGCCCACGCTGGATCAGGTCAAGGCGCAGACCGCCGAGGACGCCGACGCGGTGCGCGACGCGGGCGGGCTGTACGTGCTCGGCACCGAGCGGCACGAGTCGCGCCGCATCGACAACCAGCTGCGCGGCCGCTCCGGCCGTCAGGGCGACCCGGGTGAGTCGCGCTTCTACCTGTCGCTGGGCGACGAGTTGATGCGCCGGTTCAACGGCGCCGCGCTGGAAGCGATCATGACGCGGCTGAACCTGCCCGACGACGTGCCGATCGAGGCGAAGATGGTCTCCAAGGCCATCAAGAGCGCCCAGACGCAGGTCGAGCAGCAGAACTTCGAGATCCGCAAGAACGTCCTCAAGTACGACGAGGTGATGAACCAGCAGCGCACCGTCATCTACGGCGAGCGCGACCGGATCCTGCGCGGCGAGGACATGGAGGGCCAGGTCCAGGGCATGATCACCGACGTGATCACCGCCTATGTGGACGGCGCCACCGCCGATGGCTACGTCGAGGACTGGGATCTGGACAAGCTGTGGACGGCGCTGAAGACGCTGTACCCGGTGAGCCTGGACTACCGGGACCTGACCGGCGTGACCGAGGTCGGCGAGGCGGGCGAGCTGACCCGCGAGGAGTTGCTCGACGCGCTGCTGGACGACGCGCATGAGGCGTACGAGCGCCGTGAGACCGAGATCGATGGTCTCGCGGGCGAGGGCAGCATGCGCAATCTCGAACGGCAGGTGCTGCTTTCGGTGCTCGACCGCAAGTGGCGCGAGCACCTCTACGAGATGGATTACCTCAAGGAGGGCATCGGCCTGCGCGCGATGGCGCAGCGCGACCCGCTGGTGGAGTACCAGCGCGAGGGCTTCGACATGTTCAGCGCGATGCTCGAGGGCCTCAAGGAGGAGTCGGTCGGCTTCCTGTTCAACCTGCAGGTCGAGGTGGCGCAGCCGCAGCCGGAAGGCGTTGCGGTGGAGCCGGGCCTGCGTTCCCCGGTCGGTGCCATGGCCGCCCCGCGCCCGCTGCCGACCGAAGAGGCTCCCGCGGCCAACGGCCACGCCGCTCCGGCCGCGCTGCGTGCCAGGGGTATCGACCAGTCCGGCCCCCGCGGCTTCAGCTATTCGGGTCCCGACGAGGGCGGTCACGCCGCCGTGCGCAGCGATGCCGAGGAGTACGGCGTGGACGGTGGCCCCCAGCCGACCCGCCGCGAGCGCCGCGAGGCGGCCAGGGCGGAGGCGAAGGGCAAGCGCGGCCCGAAGTCCCGCCGTCGGCACTGAGCAGACGGTTGTGTCGGCGCGGGCTTGTCCGCGCCGTCCTGCCGTATCGCGAAGTGTGTGCAGCCGTCCGTTGGAGTGCTCGTCCGTGACCGTCCCTGTCATGCACCCGCGCCCAGGCCACCTGCGTGCTGTCGCCGAGCAGATAGAGCGCGCGACGGGTCTACGCGTCGAGATTCTGGGCGGAAGTCTCGTGATGTCACCGACACATCGGGGCAAGCACGCGGGGACGATTCGGCGATTGCGGCAACAGATCGAGGCGCGGATGCCGACCGGGCTGGCAGCATACGAAGTTTCGTCGATCCAGATGCCGGACGATGACGACGACTACTGCACACCCGACCTCGTGGTCCTGCCCGAGGCATGGGATGACGACGATGATTGGTTTGCCGACCCGCACGATGTCGAACTCGCCGTCGAGGTGATCTCCAAGACGGAGAAGGCCCAGCAGATCACCGACAAGAATGGTTGGTACAGCGCGGCAGGCGTTTGCATGCTGCTCTCGGTCGATCCACGCTACGGCCGATGGGCGCTGTACACCCATCCCAAGGACGGTACGTACCACGGCCAGCTCGACGGGACGTACGGCGACGTCATCCCACTGCCCGAGCCGTTCGGGTTCTCCCTGGACAGCGGCTGCCTGCCACGCTATGGACGCGATTGACGCCACGAATGCCAGTGCGAAGGCGTCCTCACCGAAGCGCCGTGGCGCATCCGTAGGCGTGGCGTAGCGTGACGCCATGACATCCGCGGTGTCCTTCTCCGAGCCCGAGCTTCCGCACCGACGCGCGCACCGACGGATAGCGGTGCCCCGTGCGGAGGCTCTGGCGCTCTTCTCCGGGATCGCTCGAGCAAGCACACCGGACGTCGCCGACCTCATCGCTGACTCCATCTACGACCCGTACGATCGCGCGACGCGGCCACCGAGGGACCGTGGCTTCGAACACTGCACGCGCGATCCGGCGTAGTTTTCCTGAAATGGACCGTGCGGCTGTGCAGACATGGGTGGCCGGATACGAGCGAGCCTGGCGGTCGGCGGGCACCGAACAGCTCGCCGAGTTGTTCGCGGCAGACGCCGGGTATCTGGTGTCGCCGTGGGCGCAGCCGCTCACGGGTCTCGGCGCTCTCGCGGAATTCTGGGAGGAGGGTAGCGACGGGCCCGAGGAGCCGTTCACCATGCGGTCCCAAATCGTCGCGGTGGACGGGGATACCGCCGTGGTGCGGGTGGCGGTGGAATACGCGCAAGACACTCCGTCGCACTGGCGAGACCTGTGGATCATTCGCTTCGACGACTCGGGTCGGTGCACGTGGTTCGAAGAATGGCCGTTCGCGCCCGGCCAGCCGGACGGGCACTGATCGCCAGTTCTGAGCGGCGTTCGGCCTACCAAGGGTCGTTGGAGGCGAGGGCGACGAGCAGTCGGCGGATGGCGGCCACCCGGTGCTCTTTGCCGGTGAACTCGTCCAATACGCATTCAGGGTCGGCGGGCGGACCGAGGTGGGTGCAGCCGCGCGGACAGTCCTCGATGGCTTCGGCGAGATCGGTGAAGGCGGCGATGACGTCATCGGGGGTGATGTGTGCCAAACCGAACGACCGCACGCCGGGGGTGTCGATGACCCATCCGCCATCGGGGAGGGGAAGGGCCACGGACTGGGTGGAGGTGTGCTTGCCCTTACCTACTCCGGAGACCTCGCCGACAGCTCGATCCGCGTCCGGCACAAGACGATTCACCAAGGTGGACTTGCCGACGCCGGAGTGGCCGATCAGCGCGGTGAGGCGGTCGGTCAACAAGTCGAGCACCGGGTCGAGCGGATCCTCGATGCCGCCGTGCACGATGATGAGGTCGAGATCGTCGAAGGCCGCGGCGAATTCGGAGTCGGCGGCTAGATCGTGTTTGGTCAGGCACAGAATCGGTTGCAGCCCACCGGCATACGCGGCGACCATGGCGCGTTCCACGAAGCCGGTGCGCGGTGGCGGGTCGGCGAGTGCGACCACGATGAACAGCTGCTCGGCGTTGCCGACCACGATCCGCTCGAAGGGATCGGTGTCGTCGGCGGTGCGGCGCAACACCGTTCGGCGGTCGGCGACCCGGACGATGCGGGCCAGCGTGTCCGGCCGTCCGGATAGATCGCCGACCACGTCCACTCGGTCGCCCACCACGATGGGAGTGCGGCCCAGCTCGCGCGCCCGCATGGCGACGATGCGGCGGTCGGCGTCGCCGTCGAGCACACACCCCCAGCGGCCCCGGTCGACGGAGACCACCATGGCGGACTCGGCATCGCTGTGCTGCGGCCGGGTCTTGGTGCGGGGACGCGAACTACGCCCCGGACGAACCCGCACGTCGGATTCGTCGTAGCTGGCCGTGGAGCGTCTGCGGCTCAGGGCGCGGCTCCTTCGTCGGATAGCGCCGGATCGAGCATCCGCTCCCACAGTGCCACGAAGTTCGGCAGGGTCTTGGCCGTGGTCCCGATGTCCTCGATCTCGACGCCGGGCACCCGAAGGCCGAGAATCGCTCCGGCCGTGGCCATCCGGTGATCGGCGTAGGAATGCCATCTGCCGCCGTGCAACTCGGTGGGCACGATCTCCAGGCCGTCCTCGGTCTCGGTCACCTTGCCGCCGAGCCGGTTGATCTCGGTGGACAGCGCGGCCAGCCGGTCGGTCTCGTGGCCACGCAGGTGGGCGATGCCGCGCAGCACGGTCGGGGAATCGGCCAGCGCGGCCAGCGCGGCGACGGTCGGGGTCAGCTCGCCCACGTCGTGCAGATCGATGTCGATGCCCGCGAGCCGGTCGGGGCCGTGCACAGTGAGCACACCGTCGAAGATCCTCGCCTCGGCCCCCATCCGCACCAGGATCTCGCGGATCACGTCGCCCGGCTGGGTGGTCAGGCGCGGCCAGTGCGGGATGCGCACGGTGCCGCCCGTGACCGCGGCCGCGGCCAGGAACGGAGTGGCATTGGACAGGTCGGGCTCCACCTCCCAATCCACCGCGCGGATCGGTCCGTGCTGCACGGTCCAGGTCTGCGCTTTGAAGCTGTCCGCGGGCGCTTGTACCCGCACGTCGGCACGGCGCAGCATCTCCACGGTCATCTCGATGTGCGGTACCGAGGGCAGCGCCTTACCGTCGTGGTGCACCACCAAGCCCTCGTCGAAGCGGGCGGCCGACAGCAACAGGCCCGAAACGAACTGCGACGACCCGGAAGCGTCGATGGTCACCGTGCCGCCGCGCAGCGCGCCCTTGCCGTGCACGCTGAACGGCAAGGAGTCACCGGCGATATCCGCGCCGAGCGCGCGCAGCGCGTCCAGGATGGTGCGCAGCGGGCGAATCCTGGCCTGCTCGTCACCGTCGAACGCGACGTCGCCGGCCGCAAGCGCCGCGACCGGCGGCACGAAGCGCATCACGGTGCCGGCCAGCCCGCAGTCGACCGCGCCACCGCCCAGCGGCGCCGGGGTGACGGTCAACGTGTCCCGCTCGCCCTCGATGCGCGTACCCAGCGCGCGCAACGCGCCGATCATCAGGTTCGTGTCCCGGCTGCGCAGCGCACCGGTGATCGTCGATGGCCCCTCGGCCAGAGCGGCCAGGATGAGCGCCCGGTTCGTGATCGATTTCGAGCCGGGCAGGGTCACGGTCGCGTGCACGGGGACATCGACATGGGGCGCTGGCCAGAAGTTCACCCGTCCATCATGCACTGTGTTCGATTTGCAGCGCCTGCGGCGCTGCGTGTTCGCGGCTGTGCTGGTTTGGCCGCGACTTCGTCGCGGCGTGTTCGCGGCCCACCTGTGGCTCGCGTCCGAGCGACC
>NZ_BDBA01000226.1 GCF_001612745.1 Nocardia amamiensis NBRC 102102 | reverse complement strand
TGGCGGCCCCCACCGGGCGCGTCGGCGGCACGCCAGCGCCACCCGCTTCCGATCCGAGATGGTTGATTTCCGATAACCGAGAAGTGTGGGCACGACGAGAGCCGTACCCGTCTTGGTCTCCCGCAGCCCGAGCACGAATCGGCCCGCAACGCCCGGGATGACTGGCCGTGGTCCCGTCCCACCGCGTTGCCGAACACATGAATCGACCAGTTCTCGAGGCGGGATGTGCGCGACCTCCGGCCGCGTGGCCCTGCTGACTGGTGTCCTGCATTGTGTTCCCGCGCCCCTCTACCGTAAAGAGCGACTACGGCGTCACTACATGATGGCTATCGCCCCCCTTGACCGCGGAGCCTCCACACGAGAAAGGCAGGCCCTATGGGCAGGCAGGGAAGCCAGCCCTGCTATGTGCACGCCACCACTCAACAGGGCCAATTTGGCTACCAGCTCAGTGGTTTGCTTCGTACACTCACCGTGTGGAGAACATGGACGCCCTTGCCGACGACTTATGGAACGCCTATACGCGTTTCGTATATTCTATTGAGCTATCCTTAGAGTGGATCGATTCCCCCCTATTTTCTGACGATGAAATAAATCTCGGTCTTGTGGGCGAGATGTATTCATATCTCAGCTCCGATCAACGATCCGAACTTTCCGATCACTTAGAGGGATTCGGGAAAGCGTTGGAGAGGGTTGCGCGGGAAGCTATGGCCGGTAAGCGCAACAGTGAACCAACAGTTGTTAAGTCCTCCCAGGATAAGGAAGTTTCAAGCGCCTTCTTCTTGATAACGCGAAATTTTGCTTCTACGATCACTCATCCGAAACGAAGCAACCATGCCCATTCGGCTGCGATTGTATCGATCTACTCGTCGTTCGAGATTTTCGCTGGCGAGCTGCTTGAAACTCTCTACTGTCAGCGGCCTGCGATGATTTCAGGAAACCCGTCAATCTCTCTGCGCGATGTATCCGATCTTTCCGATGGGCAATCGATCCTTAAGAGGATTGCGGGTCGCCAGGTAGAAGCGGAACTTCAGGAGCCGATCACCACATGGATTGAGAGACTGGCAAGACACGGTGGAATTTCATTGCCTCGAAAGCGGTGGGATTGGCCCCATCCTTGGAATCATATCTGTGCCATTTCAGCTATCCGAAATTGTGTCGTTCACTCCGGCGGGAAAATCGATAAGAAGCTTATGGCCCGCATGTCCGATATCGGCCAAGAATCTACCCTCGGCGCGGAGGGTAGCTTGATTTCCCTAACGGAATCTGACATACATGAGAGTCTTGAATCCTGCCTGGAGGCGGCCTCTCAACTCTACTTCAAGCTGCTTGTCAACCAGATTTCCGGAACAAATAGTAAAGTCGACAGGCAGGACTACGAGCCTAAGATGTTGCATCGCATCTGCGATCTTCAATGGGATTTAATGAGCCGTGGTCATCATCGGATCGCACGAATTATCGGTACATGTCGTCCTCGAGCCGACCTAGCTTTAGTTCGTAAGATAGATGCTGCGGCCTGGACTGCTGTCGTCTTGGAGGGCGTCGGCGCAATAGACGAAGACTTGGAGTCTAAAAATTGGGATCACGGCCCTGTGGCGACTATCCATAAATATGCCCTACTAGATGATCGGATGAAGCTTTTTGATGCTGTCGTAGAAGCAGTAGAGAGTGGTTCGTTGCCTAAGGTTGTGTTCCTATTTGCGCCGGAATTTATTCTGGCAAGGCAGCGCCTCGACGATAAATACGAGGAGCTACGCCAAGGCTGGAAAACCCGGCCCTGACAGTCCAGGTCATTCGGGCCACCAGATTGCTGCGGTTCGCGTCCAACGGCATTGCTTAGCTAGGGAAACGTCCTGGCGCATGACGAGACGCGCGCCTAGCAGTGTGGATCTGGCGGGTCGTTCTTTCAGGTAGATGGCGCGGGACCAGAGCGGGACCACACGATTGGCACGCAGACGAACAAGCCCCACGTCTTCAACGTACCGCGCACCATCAAAAACTGCACGTGACTAGGTAATTCATCGCCCAGGCCGACCTGGGGGTCAAGTGGTTGATCGCCCCACCGACTACCTTCCTGTTGTGGTCCATCCCCGCCCAGCAGCGTGCGACACGCGCGCTACACAACCTGCCCCTCACGAAACACGCGCGCCCTGCACCGCCGCCCACGCTCCCGACTCCTGCACAGCACTGAGCGCGCCCTTGCGCGCGAACACGCCACTGTCGGTGGCGCAGCTCTATACGCAACTTCCGCACCTGACGCAACCACCCACCCAACCCTCCTTTTGTGGTTCTCCGTTCCTTGTGGTCTCCCCGCCCTTCTGGTCCTTCCCTGCTTTTGTGTTTTGTGTTGTCTCCTGCCCTGCCCGGCCGACACTCTCTATGAACAGCGAAGCCATAGAGAGTGTCGGCCGGGCAGGGCAGGAGGCGGCGCAAAACACCCCAGGTCAAACGCCAGTTTGGCCTGGGCATGCCGGGACAGTGCCGGGACCTGAATATCCCGGCATTGTCCCGGCTCTATCCCGGCAGTGTCCCGGCACAGTCCCGGCAGTCACGGGCCCGTCGACACCCTCGCGACGGTCCCCAACATGCCAGTAGGCCCGCCTGGCGGATGCCGGGCGGGCCTACTGGACGGACTTGCTGCTGCCGTCAGCTATTCGGTTGTTGCGGTCTCGGTCTCGCAGTAGCGCCACTCGATTCGGGTGACCATCGTGTTGGGCTGGCAACCAGAGTGGGTGGCGCAGAAAAACTCGACGAACTGGCTCGGGCTCAAATTCCCGAAACCCTCGGCGAAAACGTCTTCCGGCGTGATGGCGCCCAGTGGTTCCCGCCGGATCGATACGATCTCGACGTCGACGATCCGGACAAGCGGGTCCCCAGGACGGCGGCCCATGACCTTCCGGCACAGGGTGACCCGGTCACCGGGTCGGAGCATTCGCCAGCCCAAGCGGCGGGTGACGGTCTTGGTGCGGGCGTGGACTTGCGGTTCGGTGAGTGACACCGACATCAGGCGGGGCATTCGAGGCCGGCCTCCTGTCCGAGCGGTTCGGCCACGGCGATTTCGCCGTAGACGCGGACCCCGAACCCGTTGCGGTTGGGGTAGGTCCGTTCGCGAAAGCGGGCGTCGAACCCGCAGGCGGTGAGCATCGCGGTTACCGCGGCGATGGCGTCGGCGTCGCCGGACAGCCGGATGTTGACCACACTGGTCACGGGTGGGCACCTTCCTGGATGTGTTCCTGGGCTGCGGTCAGGGTGCGGGTCACGGTCGATTTGGTGATCTGGACGTGTTCGGCGATGCGGGCGTGGGACCAGCCCTGCTCGTGGCGCAGGCGCAGGATCTCGGCCACCTTCTCCGGGTCCCGCCGACCGGACGGGTCGCCGCTGCACACCGACTCCGCGACGGTCGTCCACCGGTCGGTGTCCACTGCACCGCGCGCCGGTGCGTGGTGCGCAGGGGCCTCGATCGCGACTGGTTCAGCGGTGCGCGCCAGCTCGACCGACGGCGTCGACGCGGCGAGTTCGGTCGATGTCGAGCGGGTCTCGGTGTGGACCTCGCGCACCGACACGGTGCACACGGGATCGGGCCGGTGCGTTGGTTCCGGATCGGTGCGAACCGCTGGTTCGGTGGTGGTGCGATCGGTGCGTGCGAGCACCAACAGGGCGATGGTGGCCTGTCCGATGGCGCCGTCGATGATAACCGGGAACAATCCTGCCAGCGATTTGCTCATCCCGACCTGGATCGCGAGTTCCCGCAGAGCGTCGAACGACAACGCGAACGCGATACCCGCGATCGACGCGGTGAGCAGCACAACCACCCAGTAGGCGAAGCGCGCCTTGTTCTGCGCACGGACGAGCAGACCGACACCGTGAGTTGCTGCCAGCAACGCTACCGGCGGGAAACATGCCACGAACGCCGCGATCCACCGCTTGTCCTCCGGCGCGTTGATCCATGCGTGAACGATGTTGCCCGCGATCGACATCGCCGCCACCAGCAGCAGCTCACCCCAGAAGAACCGGACCGCCGACGCCTCCTCCGGGGTCCGCGCACCGCCCTGTGCACCGTCTGGTGCGCTGTGGTGCGCAGCAGACACGCTGCTGCGCACCACGTCCGCACCGGAATCGAATCCGGTCACGACTCACGCACCCTTGCTCACAGCGGCCGGGGTGTAGACGGCAGTGAACAACCGAGCACGCGAGTACTCCGGGTCGGGACCGGTGTAAGTGACCGACAGGGTCGCACCGATCTCGAAGTCCTCCGCACCCGCGGCTTCCATCGCCTGGCCGATGGCCTGTTCCATCCGCCAAGACACATACAAGTTCCGCGGCCCGGCACCGGTTTCGAGAGTGATCACGGTCTGCATGACGGGCTGGCCGGCCTGGTCGAGTTCGACCTCACCCGGCGCCCCGCCGAACTTGAGTTTCGGCTCCTCCACCGCGGCGGTGATGCGGCCGTAGATGGTGGTGGCGGGCGGGGTGGTCTTGGTGAACGCCGACGCGGGACGCGCGGCACGGCGGAAACGCTGTCCGAAGGTGTTGCTGGTCATGGTGATGAGGTCCTTCCTGTTGTGGTCAGCGGCTGCGGCGCCTGTCGCGGGGCTGAGGCTCGGGGTGGTCGGGGTGATCGGTGAAGGTGGTCAGCTCACCGAAGTCGCGGTATTCGTTGGCGATCTCGTCGTAGGCGACGTCGAAATCGGGCAGCCCCTCCAGCTGGGCGCGGTGGGTGTCGAGGAAGCGGTAGTAGGCGTCGGTGGCGCGGCACAGGCCACGCTGGAGCTCCAGAGCGTGCAGATAGGCGTGGGTCTCGTTCGGGTCGGTGGTCATGTCGGGTTGGTCCTTCATGTTGTGGTCGGTGGAGGGTCAGCGGCTGCGGGTCCGGTCGGCCCGCCCGCTGAGGTGCAGGTCGTGGACGCTGCGCTGGGGGCGGGGCCGGTCGAGGTACGGGACGGGGTCGAGCTCGGACAGGTCGTATCCGGCGTCGAAGTGATCCGAGAGGTCCTTGCCACCGCGGGCCTGCATCACCCGGACCTCTCCGACACGGTCGGTGAGGGTTTCGGCGACGCGGGCGGCGTGCCGGTAGCCGGGGCGGTCGCGGTCGGCGACCACGATCACGCGGGCTGCCCCGGCCAGCCAGCGGGCGTGCTCAGGGGTCCATTTCCCGGCGCCCATCGCGTTGCAGGTCGCCAGCTGCCCGGCCCGGTTCGCGCGCTGCACGTCCTTCTCGCCCTCGCACACATACAGCTCACGCCCGGTGTCGAGCGCTTCCCGGACGTCGGCCAGCTTCCACGGGATCGGGGCGAAACCGTTGTTGTCCCAAGCTGTTCCGGTCCAGCGCCGCTGGTAGAAGCTCTTGGCGTGCCCGTGCTCGTGCGGGGTGTGCAAGCGCACCACTGCGCCTTCGACTCGGCCGTCGGGCCACCGGTAGATGTAGGTGTCGACTGCCTCCGGCTCGCCGATCTGGGCGCCCAGGTCCCGTCTAGCGGGCAGCGGGAACCGTGCAGCGAGAATGGCTTTCTCGACCGGCGAGGCGACGCTTACCGGGCGGGCGGGCCGCCCGCCGGCCGCGAACGGCCGACGAGCAGAACCCTGCTGGTTGATGCGCTCCGGTAGCCGGTCCCACAGGTCACGCACCCGCAACCCGATCCGGTCCAGCACCTCCTCGTCGTTGCAGCGCGCCCAGCAGCGAACCATCGTTTTGCCCTGCTGCGGGTCGTACCGCACACCCAACGACGGGTTGTGGTGGTGGCCGTCACCCTCGTGCACCGGGCACAAGTAGTTCGTCCACTGCTGCGGCGACCGCGGCATCGGCGGCGGACCGACCCGATGAACCAGGGCATCGGTCACCACGTCGTAGGAGCGTCCCGGGTACGAGTTGCGCTGTTGCGGGTGCGTTACCATCACCGCCCCCGCTCGACCTGCGTGCGGTCCGATCGGGGTGTGGGCTGCTCGGATGTGGCGCGGGCGGTGTAGCGGCGGGCGGCGTCGCGGACTTGCTGGCTGCTTCGACCGGCCAGTTGTCCAGCCTGGAGCAGACTGCGGTGCTGGACGTCGGTGACCCCGCCGCCGTTGTGGGCGATGTTGTCGATGAACCGGAACATGGTGTCCGGTGCCTGCCGCCAGTCCTCGTAGGCGTCCGACAGGTAACCCCAATGCTCGGCGTGCGGGCCTTCGCCCCACCGCTGGTCGATCTGACGGCGCTGATCACAGATGTTGTCGATCTCGGCGTCGGTGGCGTCGGGCCGGTACATCTGCTCGGTGAGCTGGGTGTACTCGGCGAACTCCGCCCGCATCGCTTCCTCGTGCTCGCGTTCCATCACCGGCTCCGCTCGATGCCGTTGCGGCCGTGACCGTTCCGTTCCGGCCGCGGCCAGGACTGCGTGTCTGCACCGGCCTGCGCTTGGTCGCTGCGCTGGCGCCGGTTCTCGTCGCGCACGGCGTCGAACGACTCCTCCACTGGGTCCAGGCGTGGCTGTGACGGGTCACGCGGCACGGCGCCGTGTTTCTCGGCGTAGGCCAGCAGCTCACCGTCGGTGGCCGACTGCGCCCAATCCCGGAAACGCTCCCCCAGATGCTTTCCCTGGTCGGAGGCGGCGAGGTCACGCAACTCGGTGAGGAAACTGGCGCGTTTGCCCACCGCGTCACGTCTCACCGCGTCGCTGCCTTGGCGCATCGCCTCCTGGAACTGCTCAGCGGTCAGCTCCGGCCCGGTGTGGTTGCCGTTCGCGGCGGCGCGGCGCCGACCGCTGCCATATCGCTGGTGTTCCGGGGTTGCCTGAACGAGTTTCTGCACCGCCTCGTCGCGTTCCCGCTTCAGCTGGTCGCGTTCGGCGGTGATCTGCTGGATGCCGGACTGGTCACGCAGTTCGCGGATCTCGGCCGCAAGCCGCAGGTTGCGGTTCTTCAACGCCTCGATATGACCTTCGGCGGAATCAAGCTTGCGACGCATCTCATCCCGGTCGGCAGTGACAGAGTCGAGGCCGCGCTGAAGCATCCCGACCCGTGAGCCGAGCCGGTCACGATCAGCGATCACGTCGTTGAGCTGGCGCTCGACTTCGGCCAACCGGTCATGGTCGCGCCGGGGCTGCTCGGAAGGCGGGTCGGTGCGGTCTACCCCACGCACATGCTCGTCGAGTTCCCGCCTACCGGCGAGCTCGGCCCGGCGGATCTGCTGGATCGTTTCGGCCTGCTCCGGCGTCTCCGCCCGTCGCTGCTCGCGCTGCGGGTTGTGGGTCTGCTGCTCGCGGATGGAGCGGGCGACCTGCGCCCGGTAGCGCAGGGCGTCGATGCCGCGGACCTTGTGTGCCTTGTCGAACAACCGGCCCGGCTCGAACTGCGGGAACGTGGTGGCCGCGTCCAGCCCGTCCAGGGCGATGCCCTGTTCGGTTTTGGTTAGCCGGTCGTTGGCGACGATGCGGGCGCGCAGATCGTTCGCGTGCCGGTTCAGCGACTGCGCGTCCCGGTAGCGGCGTTCGTGGTCCACGCTCGGGTTGTGCGCGCGTTCGGCGACCGCGAGCGCGTGCGCGCGGTAGCGGTCGATCATCTCCTGGGTCCAGGTGAGGTGGTGTTCGCGTGCGGTCTGCTCGGCGCGGCGCTGCTCGCGCAACGCCAAGCTGATCTGCTTGCGCACTTTCCGCCGTTCGAACCAGTTGGTGGCTTGGGCGTGCAGACGCAGCATGTGGGTCAGGGAGTGCCCGAACTTGCGGGCCTCGGCGATCAACTCGTCCTCAACACTGCGGTCAGACATGGTGATGGATTCCTTTCTGCGGTAGCTGTTTTCGGGGTCATCGGGTCCGCTCGACGCGGTTGCGTCGGCGGGCGAGTTCGTCGGCGGCGGCGTCGGTGAGCTTGAGGCGGGTCGCGTACTGTCCGCGGACGGTGGCGATCCACTGCTCGGCACCGTCCAGTTCGCGGTCGGCCTGCGCCAGCCCGTGCAGTGCAGCGTCGGTGGCCACCACGGGGTCCATCGGTTTACCGAGGGTGTCCACCGCCAGCGCCTCCGGATGACGGCGCAGCGTGGCGTACTCGCGGCGGATCGCGTTCAGCTCCCGCCGTAGCTCGGTCAGCCGGTCATCGACGCCGTGCAGACGCTCGTACAGGTCAACCGGCGCGGTCCGGATCGGTTCGTCAGGGATCTTGTTGGTGCTCAACGGGTTTTCCTTCCTTGTGGTGGTCACCGGGCGTGGGCGTTAGCGCTAGTGGTGCGGTTGGTCTCGTGCTGGGTGCGGGCGCGGTCGATGCGCTCGACCAGGGCTCGCAGCAGGGCGACGATGGCGGTCGCGACGGCGGCGACGGCGTGGCCGACACCGGCGGTGGCGGTGTCGATGGCCTGCAGCAGCGGCGGGCGGTGGGCGGCGTTCCACCACAGGTAGGCCACCCACGCGCCGCCGTAGACGGCCAGCGGACCGACCACCAGCGGCCCCTCACCCCATCCGGCGGTCACGGCTGCGCTGACCACAACGGCGGAGGCTGCCGCGGTGCGGCGCGCGGTCTGCGCTCGTGAGCGCGCTGGGACCGGCGCCACTGCGGCGGTGGGCTGTTCGTTGGGTCCGTCGTCGAGGTCGGGAACGACGGTCAGCGCGGCGCGGCGGACCGGCCCGGTGTCAGCGGCGGGTCGTTCGGTCTGTGCGGGTGCGGCGGTCGGGGCGGTGTCGAGGTCGGCGATACCAGCCAGCCAGTCCTCGACTTCGTCGGCGAACAGTTCGCCCGCGATCGCAGGATCGGTCGGTGTCGCGGCAGGTTCGGGCCGCCGCTGGCCATCGTCGTTGTCGTCGTTATCGTCGTGCGGGCGGATGATGCGCATTGGCTTGCCTTCCAATTGGTTTCGGAAAAATTGCGAGTTCAGGCGGGCGCGTCGGCGGTGACGGGCTCGGCCTCGAGATCGGCGCCAGTGGTGCCGGGCAGGGGGCGCACGGTGGCGGGGTCGACGGGCACGACATGCCCGAACTGGGCGCGTCCGGCCTTGGCGTAGACGAATTGGCCGGTGTCGAACTGGCGGACGCGGTCGGGGTCGACCAGCCACTTCTCGCCGACGGACACCTGGCCTTCGTCGCCGGTGCGCTGGCCCTTGATCAGGTGCCGCGACGGCAGCATGTGCCGGACCGACCCGAAGTGCTTGCACAGGTCTCCGGCGTTCTCGACGTAGCCGAGCAGCACCCCACCCGCGCAGGACTTCAAGATCCGGTTGAGCGCCCACTGATCCCCGGCGACGCCCTCGGGGCTCTGGGCGGCGAACAGCACGCTGACACCCTGTGAGCGGCCTCGCTCGCACACCTCTTCCAGCCCGATCGAGCCCTGGCCGGTGGTGAGCGCGCTCAGCTCGTCGATGATCAAGGTGACGCTGCGACGCTGGTCCTTCGCGGTGCGGGCCGCGCGCTGCATCAGCATCCGCAGGATGGCCGCGACCTGGGCGCGGGCGGCGTCCTTGTCAAGGCCGGGCACGGTCACATACAGCACGTCGAGGGTGTCGAGGTCGACACCGCCGTCGAACACCATCCGCCCGTCCTCGCCCTGCAACGAGTCGAACAGGTTGCTGGCTTTGATGAGCATGTCGTCGATCTGCGGGACCTTCTCCGCCTGCAGCGCCTCGACCATCCGCCTCACATCCGGCGCGTTGCCCCAGATGTCGAGCAGCTTGTCGGCGTCCAGGCGCTCCAGGAACTCCGCCGAAGACCGGGGCGGCCCTACCGGGGCATCGACGACAAGCGAGACGACGCGGCGGCGCAGCTCGTCGAAGTGCTGCCCCTCGGAGGTCGACGCCTGTCCGGCGTTGAGCATGTCGCCGAGCACCGCCCGCTGGTCACGGGCGCGCATTGCCCACACGTCCAGGCGGGCGCCGTGGGGAACCTCGGCGATGCGGTCGGCAGCGATACCGCGGCGCTGGGCGATCTCGCGCAGCTCGTGGCCCAGGATTTTGTCGTCGTTGCCGCCCTTGCAGGACACGACCACCAGCAGCGGGCGCGGGTGCTTGCCCCGCATGCCCGGCACGTCCTTCCACCGCTGCCAGGCGTTCCACTCGTATTCGAGCATCCCGACCGCGTACCGCTTGATCAGCTCCGTCTTACCCGAGCCGGTCGTACCGATCGCGGCCATCTGGCGACGCGCTTCCTTGTGCGGCACCACCATCCACGCCTGATGCCGCGCGGTCAGCTCCGACCACAAGCCGAGAGGGTTCGCCGAACGCCGGTCCGCCAGCGGCCCTAGCACGATCCCGTCCGTTGTGGTGAACGGGGCGCCGACCGACCGCGCCGCCCGAGCGGCCCCGGCGAACTGCCGCGCGGCCATCGCCGCCTGTACCCGCTCGGTGCGGCCCAGGTTCTTCAACCCGACGGTGTTGGTCTTGTGCACGAACGACGCCCACCAATAGGTCGCCGCCAACGCGGCAACCGGGGCACCGAGCACGACCATCGTGCGCAGCCCACCCACGTCGCCGTCGGCGACCCGCGCCGCACCCGACCACAACAGGGAGGCGGGCGTCGACCACGATCCGCCGGCCACCGCCGCAGCGGCGGGCAGCAGCAGCGACCCGATCGCGAAGTTGCGCAACCGGTGCGGCGCCAACGGCCACCGCGCCGCGACGGCCACGATCATGACCAGCATCGCCACGATCACGACACCGCACACCGTGGCGGTGCCCGCGAAGTCAGCGACGGCGGCGAAGGCGGGCAGGTCGATGCCGTCGAGCTGCTTGATCGGCGGCTTGACCGGGTGAATCTCGATCGACGGCGGTGGCGCCTGCTCGATCGACGGCGCGGCCGGTGCGGGTGTTGGGGTCGCGGTGTGGAGGGGGTCGCAGTCGTCGGGGGTAAGGATCGGTAAGCAGTTCTTGTTGGTCATGATGCTTCCTGCGTGAGATGAATGAGAGTGCGGCGGCGGCGATTCGGGCTCTGCTGCTTCTGCGCCTCGCGCATCGCGGCATACCGGGTGAGGAACTTGGCCCATTCGCGGTCGAAGTCGCGGATCACCAGATCCAGCGCCAGATCGCCGAATTCGTTGTGCGGCAACCGCTCCGAGGCGGCCACCACGTTGTCCAGCACGGCGGGGTTGCGGCACAGGTACAACACGCCGACCAGCGCTTCGTCGCGGCTGTCGCGGGCTGCGCGGATCGCGCCCTTCAGCGCGATATCCATGTAGTCGGGGTCTTTCTTCGACAGCTCGACTTCCAGCGCCCACCAGCCGTGGCGGCCCTTCACGACGCCGAGGAACCGGCCGTCGTGCACGTGCGGGTGCCCCAACCGCGGCTCCGGGCCGGTGGACACCTCCACCGCGCCGGTCTTGCCTTTGCCGGTTGCGGTCTTGCCGACCCGGTGCCGCAACACCCGCTCCGACACCCACAGCTGCGGGTCGGAGCCGACCAGCATGATCCGAGCCTGCGCCACCGCGCGGTAGTGCTCGGCCAACCCCAGCGGCGGACGCCAATCGGCGGGACGCCACCCCAGATAGCGGGCGGCGGTCACACGCGTGGGCACCACCCACTTCTCCCCGGCCTGCACGTCCTCCAGCTCGTAGATGCGGCCTTCGTCATGCAACTGCTTGGCCAAGCTGTAGACGTGGTTGCGTTCCATGCCCAGAAACCAGCCCAACACGTCCACCTGCATGCCGTGCATGTCCACCAGCGCCCGCAACGCTTTCGTCTTCCGCGGCGTCGAACGGCTCGCCCGCTCCCCGCGCAGCAGGTCTTGGACCGTGGTGCGCGGCAGCCCGACCCGCCGCGCGATCTCGGCCTGGCTCACCTCGCGGGCCCGCAGCGCGGCGACCTCACCGAGCACCTGCTCCACCTGCCGCGCCCGGATACACAACTGGCGCGCGATCTCCTGATAGGTCAACCCGCTGCCGCGCAGTCCGGCGATGATCTGATCGCGGTGCTCGAACTCCAACGCCGCGTACTGGTCCCACCGCGGCGCGTTCTTCGTGTTGTGGTTCAACGACCTCGTTCCCTTCCCTGCCCCCGAGTGATGCGGCGGCGAGCGGTGATCTCGGCGCGGGCCTGCGCGACCACGCCGCGCAGCTCGGCCGTGTCCTCGCGTGGGCTGACTCCGCACATCGGGCAACGGCGCGATGCGCCACCTGTGCGTTTCAGCTGCCGCTCCCGGCCCTTGGTGCCGCCCCACGTGCGGGCCAGTGACCAGCCGATCCCGGCCTGGCCGATCACTGCCAACAGTCGCGCTCCGCGCCCGGCGCGGTGCTCGGCCAACCGGGCCTCCAGATCGGTGGTCCAACCGGTGTAGTGCTTCGCGTGCCGATACGGGCGCTCGAAATGCAGCAGGTAGACCACGCCTTGCGGTTGACGGCGGCTCATCGGGTCCGCCCCCTATCCCGCCCACGGCGACAGGCCGCGATGTCGGCGCGGGCCTGCTGGATGAACTCGCGCATATCGGTGGCGTCGATCCCGCGACGCTCGCACGCCTGGACGAACCGCTGCCGGCGCGCCAGCTGCAACGCCTCCAACTGCACAGCGGTCGGAACACGTTTCGGCACAGCGGTTTCCACGTCGTACAGGTACGCCTCCAACGGCCCCCGCGACCCACCCCGAGCGCGCAGCACCTGCGCCTCATACTCACCACCCGGGCTCTTGCCGTGGCGGGCGAGCTGGCGACGGGTCCGCAGATACTGCGGCGCCAAACCCCACGGCCACGTCGGGATACCGAACCGCTTGCCATCCGGATCGTGAAAACGACTGCTGCTCATCGCGACCGCTCGATCCCGCGAGACTTCGGCTGGTCGCGGCAGGTCCGTGCCTGCTCAGGTCGTGGGTCCAGCATCTGAATCCACGCATCGACCTGCTCGGCGTGCAACGACTCCCTGACCGAGTTGACGTGGTCGACCTTCGCCCGCGCGGTCCGGCGATCCGCGTCGTCCCATGAACACGCCGCCGCGGAGGCTGCATAGAACATGTCCGTCAGGACGCCGTCCACGACAGCCAGCCGCTCCTGCTCCGCCTCCGCAGCTAGCGCAGCCAGATCCGCCGACTCGAATTCCTGCGCACTCACTTCGCCACCTCCGGCACGTGCTCACGCGGCACACACGACCCGGGCGGCTCCGCCGGAACTCCCGCATTGAGCGGGCGGCAGATGTTCGGAGACGGCACGTAGTCCTGCTGATCGATCCACGCCGCGGTGCATCCGCCCATCGCGACGAGCAGCAGCACCGCCACAGCGGCGATCCGCATCGTTGGCGGCAACACACCCAGCGGGGCGTACACCGCACCGACCCCGGTGAACTCCGGACCGGCCATCGAATGCAACGGGTTGTGACCACCACGGCGGTCGAAATGGGTGACCGTGTACCCCTGAACAGGCCGGTCCTGCCGCCACGGCGCGGTCACCGCGACCGCCCCCGATCAACCTCCGGCCGGTCGACCCGCTCACGCTCCGGCTGCGGATACTCCCGGACCTTGGCCGCGCACTCCCGCGCCGACACAAGCCACTTCGCCGGGTAGTACATGCTGTCGGCGGCACAGTCGAGCCTCTGGACAGCGGCCTCGACATTGACGCTGCCGAACTCCTCGGGCAACCACGGGTTCGACCCCGGCTTGTCGAACCGGTCGGCGTGCGCCTCCAGCGCCCGGTAGCGGGCCTGCAACGCAATCGCCCGCTGCCGCAACAACTCCTGCTCACGGATGATCGCGTCCAACTCGTCCAGCAAGTCGGCCGAATCGTGCAGCGGCTCGTTGATGCTCATCGCCGAACCCCCCACCGCCGCGACGACCGCCAGAACGCGATCGCACCCAGCAGCATCACCGTGAATCCGACAACCTCCGGCGCCGTCAGCACCGCATAGCCGAGAGCCACCGCGACAACCGCGAAACCAAATGTTCGGGCGCGCATCAGAACTCACCGCCCTTACGGCTGCGGCTGCGACGACGGCGAGCCTGCGACGACTTCAATGCAAGCCGCGTGTAGTGGGCCTTCCGCGCCTGATCAGCGCGGTACGCGCGCTCCTCCGGGCTGAGCAGCCCATCGGGATCGACAAGGCGGTCAAACTTGCTTGCCATCGCCGCCCGTGCCTTCGCGGTGCGCGCCGCGCGATCGGAAGTCTTCGCCCAGGACTCGTGCGCCGCGATCCGCGCCTGCAATGTCCGCTCCACCGGGGTGCTCATGCCACACCGCCGTTTACGACTGTCGCGGCGGGGCGAATCAGCGCCAGCACCTCGTCGCGTTCCACTCGCAGGAGGCGGCCGTTCACCCGGAATCCGTTGAGGTCACCGGCCGCGATCCAGTTCCGGATCGTCTTGGTGTCGACGTCGACGAGCGCCGCCGCAGTCTTGAGGCTGATCAGATTCCGCGCCTCACTAGACGTCCTGTCCATCAATGCCCGCTCCTTCGAAAAGTGGGAAATTCCTTGCAGTTCCACACTTTTCGCTGAAGTGGCAGGCGTAGGCACCGCATAGGTGGACTTGTCCGGACGTCTTAGGTACCGTTAGAGACGTCCCTAGACGTCCCTGAAAATGGAGGCGAAATGGCGAACGAACGCCTTCGCAGTGCGATGCAGCAGGCTGGCCTCGACATCCCGGACGTCGCCGACAAGGCCGGAGTGGAGCCGAAGACCGTCGAGCGGTGGATCACGAAGGGCCGGGTGCCCTACCCGAAGCACCGGCATGCGGTCGCCGCCCTGGTCGGAGAAACCGAGAACTACTTGTGGCCGGACGCACTCGCGCCAGAACGAAAGGTCGAGGTTGCACAATCAGAAGTCCTGACGGTCTACCCACACCGCAGTGCAATTCCAAGTGACCTGTGGAAGCGGCTGCTGTCGAGCACAAGCGAGCGACTCGACGTCCTCGTGCTCGCGGGCTTGTTCCTTGCCGAGGAGCCCGAGTTCACACGAACGCTGCGCAAGAGGACATGCGACGGGCTGAAGGTTCGGCTGCTGTTCGGTCGCCCAACCGCAGCAGAAGCCGACAAGCGCAGCGCCGAGGAACGTCTGGCGGCAGGCACCGTGCCCTCGCGTATCAACAACGCACTCGCACTGATCGAACCGCTGGCCGATATCGACGGCGTCGAACTGCGATACCACGACACGACGCTCTACAACTCGGTGTTCCGATTCGACAACGAGATGATCGTCAACATGCACGTCTACGGGCTGCCGGGCGCGCATGCCCCCGCGCTTCATCTGCGCCAACTGCCTGCTGGCGACATGTTCCAGACGTATATGACCAGCTTCGAGCACGTATGGTCGAACGCGACCCCCGAAAGGTGATCGTTCATGACGCGGACCGACTATTTCCATGACCCCGACGCGCCCACGCCGAACAGCATCAAGGTCGCAGTGAGCGCCCTAGTGCGCGATTCACAGGGCAGAATCCTGATGATCCACCGCACCGACAACGATCACTATTCGATCCCTGGAGGCGGACTGGAGGCGGGCGAGACGGTCACCCAGGCGGTCGTTCGAGAGGTCAAAGAAGAAACCGGGATCGATGTCCAGGTGACCGACCTCATCGGAATATTCTCGAATCCGGAGCACGTCATCGCGTACGACGATGGTGAAGTTCGCCAAGAGTTCTCCATCTGCTTTCGCGCCGACCCAATCGGCGGCGAACTTCGAACTAGCTCTGAATCGAAAGAGGTCAGATGGGTTGCGCCCAGCGATGTTTCATCACTGGACGTACATCCCTCGATTGCGCTTCGTATCGACCGGGGCCTGACTCCCTCGGCAGGGCCGTATTACACGTAACAGCCCCATGAGAAGCTAATTATTCGCGCAGTAGCTTCTCGGTACGGTCAGCTGCTTCGATCAGCTCAGGCGCCGCCTCAGCCAACGACCTGGATACGACATGGTCCGGGCCGTACCGTTCGCGAACCTCGGCAATGCGAGTGCGCACATCCGTCGTTTCCCCGGTTGGCGTCGTCGTCATATCCGCCCACCACAGCGCGTCACGCAATGCCGTTTGCTCGTCCGGCCAGTTGATCACGATATTGCGGTTACGCGCCTCGATACAGGCGCACGAATGGTTCGCAACAAGAGCGCACAGCCGCTCCGGCACGCCTTCACGCCGCAGGAACTCGGCGCCATCCACCGGATGGAATCCAGTCCTACGGATCGATGGCGCGTAGCCGATGTCGTGCAGCCACGCCGCAGCCAACAAGAGGTCGCGGTCATCAACCACGTCGACTGCCTGCCGAGCCTGCCGAGCAACGCCTTGGACGTGCCGCCACCGCCGAGACATTCCGACGAGGTTGTCCCGCGCCAGCTTCGCAGCCCACGCAACGAAGTCATCGGTCATACGGCTAACCGTAGCGCCTCCCTGAATGACCTGCTGCTGCCCGGAGACTGCCTCGGCCAGCCCTACAGCTTGTCTCCAAGACGTGCTCGGCGGTGGGCTGCTTTTGCGCGTTCGTCGGCAACAGACTTGCCGTATCGATCGAGCATCTGCCTCGAGCGCCATCCGGCCAGCATCATAAGATCCTGCTCCTGGCCGCCGTTGGCGAGCCAGTTGTGGGCGAACCAGTGGCGCAGCATGTGTGGGTGAATGTGGTCGATGCCCGCGGCCTCGGCGCGGCGTTCCATCATCTGCCGTATGCCGTGGTCGGTCATCGGACCTTGCCGACCGAGCCACAGCCGGTCGCTCTTCTTCGCGAACGGATGTTGGTTGCGGGCGCGCAGGTACCGGCGTAGTGCGATGCGCGTCTTGTCGCCGAACGGTGACGATCGTGGCCGGCCGCCCTTGCCGACGACCAGCGCGCTGTTCTCCTCGAAGTCGAGATCGTCCATACCGAGGTTGGCGACCTCGCCGCAGCGACACCCGGTGTCCGCGAACAGACGGATAACCGCGTTGTCCCGCCGCGAATCGAAGTCGGTTCCGGCGCACTGGTCGAGTAGGGCGCGCAGGGATTCGAGACTCGGGACCGGCACGAGCTTGTCCGGAGCGTCCGGGAGGCTCAACCTGTCGAACGGGTCGGAGTCGATGATCTCCTCGGCCGCAAGGTATTTGAAGAACTGCTGAAGGCTCCGATACTGGCTGCGCGCGTACTGCGGGGACAGCGGCTCACCGGTCCGCCGGTTCGTCCTTGACAGCAGTGTCTCGATGTACCCGCCGATGTGGTCACGGGTGATCTCAGGCGCGTCCGTCGGCAGAGCTTCGGAGATCAGGTACTCGGCAAAGTAGCCGATGTGGACCAGGTAGACCTCGATCGTCTTCTTGGCGCGGTTCTTGCGCCGTAGCTCGGTCGCGAAGTCGTCTCGCAACTCGCGGATGTCGTCCAGCGAAGCAGTCCCCATCCCCAGATGCTACGGCAATAATCTATTCGTGGACGAGCGCTGTTCTAGATCGAAACCTCTCCAGAAAAACAAAAACCCCCTGCTCAGAGGGGGTTTGTGGGGCGGGCGGGGCTCGAACCCGCGACCAATGGATTATGAGTCCACGGCTCTAACCGACTGAGCTACCGCCCCGTGCCGCGCGAATCCGCGAGCGTTGGGGATGCTACCGGGTCGGGCGGGGTGGGGACCAGTCGCGGTTGGTGACTTAGGGTTGGGTGTCGAAACCTACTGGAGGGTCAGGTATGGCCGGGTTGTTCATCAAGGTATTGAAGGCGCACCAGTGGGTGTACGAGAACTCCGGTGGGCTGGTGGGGCATCGCCTGTTGCTGGGGAATCCGACCCTTTTGCTGCGGACCGTGGGACGCAAGAGCGGCAAAGACCGGACCTCGGCGCTGACATATGCGCGCGACGGCGAGGACTATTTGGTGACGGCGTCCAATGGCGGCTCGCCGCGGCCGCCGGGGTGGCTGGCGAATCTGAAGGCGCGACCGGAGTGTGAGATCCAGGTCGGGCGGCGCAAACTGGCGGTGCGGGCGCAGGCGACACTGCCGGATGATCCCGATTACGCCCGGCGATGGGCGATCGTCGACAAGGTGAATCAGGGTCGCTACAGCGCCTATCAAAAGCTGACCAAGCGGCCCATCGCGGTGGTGGTGCTGACCCCCGCCGAGCGGGGTCAGTCGTCGCGGTAGTTCTCGTCCCAGCGGACCTCATAGTCTTCGGCGTCTTCGCGGTCCCATGGCTCGGCATCCTTCGGCGGACGACTGGCGAACTGCACGACTGCGACGACGAAGCCGAGAACCACGATGACGATACCGACAATGAGCAGAGTGTTCACCCCGGCACAGTAGCGCCGCTACCGGGGTTGTGCACTACATCACTTGTCCAGATCGGAGTGATTGTTCACACCGTTAACAAAGTCCGCCCTACGGCAGCCCTGGACTCGATGGCTGCATGCGCCCGATCGGCCTGTTCCAGCGGAAACGTCTGACCGATGACGACCTCCAGCCGCCCGGCGGCAACCTCGGCTTGGGCCCGCTCGGCGAGCGCCTGCCAATCGGTGCCTGCGCCGGCGATGTCGAACAGTCCGTACACGGTGACACCACGCTCCGCCGCCACCCCATCCAATGAGGCGAATTCGCCTGCGGCAGCACCGTATCCGAGGAACCGGCCGCCCTCCGCCGCGGCCGTGACC
>NZ_BDBA01000225.1 GCF_001612745.1 Nocardia amamiensis NBRC 102102 | reverse complement strand
GCCCGGTCCACAGCCAGTGCACCACCTCCCGCGACAGCGCCCGCAACGTGGGTTTTCCCCCGCGAGAACTACTCGACTTGCAAGTCCAGGCCCGAGCCGAACAGCACAGCCCCGCCTGGCAGCAGAGGTATGCCGTGCGTTCGGGAATCGAGGGCACTGTCTGCGAATTCGCGCACGGGCACGGCATGCGGCAATGTCGCTACCACGGCCAGCGCAAGGCCCACGTCCAGCACGTACTCACCGCCATCGCCGTCAACGTCGAACGACTCAGCGCAGGACTGCTACCAGACGAGCTATCCCCCACCCGGCCGCCAACGGCCTTCCAAAACCACCTGGACCAGAAGGGAATTCCCCGGCTGCGGTGCGATTCCCCTCATATCGTGGAGGCCGGACCATAGAGGAAAGGCCAGATGGCGGAGAAGAGACGCAAATACGATGCGGAGTTCCGTGAGGGAGCGGTCCGGATCGTGCGTGAGACCGGGCGGCCGGTCGCGCAGGTGGCCCATGAGCTGGGGGTCAACGAGGGCACGCTGACCACGTGGGTGGCCCGGGATCGGCAGCAGCGTGAGGGCGGCGACAGTGATCGGCTCAGTGAGTCCGAGCGTGAGGAGTTGCTGCGGTTGCGGCGGGAGAACGCCGAGCTGGCGATGGAGCGTGATGTGCTCAAGCGATCAGTGGTCCTGTGGGTGAAGGAGGCGACCAAGTGAGCGTGGCCGGGTTCATCGCCAGGTGCTCGGCCAGCTCACCGTCGAGGTAGGCGGCGTAGTCGCGGGCGGCAGCAGCCGTACCCTGCCCCGACTTCTCGTCGTCGGTCACCCATGCATCGCGGCGGTCCGCCAGGTACTCGCGGATCCGGCCCCGGTCGCGCCACCATTGCCGGACCGCTGCCGGTGTCCAGTGCTCGTCACCGTCACAGCCGTAGCCGGAGAAGGCTTCCGCCTCGGCGGCGTCGACCAGTTGCCGGAGTTCTTCCGCCGTCCGGGGCTGACGGTAGACGTACTCGGTGAAGTACTCGCCTTCATAGAGCACAAGCCCCGGGGCGTGGATTCGGCCGGTACCGCAGTTGTCGGTATCGGCCCCGTAGAACGGTCCGGGCACGTTGAGCCACTTCCGATCCGCCCATTGCCCACGGAACGACTCACGCGTGTCACCCAGCAGTGGCACCGGATCGAAGTAGAGCTCCACAGCAGAAGGGTAGCCAGGAACTGGAAAGATTCGCCGGACAGGACCTAGTCTCAAGGCCGCGCAGTTAGCGGGTTTGGCGGGGATGTCAACCGTGGCGGGTGGTGAATGGGGACAGCGGAACTGCTGGTAGAGAGGTGTTGTCCGCCAAGACAATCCGCTCATCCGAGGAGTTCCGCTGTCGATTCAGTCTATTGATCGCTCGCCGCTGGTAGCGCAGGGGGTGTTCGCCCCAGGGCATCTGGGCGAGTTGACCGGGATCGTGGGGTTCGACCTGGTCGACGCGGCGTTGGAGCAGGCCGGTGCAGTGCAGTCGCGGGTGCGGTTGCTGCCGTCGCGGGTGGTGGTGTATCTGCTGCTGGCCGGTGCGTTGTTCACCGGGCTCGGATACCGGCAGGTCTGGGCACGGTTGTGCGCCGGGTTGCCCGGCGCTGCGGTCACGCGCCCGGGTTCCTCGGCTCTGGCCCAGGCCCTGCGCCGGGTCGGAGTGAAACCGTTGCGGGTGCTGTTCGACCTGGTCCGTGGTCCGGCCGCCGGCGCGGCCCGGTGGCGTGGGCTTGTGGTGTGCGCGATCGACGGCACCACCATGTTCGTGCCCGACAGTGCGGCGAACGTGGCCCGTTTCGGTCGTCACGGCGGCGGCCACGCCGTTGCGGGTTACCCGATGCTGCGGCTACTGACAGTCGTTGCCTGCGGCACCCGCACCGTTGTCGATGCCGTATTCGGCCCGTCACAGATAGCCGAAACCACCTACGCACCGCGGCTTTTCCGATGTTTGCGGCCGGGCATGCTGCTGCTGGCCGACCGGAACTTCGCGGTCACCGCGCTGATCGAGCAGATCACCGCCACCGACACGGATCTGCTGATCCGCGCGAAACTCAACCGGCGCGTCCCCGCGATCCGGCACCTGAGCGACGGATCGTGGCTGACACGCACCGGCACGGCGACCGTCCGTGTGATCGACGCCGATATCGCCGTCACCTGCTCCGACGGGCCACGCCGGGTCGAGCGGTATCGGCTGATCACCAGCCTCACCGACCACTACCGATACCCCGCGGCCGATCTGGTCACGCTCTACCACCAGCGGTGGGAGATCGAAACCGGCTATTTCGAACTGAAATCGACCATTCTCGGCGGACGCGTGCTCCGCGCCCGTACCCCGGCCGGAGTCGAACAAGAGGTCTACGCCCTGCTGACCACCTACCAGGCACTACGCACCGCCATCGCTGACACCGCCCTGGCCACACCCGGTTTCGCACCCGACCGGGGCAGCTTCACCATCGCCCTGCACACCGCCCGCGACCAGCTCATCCACGCCACCGGCATCCTCGCCACCACCACGATCGACCTGATCGGCACGATCGGCCGAGCCGTGCTGGCCGACCCCCTCCCACCCCGCCGCGCCCGCACCAGTCCCCGCATCGTCAAACGCGCCATCTCCAAACACCGCGCCAAAGGCGACATCGACCGCAGAATCCACAAAAACGCAGATCAGCGTCCATATCGTGCCCGGTTGACAACCGGGCACGAACCTAAACTGCGCGGCCTTGGACCTAGTACATCCAGCCGTAGTTCGTGATGGTCATGTCGTGCTGCCGGATCGGCGCTGGTAGTGGCTGGTTTTGGCGCGATGCTGGTGTTGTCGGCGCCAGGTCGACCAGGCCGGTCGATGTCGTATGTTGCGGGCAGCGGTGGTGATCAGGGTGGCGAAGAGATGTCGAATATCGTTGCGAGTCAACGGGATCAGCTCTCGGATCGGGTGAGTGTTCGCGGATGGGGTGAGTGTTCGCGGATGGGGTGGTCGCGTGTTCGGTGACGGCGAGCACGGCCAGGAAGGCGTGGGCGAGCATCGACAGGATCGTCCAGCGCCGCCACGATTTCCAGCGCCGGACCTGATGCTGATCGAGCCCACACAGGCCTTTGCCGGTTTGGAAGTTCTCCTCAGTCGACCACTGGCGCCCGGCGACGGTGACCAGGCTGCGCAGCGGCCCGACGTCGCGAGCTAGGTCGTTTTGGCGCGATTGTGCTGTCGAGCGTTCCGTCCCCGAACGCTGTGGCGGCCTTGGCGGATAGGTCGACCGACCTTTGCCAGCAGAGCACCTCGGCCTGCTGTCGTCCAAATTGGTGGACATAGCCACTCTGTCGGTCGCACTTCGTCGCATGCATTCTCTGCAGGATCCAGCGCAAGCGCCAAGTGAATGCTTCCACGCCGCGGGTCGATCTGGAAAGCCTGCATCGAGCAACTGAAACCGTCAGTGAGCACGACGGCTTCCTCACCACCCCGGCGCAGCGCAGAAACGATCGAGTGCTCGGCAACGCGCATCGACATGTCGAAATGCTCGGCTTCGAACCCGAAGTTGCCCGCGACCCCGCAGCACGATGATGACTCGACGATGTTCCGCACGCCCCAGGCTTCGAGCACCCGTCGTTGCGACCCCGATCCGAATACCGAGTGCTCATGACAGTGGGTCTGCAGGACGACGCTCTCAGGAGGCGTGGCCGTCGGATTCCATCCGTGGTCGAGTGCCTCGGCTATCGCGACGGCAAAGGAGCGGACACGGGCCGCTACGCGTCTCGACGCCTCTCCACCGACAAGCTTCGGGCCTTCGTCACGAATGGTGGCGGCACAGCTCGGGTCCAGTACGACGATGTCGCGCGTCGTACCGTCATCCAAGCGAGCGATCAGCCTCGCCAATCGGCGGCGAGCGAAGTCGCGGTGCCCTGTCGAGATCCCGGTCAGCCCGCAACAGGCATCCGGGGCACACCCGACCGTCTTACCTGTCTCGCGGAGCACCCGCGCGGCCGCGGGAATCACTTGCGGACGGAAGGCACGGGTGAAGCTATCCACGAATACGAGCGTCTCGCCACCCCTCTCGAACCCGGCTTCGCGTGTACGTCGCCTGATCTCCCCAGCCCGCACGAAGGCGGGTACATCCCGACGCGCACTGACACCCAGGCGCTCTCCGAGGGAGCGGACGGCATGTATCCGCATCCCCAGATTCGCGAGCGTCGCGCCCCGCGAAAGCAGCGGCAGCCATCTAGGGAGCCATCCGATCGCGTAGTGCCTGAATGGGCGCAGTCGCCCTTGATAGTGCTCGTCGATGAGCTGCGATCGTGCATCAGCGATATCGACACCGGTTGGACAGTCGGTGGAGCAGGCCTTGCACGAGAGACAGAGATCCAGCGCTTCCCGGACTTCCGGGCTCGACCATCCTTTAACACTGCTTCCGTTGGTGCGCGCGAGTTCTTGGAGCACCCTCGCTCGCCCACGCGTCGAATCCTTCTCGTCTGCGGTGGCCCTGTAGCTCGGGCACATGAAGCCGCCCGAGTCCGCCCGACATCTCCCGACACCGATACACGCATGGGCGTGGCCGACGAACGGAGCCGTTCGAATGACACGCTTGTTCGCTGGAATGCCCGCGCTGGGCATCACCGCCTCGAGCGGGTGCACCTCCTGCTCCGGCATTGGCAAACCTGTCAGTGACAGGCTGCTGGAGAAGGGCTCGGGGTCGACGATGATCCCCGGGTTGAGCAAACCCACCGGGTCCCAGATGCTCTTGAACGCGCCGAAGAGCTCGATCATCTCCGCCGAGTACATGACGCGAAGCAACGCACTTCGCGCGCGCCCATCCCCGTGCTCGCCGGAGAGTGAGCCTCCGTGAGCGACGACAAGGGCAGCGGCCTCGTCGGTGAACGCTTCGAAAGCGCGGCGCCCCAGCTCACTGCGTAGGTCATAGTCGACACGCATGTGCACACAGCCGGCCCCGAAGTGTCCGTACATGAAGGCCGTGTACCCATACCGCTGGACGAGTGGGAGCAGATCGGCGAGGTAGTCGGCCAGTCGCTCTGGGGCCACCGCCGAGTCCTCCCAACCAGGCCAAGTCTGTACGCCATCGATCCGGCGTGAGGAAAGCCCGGCCCCATCCTCCCGGACACGCCAGAGCTTGGCGCGCTCTGTAGGATCTGTGACGATCAAATAGTCCACAACTCGTCCATGCGCACCCAGCGTTCGGACCAGGTGCTCGCACTGCTCTCTGGCGATCTCCATGACGTCGGCCGAGAACTCAACCATGAGGTACGCATCACCCTGGGGCAGCGATTCCACACTCTCCGCGCCTCTGCGGTGCTGCATGATGTCCACGATCGATCGATCGAGTCCCTCGATGGCGGTAGGCTTCATCGAAAGGATCGGTATGACATCACGTGCGGAGTCGATCGAACTCTTATAGCCGAGGCAGAGTAGCGCAGTGATCCGCGGTTTCGGCACCAGCCGGATCCTCGCTCCCACGACAATTGCGCAGGTCCCTTCGCTGCCGGCTAGTGCCCTGGCGACGTCGAAGCCCTGCTCGGGCAGCAGATGCCCGAGTTGGTAGCCGGACACCTGTCGTGGGATCGTCTGCAGCTCCGTTCGGATCGGTGCGAGGCCGGCCAGCGCCAGAGATCGCAGGTCTGCGTTCAGCTCCTCGGCGCGTGCGGCCGAGTACCCGTCTTCCCCATTGACAGCGGACAAACCCCCTGGCCCTGCACGCAGGTGAGCACCGTCCGCGGTGACCAGCTCGATCTCCCGGATGTGGTGCGACATCCGCCCGTACGCAACGGAGTGGTTTCCGCAGGCGTCGTTCCCGATCGAGCCGCCGACAGTCGCGCGGGTGAGTGACGAGGGGTCGGGCGCGACGGTGAATTCGCTCCGGGTGGCCCTCTCCACGTAGGAGCGCAGCGCCCCGAGCACCGCGCCGGCTGCAGCCCAGACAGTCCGAGTTTCAGCGTCGATTTCCCCGATCGAGTTCATCCATCGCGAGACATCGACGATCATGCCGGGCCCGATGGCGTTCCCCGCCATCGAGGTCCCGCCCCCTCGACTGATGACGGGGATCCCTGAGACTGAGCAGACCTCCAGGATGTTCCGAATATCCCGAACCGATCGAGGAAATGAGACAGCCGTTGGCCTCACCCGGTAGTTCGACGCGTCATAGGAGTACTCCGACAGCCTGCGATCCGAATCGTCAACCTCAATCCCTCGCCCCCGGAGTTCGCGGATCGCATCAGCAGCGCCTACCGCTCCATCCCCTACATGCCGGGGATGCGGATCGCTCACTGGTCTGCGCATGGATAGAGTCCACGAGCTTGGTGTGCTTCGGCCATCTTCTGAATTGCGAGCGATGTCGCCGCAACTCTGAGGCTCAACTGATGCTGTGCGGCGTGGGCGGAGACGCGTTCCCACGCAATACTCATACGCTCGGCGAGCCGCTGCTCCACCTCCGCCGCCGTCCAGCAATACGATTGGTTGACCTGGACTCCCTCGAAGTACGAGACGACCACACCTCCCGCATTCGCCACGAGCAGTTCGTCGGCGATCTCGCCAATGTCGGGTACAACCAGCACGCCCCGCTGCTCGAGGACCGCGTCCGCAATCCAGGTCGTGGGGCCGTTGGCGCACTCAACGATGATGCGCACCTTGACCAGTCCTATGTCCTGCTCGTTCATCACTCCCTCGATCACGGCCGGCATCAACATAACGACATCGAGTAGAAGGAGGTCGTCCTACTCTTGCAGTCCGTCAGCGCCGGGAAACCCGACGACGGACCCGGTCTCATCGACGTACCGCTCCAACTTCGACAGATCCAGACCCGATCGGCGAACACGGCACCGTACTGATCACTCACGGCCACCCGAACGCCAGCCGCATGTAGGAAGCCGGCCGCTCCACGACCCACTTTGCCGAATCCCTGTACGGCTGCGGTTGCATCGCTCGTGGCTACACCGAGGTCGCGCACAGCGGCCAGACCGATGTGCGCGACGCCTCGGGACGTTGCGCTGGCGCGCAAAGTAGATCCTCCCAGGAGAGAGCGGCTTGCCGGTCACCACGCCGAGCACAGTGTGTCCTCCGCCACCGAGTACGTATCCACCAGCCAGGCCATCGAACGTTCGTCGGTCCCGATGTCAGGCGCGGGAATGTCGACATCCGAGCCGAGGATCGGCGAGATCTCACTCGTGTAGTGCCGGGTGACGCGCTCGAGCTCGGCCAGCGAGTACCGGTCCGGGTCGATGCGCACGCCACCTTTGGCACCGCCGTATGGCACATCACTGGGTGCCCGGTGAGAACCTCTACAGAGCCATCGTCGCGACGTAGCGGGGACGCTCACGGTCAGCTCGCGGTGGGGAGCCGCCAGCATCGCGAATACGCTGTCGTCGTAGCCGAGGATATGCACTGCTTGCCGCAGCTGCTCTTGGGCGTCGGAAAGGGGACCAGCGGGCGCCGCAGCACCCGCCGCCGTAATCGTTGTCATCAAACCTCTATCTCGTGGAGCGCAACTCGGTATCGAACGACTAGCCCGACTGGGTCTTGCGGCCGGCTCCTGCGGTCGACCTACTGAGGCATGTGCGGACGGAAGATTCCGAGCAGCGCCGACGCGGGACAGCATGAGCCGCAGTGTGGGCTGGGCACCCTCCTGCAAAGGCCATGCTCACCGGGCCGTCTGAACCGTCAGCCCTTATTTGAATTTCGCCACGTTCTCCTGAGTGATGAGGTTGAACGGAAGCTCGTAGCGTTTGTTGATCTCACCGCCGTTCAGGAAGGCGGCGACCACTCGCACGGCTTCGGTACCCTGGCCTGCGGAGTCCTGCTGAACAGTAGCAGTCAGCTGCCCGTCGGCAATCGCCTGCACGCCGTCCGCGGTGCCGTCTATCCCAATGATGGCTTTGAACTCGCTCCTGCGACCGGCTTCGGCGATCGCCGAGGCTGCGCCGATCGCCGACTCGTCGTTCTGAGCGACCACGGCGACCAAGCTGCCGCGGGCGTAGCGCGAAAGGGTGTCTTCCATGATCCGCTTCGCGTCATCGCGGCTGCCGTTCGCCTGGAATTCGGAGACCACATTGATGTTGCGGGCGACTGTCCTCGCGAATCCCGTCTTCCGGCGATCCGTCCAGGATGCGCCGTAGGTGCCAGCGACGAAGAGAATGTCGCCGCCCTCTGGCAGCACCTCGTTCAGGTACTTGCCCTGCATCTCACCGGCGAGGGTGTCATCGATACCGATGTAGGATTTATAGGCAATATCGGCGCCCTCGGCGAACTCGGTCGACACGATGAACAGTGGGATGCCAGCGTCGATGACACGCTTGGCTGCGATCTGGCTGGCCTTGCCGTCGAGCGGCTGCAGGATCACGGCGTCGACCCGCTTCGTGATCAGATCCTCAATGTGGTTGAGCTCGTTCCCATTGTCCTTCTTCGAGTCCGCGAGTTCGACACCGATGCCGTGTTCGTCGCCCGCCTTCTTCATCGCCTTCGCCATGCCCGCGAGATCGGGGTCCTGTAGATCGAGGAGTACGACTCCGACCGTGTACTCGTGTCGGTCCCCGGCTCCGAAGGCACAGGCATTGAGCATCAGTGCACAGACCACAAGAACGGCGGCGATGGCGGAGCGGTAGCGTCGATGGATTTTCATTGATTTTCCTAGTCAGTTAGTAGGGATTGGAGTACCGGCCGGAACGGCCGGGTTCTTGTTCCTCGGATCTGGTCTGCTGTCGGGGTGACGCCCAGGGTTTCCCGGCATTCGATGCCTTATGAGAGAACGGCGCGCCTGACGGCAGACCAGGGCGTGTGGTGGTGGGATTCCGTTGCTCAAGCCCGGCGCAGGGGTGACTTCTTCGGTTCGTTCGCGAGCCTTGGAGCTCTTCGACAGCATGGAGTCCTGCGCTGGCCTGGAGTCACGTACGGCTAATGCGATGTCGGACCGTCGAGTCCCGTGATCAGGGTGCCGCGTGACCCCAACCAGGCTCGTCACCAAAACGAAACCTGATGAAGGAGAAGCGATTTGGGTTCCACTTGCGGAATCGACTGGGCAGAATCCCATCATGACGCCGCGATCGTCGACACCGACGGCCGAACCCGGGCCAGAGCCGAGGTCAACCATGATGCGGCCGGTTTCGCCCAGATCCTGAGCATGCTGGCCGAAGCTAACGACGCCGCCGAGAATCCGATCCCGGTAGCCATCGAAACCCACCGCGGCCTGCTCGTGGCCGCGCCGCGCGCCACCGGTCGCCCGAGCTATGCGGTCAACCCGCTCTCGGCCTCGCGTTACCACGCCCGCCACCAAGTGCCGGGGTCGAAGTCCGATGCCGCCGACGCGGTCCTGCTGGCCAACATCCTGCGCACCGACGCCGCTGCGCACCGACGGCTGCCCGCCGATACCGAACTCGCGCAAGCGATTCGAGTGTTGGCCCGCGCCCAGCAGGACGCGGTCTGGGCGCACCAGCAGATCAGCAACCAGGTCCGCGATCTGCTCAAAGACTTCTACCCCGCCGCCCTGCAAGCTTTCGCCCGCCTGTCCGGCGACGGCCTGGCCCGCCGCGACGCCCGCACCATCCTCACTGCGGCACCGACACCGACCCACGCGGCGACGCTGACCCGCACCCAGCTGCGCGCCCTGCTCGTCACGGCCGGACGTCAACGCGGCATCGACACCGAGATCGACCGGTTGCACGCCGTCTTCCGCGCCACCTACCTGCACCAGCTGCCGATGGCGGAAAACGCGATGGGTATCAGGCTGAGCGCGCTGTTGCGCCAGTTCGACGCCGCCCCTACCGCCGCCGACGATCTCACCCCGGCGGCCACGGCCCATTTTGACCAGCACCCGGACGCGAAGATCATCCTCAGCTTCCCCGGCCTGGGATCGCTGACCGGCGCCCAGGTGCTCGCCGAAATCGGAGACGACCGCCACCGCTTCGCCGACCCACGCGGCCTCAAAGCCTACGCCGGATCGGCCCCCATCACCCGCGCTAGCCGCAAGAAAACCGTTGTGCTGCACCGGCATAAATACCGGCGTCTCGCCGCCGTCGGGCCGATCTGGGCGCCGCCCTCGCTGAGGGCCTCGCCCGGGGTGCGGCGGCACTTCGATACCCGCCGCGCCACCGGTGACTGGAACCAGCAAGCCCAACGCCACCTGTTCAACAAATCCTCGGCCAACTCCACCACTGCCTGCTGACCCGCAGCCTCTACGACGAAGGTTGAGAGCTTCCACCTCCGCTCTCGCTCGCGGCTTGACTTTTAGCTTCATGAGATGTCTTTCATCGGTATTCGCGCAGGCGAGAATCCCAAGGTGCCCGTTCAGTTGGATTTCCAGCGACTCAGGAGCACGGCGAGCACGAGGATGACGCCCTGCACACCCTGCTGGTAGTAGGACGAAACATTGAGCAGGTTCATGCCGTTCATCACTGTGCCAAGGAGGAGCACGCCAATCACGGTGCCGCGGATCGTGCCGGAACCGCCGAAGAGGTTCGTGCCACCGATGACGACTGCGGCGATCACTTGGAGCTCGTACATGGTGCCGGCAGTCGGCGCGACGCTGTTCAGACGCGCCGTGAGGATGATGCCGCCCACCGCGGCGAGGGCGCCGCCGATGAGGTAAACGGTAAAGAGCACGCGCTGGATCGGGATGCCCACCTTCTGCGCAGACTCGATGTTGCCGCCGACCGTATAGACGTGAGAGCCGAACCTGGTGCGGCTCAGCACGAAGTCGCCGATCAAGGCGATGAGCAGGAAGATGATCACAGGGACCGGGATCGGCCCGATGAAACCGGAGCCGAGCCACTCCACCGGCTCACTCAGTCCGGAGACCACCTGACCGTCGGTGATAACGAGTGCGGCGCTTCGGGCCGTCACCATCGTGGCAAGCGTCGCGAGGAACGGCAGGATCTTTCCCCAGACGACGAGAGAGGCGCTGATCGACCCGACCAACAGTCCGACAGCAACGCTCGCGAGGAGCGGTATCCAGAGCGCCGTACCGTCGGACGGAGCCATCATGGCGAAGACGACACCGCTGAGGGCGACGACGGAGCCGACGGAGAGGTCGATGCCTGCGGTAATAATGATGAACGTCATGCCGACAGCGATAACGCCGATGATCGAGGACTGACGAACAATGTTGATCAGGTTGTCGAAAGTGAGGAAGTTGGGAGCCGCAGAAGCCAGAAAGGCCAGGACGACCGCGAACGTCAGCACGATCCCGTAGTCACCGACGAAATGCTTGATCCGGTCTTTTCGGGAGGATCGCTGATCGAGACCGCGCTCCGTCGGCCTCGCGATCGTTGTGCTCATGCTTCGCTCTCTTCTGTCGAGTACCAGCGGTCTGCGATCTTCGCGTCAGCGACTGCCGCCAAGGCGGTGCTACCGATCTGTCGGCGCTCGGCTCGGGCGCTTGTCGCTGCGCTGATGACGCCCTCGAGGGTCCCGTGGGAGATGAGGTGCGCCACCTCAGACTCGGTCGTCTCGCCATTTCGGAACCGGCCCACGACCTGCCCTTGCCGCATCACGGCAAAGCGGTCTGCCACGGCGAATGCCTCGTCGAGGCGGTGGGTGATGATGATCACCGCGATGTTCAACTCTTTGAGTCGCTGTGTGACCTCGATAAGTTTGTCGACCTTCGCGACCGAGAGGTTCGCCGTTGGCTCGTCCATGATGATGAGCTGGGCGTCGAAGGCGAGCGCGCGGCCGATCGCGACCGCCTGACGCTGTCCGCCCGACAGTCTTTTCACCTTCAGCCGCGGGTTGATGGGGATATCGAGGCGTTCGAGCACCCGGTTGGATTCCCTCTCCATCTTCTTCCGGTCGACGACGCGCACCAACGGTCCCAGGACGTTCCTCTGCGGCTCGCGTCCGAGGAAGATGTTCGTACGCACGTCCAGGTTGTCCGCGAGCGCGAAGTCCTGATAGACCATTTCGATGCCGGCGTTGCGGGAAGCTGCGGGCGTGTGGAAGTCGACCTGTTTGCCGTTCAGCCAGATCGATCCCTCGTCCGGCCGATACACGCCGGTGAGAACCTTCATCAGAGTTGACTTGCCCGCGGCGTTGTCACCGAGCAACGCGAAAGTCTCCCCTGGGAGCACGTCGATACTGACGCCCTGGAGCGCTGTCACGGCACCGAACGACTTTCGGATATCGTTTAGCGCGATCAGTGGTGTTGTCGGTTGTGGCACGTGGGTCATCTCATCTCGTCATCGATAGATCTATTGCCATGATTCATGTGGCCGGCCGCACAATTCTGTGCCAGTCTGAAACAGTCGGCAGAGGTTGGCAAAAGGGTCTCCAGGGGCACGGGATCAGGGAACGTTGGAGTGCGCGGACGCCGTCACGCCGTGCGTCGATAGGTCGACTACATCTCTGAGCGGCTCGTTCGCCTTCCACCGCCTCAGATTCTCGGCAAAACAGTCGACGACGCGGCCTCGCCAACCAACCAGGTCCCCCGAGGCGTGCGGCGAGACCAGAATTCGGTCCCGGCTCCACAGCGGGTTGTCCCCCCAGAGCGGTTCCCGCGCGAACACGTCCAGAGCCGCTCCCCCCAGGTGCCCCGAGTCGACCGCAGCGATCAGGTCATTCTCGACAACCACCGCGCCTCGCCCGACGTTGACCAGCCTGGCACCCCGCCGCATCTTCCCGATTCGGACCGCGTCGAACAGTCCCCGCGTCACCTCCGTGAGTGGGAGGGTGAGCACAACGTCATCGACCTGCCCTAGCAGATCATCGAGGTCGGAGAATGCACGGATCGGGCCGAGCTGGGGATCGTCCCGCGAGGAGCGACCGGTGACCGTCACATCCATACCGGCGGCGCGCAGGAGCAGGACGGTCTCTCGCCCCACCGGCCCTGGGCCTATGACAAGCACTTTCCGCCCGAGCAGCGGCTCTGTTTCCCGGTGCAGCCACCGTCGCGCCTGCTGCAGCTCGATCGTACGGCGCAGATCCTTGGTGAACATCAGCAGCACGCCGAGGATCCACTCAGCGATGGGCCGCTCGCACACTCCCCTCGAGTTGCTGACGACGATGTCCCCATTGACGATCTCTTCGGTCAGCAGCGCATCCACCCCGATGCTGGAGGTATGGATCCAGCGCAGCTCGGCGGGGCCCACCTCGCGCAGCAAGCTGGTCCGAAAATCGTTCAGGAACAGAATTTCTGCCCCGGGCTGCGCAGCACGCAGTTCGTCGGCCGTGCGCACGACGACAATATCCGCCTCCGATGCAACACGTTCCATTGGAGGCTCTGGCCGACCCTCCTGAACGATCACAATCACCTTCGGTCGAGACACGTCTCCTCCAATCCTCAAGCCCGCGAGTCACCCTTCGTAGTCGTGGGCTACCAGCCGCCTTGCCAACCGCTCATCAGGCCGTACGGCAGTCGCTGTGGCTCCTCGTCCGGCAGACTCTGCAGGAAGTCGAAATCACATCCCTCGTCAGCCTGCAGTACGTGATCGAGGAACAAGCGGCCGTAGCCGCGGCGGTACTTCCGCTCAGGGAGCTCTGTCTCTGCCAGCCTCCGGTTGATCACCTCAGCCGGAACGTCGAGGTCCAGTCGCTGGTTCTCGACATCGAGCACAATCTGGTCGCCGTCGCGGACGGCTGCGAGAGGTCCACCGACGGCCGATTCGGGCGCGACATGGAGGACGGTAGTACCGAACGCTGTACCGCTCATCCGCGCGTCCGAGATACGGACGATGTCCCGCACACCCCTGCGCAGCAGCTTCTCCGGAATTGGCAGCATTCCCCACTCCGGCATACCGGGCGCGCCGACTGGGCCACAGTTGCGCAGCACCAACACCGAATCCTCGGTGATCTTCAGAGCTGGATCATCGATCCGGTTGCTGAGATCGTCGATGCTGTCGAAGACAACCGCGGGCCCCCGGTGCCGCAACAGCTCCGGTGAGGCGGCGCTGCGCTTGATCACCGCTCCATTAGGTGCGAGTGAACCGCGGACGACCGCGATGCCGCCCGAGGCATCGAAGGGCTCCTCGAGCTTGCCGATCACCACACCATCGGGCTCGAGCGCATCCGCATAACCCTCACCGAGCGTCTTCCCGGTGATCGTAGTCGCCTCTGTGTGCAGCAACGGATCGAGCTGCTTGAGCACCGAGGCGATGCCGCCGACCTCGAACAGCTGCTTCACTAGGTGCTCACCGGATGGGCGCACATTCACGATACGCGGCGTGCGCTGCGAGATCTGGTGGAAGCGGTCGAGATGCAGGTCGACGCCGACACGTCGTGCGAGCGCGAGCAGGTGCACGACCGCGTTCGTCGAACCGCCGACGGCCATGAGCAGCGTGATCGCGTTGTCGAAGGCGTCTGCGGTCAGCACCTCGCTCGGCCTTGGCCCCTGGGTAAGCGCCATCTCGACCGCACGCCGACCTGTGGCCTCAGCGGCTGCCGCTCTGCGGGAATCGACTGCGGGAATCGAGGCTGTGGCAGGAAGGCACATGCCGAGCGCCTCCACGATGGAGGTCATCGTGGAGGCAGTCCCCATCTCGCTGCAATGCCCGGCGGTCGGCTTCGCGGAGGCCTCTAGCTCATCGAAGTCCCCCTGCGTCATCTTGCCGGCCCGCAGCTCGTCGGCGTAGCGCCACGTGTCAGTTCCCACACCCAGCTGCTTCCCGCGGAAATACGCAGGCTCTTGGGGGCCGCCGGTCAGCATGATCGCGGGAATGTCGGCGCTCGCCGCTCCCATCAGCTGGGCGGGCACGGTCTTGTCGCAGCCGCCGAGCAGCACGACGGCGTCGAGCGGGTATGCGCGGATCGACTCCTCGACGTCCATCGCCATGAGGTTCCTGAACTGCATCGCCGAGGGCTTCATCAGGCTCTCGCCCAGAGAGATCGTGGGGAACTCGAGTGGGAGACCGCCAGCCATCAGCACGCCGCGCTTCACGGCATCGGCGAGCAGCCGGAAGTGGATGTTGCAGTTCACGAGTTCCGACCAGGAGTTCGCGATGCCGATGACCGGTCGACCGGAGATTGCGAAGCGCGAGAACCCCTCCGCTTGTATCGCAGTGCGGTGCACGAAGCCGGTCAGGTCCCGCGGACCGAACCATCGCGCGCTCCGGAGGTTGGTGTGGCACTCTTCTTCCATGGCTTCGCACGGTCCTTACGTTGGCGATTGTGGGGTGGGGAACTGGTCTAGGAGCGACGGATCCGTTCTGGCGCGCCTGCTAGGCGGCGGATGTGCCGCCGTCGAAGGCCATGCAGGTTCCCGTCGCGAAGGCTCCCTCAATCGCGAGAAAGTAGATGGCGCGGGCCACCTCGACCGGGTCAGCGAGGCGGTTCAACGGCACGCTCGCCTCCTTCTCTTGCAGCGCGCGCTGGGGATCGGGCTCGTCCGCAATCCCAGCCCGAAGCATCGCCGTGTCGATCGGCCCGGGGCAGACCGCGTTGACCCTGACGTTCGGGGCCAACTCCAGGGCAAGAGCCCGGGTCAGGCCGACCACTCCAGCCTTGGCCGCGCAGTAGTGGGCGAGACCGGCGACCCCCATCGACGCAAGGTCGGACGCCACATTCACGATGGATCCCGACCCTGCCTTGCGCATGCGCAGCCCGGCCGCACGCGCGACGTAGAAGGTTCCCGACAGGTTGGTGTCGACCACCTGCCGCCAGAGGCCGTCGCTCAGCCGGTCGAGCGGAGCGAACCCAGCGACGCCGGCGGCGTTGACCACGACGTCGATGCCGCCGAGCGCATCGGCCGCAGCCGCCACGGCCGCCGATACCGAAGCGGAGCTGGAGACGTCGGTGACGAAGGCGTGCGCACCCTCCCCCAACTCCCCGGAAATGCGCTGCAATTCCTCCTCGCGCCGCGCAAGAAGCGCCACTGCCGCCCCTCGGCTCGCGAACAGCCGTGCCGTCGCCTCGCCGACTCCGGAGGTTGCTCCGGTGACGAGCACCCTCGGCCGCTCGAGCGAGTCCTGATGCGTGCGTTCCTCCATCAGCGCCAGAGCTCCTTCCACTGTCCGTCGCGCATGCCGATTCCGAGTAGACCAGTGCGATCGCCCTGCCGGGTGTTCCGATATGAGACAGGTGTGGGGATCTGCCATGTTCCTAGGCTGATCGAGACAGATGCCGCGTTCGCGAGCGGTATCGAAACGCGTCAGCTCTCGGAATCGAGGAGTCCATTTGAATCGGCAAGATCGCATCGGAGTCGGCCTCATCTCAGTCGGATGGATGGGGCGCCTGCACTCACGTGCCTACCTCTCTACTAGGCAGTTCTATCCCGAACTGCCGAAACACCCCGAGCTCGTAGTCGCCGCCGATCCCGACGAGAGCGGTCGCGGGCACGCCGAGAACGCACTCGGTTACCGCGAGACGACGACGGATTATCGCGAGCTCCTCGCACATCCCGATGTCGACGTCGTATCCATCTGCGCCCCCAACTTCCTCCACCACGAGATCGCTCTCGCCACTATCGCGGCGGGCAAGCCCTTCTGGATCGAGAAGCCGATGGGACGCAGTGCCCGCGAGTCTCGCGAGATCGCTGAGGGCGCGACCGCCGCTGGACTTGTGACCGCGGTCGGCTTCAACTATCGTCACGCGCCGGCTGTCGCCGAGGCCCGCCGCATCATCCACTCCGGGTCGCTCGGGCGCATCACGAACATCCAGGTCCGGCTCATGGCCGATTACGCCTCGGATCCGGGTCAGGTGTTCACCTGGCGCTACGAACAAGCCCACGCCGGGTCGGGCGTGCTCGGCGACGTCCTCTCCCACGGCTTCGACCTCGCGCAGTTCCTCGTCGGCCGCGTCTCCGAGGTGACCGCGCTGACCGACACCTTCATCTCGGAGCGACCACTCCCCATCGGTAAATCGGCCAACAGCTTCGACAAGGGCCAGGCCTCCGACATGACCCACCCAGTCGAGAACGAGGACTACGCGGCGATACTCGCGCGATTCGACAACGGCGCAGTCGGCGTCTTCGAGTCGACCCGGGTCGCGACCGGCCCGCACGCCGAGTACACGGTCGAGGTCTACGGCACCGAGGGGTCTCTACGGTGGAACTTCGAGCGCATGAACCAGTTCGAACTCGCCGACGATCGCCGCGGCTACCGCATGATCGCCACCGACACGTCATGCGGCGACTTCGGTCGATTCCAGCCCGGCCCCGGCCCCGGCATCGGCTTCAACGATTTGAAGACCATCGAGGCATCGCTGTTCCTGCGCTCAGTGGCCGAAGGCCGGCAACTCGCCCCATCAGCGGCAGACGGCTGGAGCGCCTCTGAACTTGTCGATGCCTGTCTGCGCAGTGCTGAGTCCGGTGTGTGGACGACGATCCCCAAGGTGACCGGGGAGACCACTTACCAAAGTTAGAGGTCGCGCATAATGGTTTGGTTACCGGCGGCGTGCTGGGCTGGGTGTCCCAGCAGTGCTGATCCAGGCGCGGCGGATAAGAGCGCGGACGATGCTGATGGCGTCGGCGAGGTCGAACCAGGCGTCGATGACGCGTACGCGGCGTTCTTAGCAACGTCGCAGCCTGTTGAAAGATGAAATAGCGATCACAAGACTGGTGAGATCGCGTATTGAACTGTCGACTTATCTAATGGCAGCGGTTTCGTGGTCGGGGTCAGCTGCCCCGTAGCGTGCCGCAGGAGACCGGGCGGGCTGACTCGTGAACCGTCTGTCGCCCTTGCGGTTGACTTGCCCGTGATGTGTCTGGCCAGTCCCCGATAACGCGACCACCCGGTAGTAGAGCCCGGGTTGTTTCGTCTGTTGTCAGTTGATCCGACAGTCCACCGGGTGGTGGGTGTGGGTGCAGGCCGCAGCGTACTCGGCCGGTGTCCGGTAGCCCAGCGCTGAATGCCGGTGCCGCAGGTTGTGGTCGGTCTTGAAGTCACCGATGACCACGCGGGCCTCGAGCAGGGAGGTCCAGTGGTTGCGGTTGAGGCACTCGGTGCGCAACCGGCGGTTGAACGACTCGATGTAGCCGTTGTTCCACGGCGTGCCGGGCGGAATGTAGGCGATGCCGACCCGGTCGACGCAGAACCGTTGCAGCGCTGCGGAAATCAGCTCGGGACCGTTGTCGCACCGCAGCACCTTCGGCACACCCCGGGCAGCGAAAACCCGCCCGAGCTCGATGACCAGTTTCTCTGCGGTGATCGAGCGTTCCACCAGGTGCAGCAGCGACTCACGAGTGTGCTCATCGACCATCGACGCGATCTTCACCACCCGCCCATCAACCGTGGAGTCGAACTGGAAGTCCAACGCCCACACCGTCCTCGGTGCGTCCGCGGCGACCGCCGGCACCGAGGACGACCCGAGTGTCAGCGTTCACGAAAATCCGCAGGTAAGCCGTTTTCCGTTCACGTATTCGGGCAGGGCCGCGTTCACGTAATTCCCCAGCGGGAAGGCGGTCGCGGCTGGTGTGGTCCTCGCAGGAGTTGGCTGCTCCCATCGCTCGATGGTGATGGGAGCCTGTATTGGCGAGGAGAACGTTCGACGTGGTCGATATCGTCGAGATCTTGGTTCACTGGCATGCGGGTCGTTCGCAGAGCCAGATCGCGTCCAGCCTCGGGCTGGACCGCAAAACGGTGAAGAAGTATGTGGACCCGGCGATCGCGGCTGGGTTGTCACCGGGCGGGCCGCAGCGCTCGCCCGCGGAGTGGAGCGAGCTGGTGCGGCAGTGGTTTCCGCAGATCGCTGACACGAGGGTGCGGCAGACAACGTGGCCGGAGATCGAGCAGCATCGCGAGTTCGTCGTGGCGATGACGAAGGCGGGGGTGACCCGGCAGACGATCTGGCAGCGGTTGCGCGACGAGCACGGCCTGACGGCGTCGGTGTCGTCGCTGAAACGGTATATGGACGCCAACTTGCCTGAGGAGAACCTGCGGTCGCGGGTGACGGTGTTGCGGGAGGATCCCCCGGCGGGTGAGGAAGCGCAGATCGATTATGGGTATCTGGGTTCGTGGGTGGATCCGGTCGGTGGCCGACGCCGCCGGATCTGGGCGTTCGTGATGGTGCTGGCGTTGTCGCGGTTGATGTTCGTGCGGCCGGTGCTGACGATGGATCAGCGGGCGTGGACCGAGGCGCATGTGGAGGCGTTCGCGTTCTTCGGCGGCGTGCCCAAACGCCTGGTGCCGGACAATCTGCGGACCGGTGTGGCGCGGCCGGATCTGTATGACCCGAAGATCAACCGGTCCTATGCCGAGTTGGCCAACCATTACGGCGCCCTCGTCGATCCCGCGCGGCGCGGGAAGCCAAA
>NZ_BDBA01000224.1 GCF_001612745.1 Nocardia amamiensis NBRC 102102 | reverse complement strand
GGCGGTCGCCGCCTCCGCGCGCGCCCGGACGTTCATCCTGGTCAACCGCACCGAGCAGCTGCGCCGCGGCGGCAGGCTGTCGTCGGCGGCGGCGTTCTTCGCGACCGAGCTGGTCACCAAGCCGCTGCTGCACATCGTCGAGGGGCGGCTCGAACTGCGCGAGAAGGTCCGCACCCGATCCAAGGCGTATACGAAGCTCGTGGCCGCGGCCGTCGAGGCGGCCGGTGCCGACGGCGCGGCGGTGGGCGTGCAGCACTTGGGCGTCGAGGACGCCGCGCACACCATCGCGGGCCAGCTGCGCGACCGTATTCCAGGCGTCCGTGAACTCATCGTCGCCGAATTCGGACCCGCGCTGGCGGTCCATCTCGGGCTCGGCGCCATCGGCGTGCTCGTCGTCCCAGGCGGTTGCGCCTAGCATGATCATCTGGCTGAACGGAACCTTCGGAGCCGGAAAGACCACGACGGCACGGGAATTGACCGCGTTGCTGCGCGGGTCGCGGATCTTCGACACCGAGGAGGTCGGGCTCATGCTCCGACACGTCCTCGCCACCGAAACAGTCCGGGACTTCCAGGACTGGCAGCCCTGGCGAGGACTGGTCGTGGCCGCAGCGACACAGATCCTCGACTACGTCGGCGGCGTCCTCATCGTCCCGCAGTCGGTTCTTGTCCATCGATACTGGCAAGAGATCCGCGCCGGACTCGAAGAAGCCGCGGTCCCACTGCATCACTTCGTTCTCCACGCCGAACGCGATGAGCTCCTCCGTCGCATCGAAACCGATCCGAGCAAACCGAACTCACCATGGCGCCTGGATCACCTCGACGACTACGACGCCGCCCGCCAATGGCACAGCCAGGAAGCCCACATCATCGACACTACTGCGCTGCAGCCACGTCACGTCGCGACCTTCATTGCTACCGAGGCAGGCCGAGCCGTCCGCTGAACACCGTCACCAGGCGATCAGCGTCGCCGACAAACCAACTGCGCCGACAACGGCAGAACGCGGCGGCACACTCAGCAGCACCCTGACTAACTTCGGCACACAGCGGTCACCGCATCACCAGGTCTGGGTGCCCGGCGCATCGGTGTAAGTGCCCAGCGGTCGGACCGGCAGGACAGATTTCTCTGCGAAGGGTACGGCGTGTTAGACCCGATGTGACGGACCACGACGGCCGAGTTGTGCACAGCGCGGCGGTTATCAACAGGCTGTTTGAATTGCCTGGTCGGGCCGGGTCTTTCGGAGCGTGGCGGCACTAGCGTCACCGCCATGTCACGACAGGACGAACGCGAGCGGGTGCGACAGCGGCTGGGCGACCTGACCGTCCGGGTCGGTGCGAGTGCGACCGGGCCTGGGCGAGATGGCGGACGGCGATCGGTGGACCGGGAATTCTCCGGCGATGCCGATCGGGCGAATGACGCGCGGCCGGACGATCACGCGGACCGGGCGGGGAAGTGGGATCTCGCGCGGCTACCTGCCGGCCACGAGGCCGGTGGCGAGGACGAGGACGATGTCGGTCGCGTGCGGTCGCCCGGCTGGCTGGAGGAACCAGCGGCTGCGCTGCGCTGGCGGGATCGCCTTGTGCCCGAAAGGTTCCGGAGCATTCGGCTCGATCCCGGGCGTCGCGGTGTTCGCACGCTCGCCCTGGCCGGGCTGGCCGCGATGGTGATCGCCGGGGTGATCGTGTTCCGCGAGCGGCCCATCACCCAGCCGGTACCACCGGTGCCGGTGATGCGGCAGACGGTCGCCGCCGGATCGCCTGGTCCGTCTGCCTCGGCGAGTGCGGTCGCGAAACCGGGTGCGATGCCCGGTGACCCGGCCGGTTCGACAACCGAACTGGTTGTCAGCGTCGTCGGCCTCGTCCAGCGCAGCGGCCTGGTCCGACTTCCTATGGGATCGCGCGTCGCCGACGCCCTCGCTGCTGCAGGCGGCCCGCGCGAAGGCGCCGACACGAGCGGTCTGAACCTGGCCCAGCGGCTGTCGGACGGCGACCAGGTGCTGGTCGGTCCGGCCACACCGAACCCGGCCGCACAGCCGGGCAGCGCGACCATCGGCGCGGGTGGTCGCCCGTCGTCCGGTTCCGCGGCCACGCCGGGCCGTCCGTCGACCCGGGCGGGCAAGGTCGACCTCAACGCGGCCTCCGAGTCCGAACTCGACGCCCTTCCCGGTGTCGGGCCTATCACCGCCCGCGCCATCATCGCCTGGCGCACGACCAATGGGCGCTTCACCTCCGTCGAGCAACTGGGTGAGGTCGACGGCATCGGCCCGGCCCGCCTTGCTCGGTTGCGGGATCTGGTGACGGTATGAACGCCGGTCAGCAGGGCGGGGTAACCCCGGGTACCGAGGCATCGAGCGCAGGGTTGTCCGAGGCCGGCACGACATCGAACGGTGGTCACCAGGGTGAGTCAGCCCGGCGGAGAGGGGCGTCAGGCGTGCGGTCGTCAGAGGTCGGTGCGACAGCCAACGGTGGTCGCCAGGGTGAGTCAGCCCGGCGGAGAGGGCCGCAGTGGTCAGTGGTCGGTGCGACAGCCAACGGTGGTCGGCGGGGGCGGGTGTCCCGGGGGATGGGGGCGTCCGAGGCGGGGTTGTCCGAGGTCGCGTCTCATGGTGGTTGCGAGGGCGACGCGGCCCGGAGGAGAGAGGGTGCAGTCAGGCGGTCGTCGCAGGTCGGCACGACCGCCAACGTTCGTCGTGATCCGGTCGAAGGCGCTGGTGTGGGCGGCGATACCGGGGTGTTCCAGGTGCTCGACGCCCGGCTGTTGCCCGCAGCGTTGTGCTGTTGGGGTGCAACGATTGTGGCGCTGACGGCGGGCTGGAAGGTCGGGCTCGCTGTGAGCGCGGCATTGACGGTGTCAGCTATCGGGCTGTGGGGGCTGCTGCTGTGGGCCGTCGCGCACCGCAGTGAACGCTGGCGGGCCGTGGCGCTGGTGGCGCTCGCCGCAGTGGTTCTCGGCGCCGGGTTCGCAGCCGCGGCGGCTTGGCGGGAACATCGAGTTGCGACGCATCCGCTTCGTACGGCATCGGGACAGTCCCTTCGCGTGGTGGTCACGCCGAGCGATGACCCGAAATCGCTGCGCAACAAAGCATTCAGTGGCAACCAACAGTTGATCATCCGCGCGGATCTGCGGGAGTACCGGCGCGGCGGCATGACGGTACGCGCCGGTGGCTCGGTGGTGATCCTTGCCTCCGGGCACGAATGGTCCGGTTTGGCACCCGGCAGGCCCGTCGAGTTCCGGGCCCGGGTGGATCATCCGACCCGATCCGACCTCACCGTCGTAGCGCTGAATGCACAGGAGCCGCCGACGGTTGCGGGGCCGCTGCCTTGGTGGCAGCGGATCGCGAACTCGGTACGTAGCGACTTCGCGGCGTCGGCAACGCGGGCACTGTCACCTGAGCCCGCCGGCTTGTTGCCTGCACTCGTCGTCGGCGATACCTCGGCACTGTCCGATCAAGTGCGCGACGACTTCGAAATCGCTGGGTTGCAGCATCTCACCGTGGTCAGCGGGGCGAACTTCACGATTCTGCTTTCGGTCGTGCTGTTCGTGGTGCGTCTGCTCACGCTCGGCCCGCGCGCAGCGGTGGCCGTGGCCGGCACGGCGCTGCTCATGTTCGTGGTGATCGCGCGGCCGGACCCGAGTGTGCTGCGCGCCGGTGCGATGGGCGCGGTCACCCTGCTCGCCGTGCTCACCGGCCGCCGAAAACAGGCGCTGCCCGCGCTGTGCGCGGCGATCATCACGCTACTGGCCCTGTGGCCCGGACTGGCGGTCAACGCAGGTTTCGCTCTGTCGGTGGTGGCGACCGGTGCTCTGATTCTGCTGGCCCCCAGCTGGGCCGACTGGTTGCGCGCCAAAGGATGTTGGCGGTTGCCCGCCGAGATCGTCGCGGTGTCGGCCGGGGCGTTCGTGGTTACGACGCCGATCATGATCGCGCTCACCGGAAAGCTCAGTCTGATAGCGGTGCTGGCGAATGTTCTCGTGGCACCGGTCATCGCGCCGATCACCGTTATCGGAGCAAGTGGCGCGGTGTTGTCCTGCCTATGGTCACCGCTCGCTGATCTCTTCCTGCGCTGCGCGGCACCGCCGCTGTGGTGGTTGCTGTCGGTCGCCCGACATACGGCGGCGCTCCCCGGAGCGACCGTCACGGTGCCGGGCGGTCTCGTGGGCGGGCTGATCGCGGGCGCTGTCGTCGCGGTCGCCGTCGCGGCGTTGCGCGCGCAGGCCGTGCGCCGGATCGTCGCCGCGGTGGTGGTCGGTATCGCGGCAGTTCTGATCCCGGTCCGCCTCTGGCACCCCGGCTGGCCGCCGAATGGCTGGGTCATCGCCGCATGCGACGTCGGCCAAGGCGACGGCCTGGCTCTCGCAGTCGGTCCCGGCGCCGCGATAGTCATCGACGTAGGACCCGACCCACGCCCGATCCGAACCTGCCTGGATCGCCTACGTATCTCCCGTATCCCACTGCTGATCCTCACCCATCCCCACGCCGACCACATCGGCGGACTGACCGGCGCTCTCCACAACCGCACAGTCGACGCGATAGCCGTAGGCATTCACGAACTCGACGGACTTCCCCCGTCCACCGAGGGCACCGATTCTCAATCGACGCCTCGTGCCGAGAACGGATGTGCGCCGCTCACTCCCGGGGCACCGGTGGTTAACGCACACGGGTACACCAAGGCGGAAGACAGTCACATCGGCATCCATCGTCATGCTACGTCGATACCGCGAAAGAGTTGTGGCCCTGCCAAATACGGTCAGGCACCAGTAAGGAAGCGATCCCATGAGGAGGACCCGCGTGACGCGGCTACCGGACTGGCGCAGGTCGCGACCGTCGCCAGGCGGGCGGGAGTACCGTTGCTGGAGTTGTCAGCCGGGCACTTGTTGAGTTTCGGGGCAATCGAACTCGAGGTCCTGGCGCCTTCCAAGAACGGCCCACGGCCGCTCCGTGGTGCCGAAACCGAGGACGCCAACGACCGTTCGGTGGTCGTCTCCGCCCGCACGCCCGCCGGCCGAATCCTGCTCACCGGCGACATCGAAGCGCCCGCACAACGCGTGCTGATGCGCGCCGGAATCCCTATCCAAGCGGACATCCTCAAACTTCCACACCACGGATCGCGGACCACTACAAGGGAATTCCTGGAGTCGGTGCACCCGCGCCTCGCACTGGTCAGCGTCGGCGCCGACAACACATTCGGCCACCCGAACCCGACCGTCCTCGCGGACCTCTCCGCCCTCGGGACGACGGTGGCCCGAACCGACCGCCACGGCGACATCGCAGTCGTGAGCGCGGGCGGGCACCTGCGAATAAGCAGTTCACGCTGACCGGCGACCGATGGTCGCTCTCACAGCCCAGCTCATCTGCTGATAGTCGATCGACCGGCAACGACCGTGGCTGTCGTTCATCGAGTCCCCTCGCCGCAAGCGGCTGTGCCGGAACGGCGGCAAGTGGGACGACGGTAGGTGCTCCAGAAGTCGTCATGGACCATGTCCCACAGCGGGGCCAGCTTCGGAAATCGCTCACGCATTTGCACGAGATCGGGAGCGGTGGCGAGTGTGCACGACACCAGTGGTTTCGAGTCGTCGGTCATATTGCTTACCAGAGTGATTCAAATCCTGTCGTTGTACAGCTGCCACGTCGCAACCCAGCCGTCAACGTGCGTGCGCTGCTTGCTCACCCTTGCCGCCCTACGCCGCCATCCCCGGATGCCGCCGCGCCATGCGTGCGGTCTGTTCTGGCCACTGGTGAGTCCGGCTCGATCAGCTTGTTCAGCACTTCTCGCATGGTCTCCAGGGCTGGGCCAAGGTCCGTGTGCGATATATCGGTGTCCAGCGTCGGGAAGTCGACCCCTCGTGCGGCGGCCCGTTCACGCGGAGACCGCAACGGCGGAACGAGCCGACCGGCCAACACCAGCGTGTGATGCGCTGCCGCTTTCCATACACATCGCTCGACCCGGCAGGCGCGATGCCCTCGCATCGTCTCGTGGGCCAGCTGCACATCCGTGGACCCGCACAACGTCGCCGGAGCGATCAGAATCTCGTCGGCCATCAGGCCACCGCCTCAGCGTCACCCGATCCCAGTCGCGCGGATCGTGCCCATGTTGTTCCGGGGCACACAGTTTCGAGATCAAATCCCGCATCGCAGATCAGTGCAGGCCGATCATCGACCGTGGCGAGGTCGAAGACGACAATCGCGGCCACACCCAGTCCCGATGCGATCGTGAGTGCGAACCCGACCGGGTCTGCGTGGTCCTGCGGCGGACGCACCGTGTACAGGTAGTGATAGCCCTGTGCGCGGGCGTGCTGAACAACGGCGGCGGCGTGCCGGTGCGCATGTAGCCCCGATACGTCACCGCGCACCACCCCGATCGCCATCGGCTGCCTGTCGTCGCGTGGGCTACCTGGTTGCGCCGCTTCCTTGTCAAGTTCCTGCAGCGCGACCTCGGCGTGGTGGGCAGGCGTTGTCATTGCGTCTTTCTCCCCTCGTTCGCGGGCAGGTCTTCCGTCTGCCCCACTCCGAGAAAACCGCTGGATTCTCTCGCTGGGGGAGGTGGCAAGTCGTGGAAAGGGCGGCTTGCCATGCCGTTGCGGGCCAGAATGAACGCATGCGCAGGGGACTTCGATGAACGACGCGATCAACGAACCAGCCCGACAACCAGCGACGATTGCGGATCGGTTGGCACGCGAGATCAAGCGGCTCAGACTCGACGCGGGCCTGAGCCAGCGCGCGCTGGCCTCCAAGATCGGCTACTCGCGTCAGTATGTATCCATGACCGAATGGGAGAACGCGAATCTCCCCTCGTACGAGCTTGTTTCCGCTATCGACGCCGCACTCGGCGCGAACGGCACCCTGATTGCCCTACACGCCTACGCCAAGGTGGGTCAGCAGGCCGCCCGCAGACAATCCACTTCCGCTCTATCAGCGTCGAAGGCTCCGCGCGACAGCCGTGTCACGGCGTCGATCGTCAACCGGAGCACACTGTCGAGGCCGTTCGACCCGTGTGTTGCCGCCGCGTCGAGTGCTGGACGTTCCTACGAGCTGACCGAAGTGAGCGCGATCTATCCGTGTCAAGCCGAGGCGGCGAAGGAACTCCGCGACCTAGCGAAAGGGGCTGGCGCCGTTGACGTCATGGCCGTTCGGGGACTGGGCATTCTCGGTCTGAACGACTCGCTGCTGCGTAAGGTCATCCCAGCTGGGGCGCGGTTGCGTGTGTTGCTGCTCGACCCGGACTCGGCGGCGGTCGCTCGGCGTGCCGAGGAGATCGGAGAATCAACTGAATCGTTGGCAGCAGGTATTCGACTCGCGATCACGCGCATCAAAGAACTGGCTGTCGAGAGCGGGTCAGTTGAGGTCTACACCTACGATCGGATCCCTCTGTGGCGGATCATCAGGATCGATGACGTTGTGTTCGTGTCGGCGTTCACCGTGCGACATGAAGGACATGCTGCCCCGATGCACCGGATCGAGCCGACCCGAGGGAGTGCCTTGCATCACGCGCTTGTCGGCACGCTGGAGCAGGCCGTTTCTCATGCGGATCGGGTCGTTTGAAATGGAGTCGAAGTGATCGAAGCCGAGTACAAAGCGCGTCTGACGGATGCTGACGCCGTTCGGGCAGAGTTGGCAGCGCGTGCGGAGGTCGACGTCGTGTCCTATCACGATGTCTACTTCGACGATCCCGGCGAGTCCTTGACAGCGACCGGCCGAGAGTTCCGCTTGCGATCGGTCCGTAGCGGCGATGGCTCCTCTCGCCATCTCATCACGTTCAAAGATCCGGCAGTCGACCTGGAAACCGGGTCGAAGCCTGAGTACGAGACGGAGGTGAGCCGATGGGACATGATGGAGCAGATCATCGGGCGACTGGGCTATCGACCGTGGATCTCGTTCACCAAGCAGTGTGAGAACTACAGGTTCATAGCCGTGGGCCGCGACATGCTCGCGACAGTTGTCACAGTTCCGGAGATCAACGGAACTTTTCTGGAACTGGAGACCCAGATCGAGACCGAGGGCGACCTCGACAGCGCGCTCGCCGATCTTCGTACGGTCCTGGCTGCGCTTGGTATATCGCCGGATCAGCTGACCACCGAGCTCTACACCGATGCCGTTGCCGCAAGCCGCGACACGGGATAGCAGCATTGCGGCGGGACTTCACATGGTTCATGAGTTCGCCGCCGCTATCCAGTAGGTCGACATCAGTTCATCCGGATCGACCGGCTCCCGTTCCAGTGCACAGCGGGCAGTCGTGTCGGTAGCGGATCGTAGGATCGGCCTGTGAACGCGCGCGGCGAGTGGACTGATACGGCGGAACCCTCGGGCACGGTTGAGTCCGGCGTCGGGAGGCGCTGTGGTGAGTGAGCGTCCCGCGCCCCTGCACTTGGTGCTGGGGGAAGAAGAGCTGCTGATCGAGCGGGCGTTGGGTGCGGTGACGGCGCAGGTGCGGGCGTTGGCGCCGGATCCGGACGCGGTGCCGGTCGATCGGCTGCGTGCGGGTGACGCGAGCACTGCGGAGCTGGCAGAACTGCTGAGTCCGTCACTGTTCGCCGAGGATCGGGTGATCATCCTGGAGGCGGCGGCCGAGGCGGGGAAAGACGCGGTCGCGGTGATCACCGAGGCGGTGCAGAGCCCGGCCGAGGGGGTGGTACTGGTGGTCCTGCACTCGGGGGGTGGGCGAGCGAAGGCGCTCGCGCCCGCTCTGCAGAAGGCCGGAGCTGTGACGCACGGTTGCGCCAAGCTGACCAAGGCCGCCGAGCGAGTCGAGTTCGTGCGGGGTGAGTTCCGCAACGCGGGCGTGCGGGTGTCCGGCGAGGTCGTGCAAGTCGTGCTGGAGGCCGTGGGCTCGGACTTGCGCGAGCTGGCGGCGGCGTGCGGGCAGCTGGCGGCCGACACCGGTGGGAAGATCGACGTCGCGGCTGTGCGCCGCTACTACTCGGGCAAGGCCGAGGTCTCCGGGTTCGACGTGGCCGAACTGGCCGTCGCGGGTGACCGCCCCGGCGCGATGGAGGCTCTGCGCTGGGCGAACGACCGCGGCGTGCCGCATGTCCTGCTCGCCGACGCGCTCGCCGACTCGGTGCACACCATCGCGCGCGTCGGCTCCGCCGGGCGCGGCGACCCGTTCAAACTCGCCCAGCAGCTCGGCATGCCGCCGTGGAAAGTGAAGAAGGCCCAAGCCCAGGCCCGCAGCTGGACCCCGGCCACCATCGGCTCGGCCCTTCAGGTGGTCGCCGCCCTCAACGCCGACGTCAAGGGCGGCGCCGCCGACTCCGGCTACGCCCTGGAACACGCCCTCGGCCAGATCCTGGACCTGCACGGAGCAAGCTGAACGCCGGCCCGCGCAGCACAGGCACGGTTCATCTTCAGTCCCAGTAGTTGAAGAGCGCCTCTCCGAGCGTGGCTGGTTTCCAGTACTTGATATCGGCTGGGTCGAGGCCGGGCCAGGCCGCGGCGTCGAACGGGCCGTCGAGTTCGGCTGTGGTAAGTACCTGAAATCCGGGCTGGCGGCGCAGGGCTGTCGCCAGCGCGGGAGCGGCTACGAAGGTCAACGGACCGGACTCTCTGACGCCTTCGGAAGCATCGAGTGCTCGCGGTTCGGCGACCGCGAGCAAGGCCGAGTCGCGTCGCCAGATCACCGCCACACGATCGTCTTCGTAGCCGATGACGCCTTGATGGAAGTTCGGCGTCACTTCATCGGCTGAACGGAACTCGATCAGCCTGCCGCCGGTCGCGCGCGCGGCTTCGTAGCACACCTGGCGAAAGGCACGGAGGTCGGTCATGGCGCAGATGCTACTTCGCTGGTGTCGTCACGGCGCTTGCACCAGCGCGGCGGTGATACGTCGCACCGCGGGCAGCACCAGTAGCAGCGTCGGGAAGGCGATGGGCCAGGACACTGCCCAGGAACGCAACCACACTCCGAGCGCGAGGCCGTCGCTCATCATGGTGCTGATCAACGAGACGATGCAGGTCATCAGGATCGACAACAGCATCGGCATGAGCACCGAGGTGTAGCGGGCGGGCAGCTTGCCGAAGCCGGTGCGGGACTGGGGATTCGCGGAATTCATCGGTCGCTCCGTAAATGTCTCGTCAGCCAACGACTCCGCCTTGTGGCGGGCCGATGCGTTGGTTGACGTGAACGCTTACGGCGACGCGAGGTCGCGGCACCGAGCTTAGGCTGCCGCGTGCGGCGGTGCAAGTCCGGCTCGCACCGCCGCACGGGACCGAAGGTCAGTCGCGCCCTTCGATTTTCAGGTCGCCGAACGTGACGTTCCGGACCATCGGCCGCGCCAGGAATTCGTGCGGGAAGCCGAGATCCACCGAACTGGCATGCTCCAGCCGGGCGAGCTGGGCCGCGTCGAACTCGACGTCGAGTGCGCCGAGATTGTCCTCCAGCTGGGCCACGGTGCGCGCCCCGACGATCGGTGAGGTGACGGCGGGGTTGCGCAGTGTCCAGGCCAGCGCGACCCGAGAAGGCGTGCTGCCGATCTCGGCCGCGACCTGCCCGACCACGTCGGCGATATCGAGTCCGCGTTCGGTGAGCGCGCCGCTGGCCGCGGCTACGTTCTTGCGGCTGCCCTCGGGCGAACTCTCCACCTCATGGTCGAGATCGGCGCGGCTGTACTTCCCGGTGAGCACACCACTGCCCAGCGGCGACCAGGGGATGACGCCGAGACCCAATTCGCGGGCCATCGGGATGAGGTCGCGTTCAACGGTCCGCTCGATCAGGCTGTACTCGATCTGCAGTGCGATCAGTGGCGACCAGCCGCGCAGGTCCGCGATGGTCTGCATACGGGCGACCTGCCAGGCAGGCGCGTCGGAGATGCCGACGTAGAGCACCTTGCCCGAGCGCACCAAATCGTCCATGCCGCGCAGGATTTCCTCGACGGGCGTCAGGAAGTCCCAGGCATGCAGGTAGAGCAGGTCGATGTAGTCGGTGTTCAACCTGCGCAGGCTGGCCTCCACCGACGCGATCATGCTCTTGCGGTGGTTGCCGCCGGAATTCGGGTCGCCGGGGCGGCGCAGCATGGTGTATTTGGTGGCCAGCACCAGGCTTTCGCGATTGTCCGCGGTGAATTCGCCGAGCAGTTGCTCGGAGGTGCCGTTGGTGTACTGATTGGCCGTGTCGATGAAGTTTCCACCCCGCTCGACGTAGGTGTCGAAGATCTTGCGGGCCTCGTCCCGGTCTGCGCCCCACCCCCAATCGGCGCCGAAAGTCATGGTCCCGAGGGACAGTGGAGACACCCGGAGACCCGAGCGGCCGAGCAGCCGATAGGTGTCGAGGGTGCGGGCTCCGGACATGTCCAGCTCCTTGTCGTTCGCGATGCCATGTTGTCGAAAGACAGTCTTCGGCGGCGAACGGGTACGGGTAAGGGAAGCTTCTTCCTGGGAAGGCCAGTCCCAGTCAGCCGTAGGATCGACGATGATGACCAGCACGGTGAACGCGACCCAGCACCGCGACCTCGGGCCCGGAGGCGGCAATGGCGCGGATCGGGTCCAGGAAATGGCGGCCATCCTGCGGGCCCGGCGCGAGCGTCTGACACCGGCCGATCTCGGATTGCCGCAGCGCAGGCAGCGGCGTACGCCGGGGCTGCGCCGGGAAGAGGTCGCCGAACTGGCAGGTGTGAGCACCGACTACATCGTGCGGCTGGAGCAGGCGCGCGGGCTGCGGCCGTCGGCCGAGGTGCTGAACGCGCTGGCGCAGGCGTTGCGATTGACCAGTGACGAGCGCGCCTACCTGTTCGACCTGGCGCGCCAGCGGCAGCCGGACACCGGCAAGCCGAGCACGGTACCCGCGCCCGCGCTGGCCATGCTGGTGCGGGATCTGTCGCCGCTGCCCGCGATGCTGGTGAACCACCGCTACGACATCCTGGCCTGGAACCGGGAGATGGCGCTGTTGATCACCGACTTCGGCGCCCTGCCGCCGCGACAGCGCAACTCTATGTGGCTCTGCCTGATGGACCCGGGCATGCGGGAGTTCTACGTCGAGCGTGAGCGCATCATCGGTGAGGGCATCGCGGATCTGCGCGCGGCCTGGGCGGCGCATCCCGACGACCAGGCGCTGGCCGGCCTGATCGCCGAGTTCACCGCACAGAGCCCCGAGTTCGCGCAGGCGTGGGCGCGCCACGACGTCCGGGTGCAGGGACGCGGGAACAAACCGTTGCGGCACCCGGTGGTGGGTCCGCTGGTCGTCACCTACGAGGTGCTGATGCCCGTGCAGGATCCCGACCAGCGGATCATCATCTACCGTGCCGCGGACGAGGATTCCCAGGCGGCGCTGGATCGGCTCGCGGCCGCGGCTCGCGAGGCATGACCGGATCTACTCCGCGGAGCTGAGCACCAGTTCCCCGTCGTCGTCCGCGTCCTCGTAGCGCCCTTCCCACTCCTCGTAGTCGGGGACGTCCTCGTCCCGCGTGACGATCCACGCCAACGAGTAACCGCCTTCGTCGTCGGGAACGAGCACATTCTCGATCTTCAGTCCGAATCCGAGCACCTCGGCCGCGCGGATCACATCCGGCAGATCCTCGGCGCGGACGACCGTCTGATTGGCATACACGGTTACCATGCGCGGAATGGTAGCTGGAACCACCGACACGCTGCGGACCGATCCCGAAACCCCGGGGAGAAGGCCGGTCGGGTGGGGGGTGGACACGACAAAAGCCGCCGTGGTCATCGGGGCCACGGCGGCTGCGTCTCAGTGTGGGGCGGTACCGGAGCTCGGTACCGGGTGAATCAGAGCTTGTTGAAGGCCAGCGCCAGCGCCGACTTCTTGTTGGCGGCCTGGTTGGCGTGGATGACGCCCTTCGAGGCGGCCTTGTCCAGCTTGCGGCTGGCGAACTGCAGGCGCTCGGCGGCCTGGTTCTTGTCGCCCGCGGCCGCGGCCTCGCGGAAGCTTCGGACGGCGGTGCGCAGCGCGGACTTGACCGACTGGTTGCGCTTGCGCGCCGCCTCGTTGGTACGGATCCGCTTCATCTGGGACTTGATGTTGGCCACGCCTGTTTCCTCGTGTTCCTGTCTCGTGGTCTGTTCTGGGAAAAGTTCATCGAGCGCGCGAAACACCCGAAGTGAACGGGTAACGCAGCGCCGAAGATCGAGAGTACCAGTCGCCGTCTGGCACACGAAATCGACACCAGCACGGCCGCGTGGAAGCCCCGGACCGGGGTACCGGAACCGGACTGTCCCCGTCACGCAGAGACATACCGCGAAGTTCGCCGTGCGAGACATGCGGGTCGCGTAGCGTGCTAGCAGACCGGTATGTCCGGGCTGCGCACCTCGCGGCTGCCCACCGAAGGCGCCGCGGACCGGGACAACCGATTTCGCAAGCACGCGGGTAACTCACCGGGTACGCCCAAACTCGAGCGGCGCCCAACGCAGGACCTGAACGCAAATCTCGGCCCAGCTGACCGGTACGGCCTGAATACCCGGAGAGGCGGAACAGAGAGGCGGTACAGCGCATGTCTCCAACGGCCCAGGAAGTCGTCGAAGAGGCTGTCGAGAACGAACCGATTCCCAACAGCAAGAAATGGGGCGCCGAGGCGCTCGGCACCTTCGTCCTGGTGATCGGTGGTGTCGGAACGGCGGTGCTGGCGGGGGAGAAGGTCGGTCCGCTGGGGATCGCGCTGGCCTTCGGCCTGACGCTGATGTTCCTCGTCTACTCGATCGGGCCGATCTCGGGTTGTCACGTCAATCCGGCGGTCACGCTCGGGCAATTGCTGCTCGGCCGGATCGGCGCGGTGGTCGCGGGCGGCTACGTGATCGCGCAGTTGATCGGCGGCTTCCTGGCCGGTCTCGTGGTGTTCGCGCTGGCCAAGAACCTGCCGTCGTACGACCGCTCGATCGACGGCCTCGCCGCGAACGGGTGGGGCAAGCACAGCCCGGCGGCGGCGCGGGGGCCGCTCGGCGAGGTGGTCGTGCAGAACGGCTACGGAATGGCGGCCATGATCATCGTCGAGGTGATGCTGACCGCGCTGCTGGTCTTCGTGGTGCTGTCCTCGACCGATCAGATCTCCGACGTGCCGCTGGCCGGTCTGTCCATCGGCGTGACGCTGGCGGTGATCCACCTCGTGTCGATTCCGGTGGACTACACCTCGGTGAACCCGGTCCGCAGCCTCGCCGTGGCGCCCTACCAGGACGGCGCGATGGGACAGGTCTGGGCGTTCGTGGTGTTCCCCCTGATCGGCGGCGCCCTCGGCGCGCTGCTGTACGGCCTGCTGTTCGGCCGTTCCCGCGACATGATCTCCTGACCACCGCTGTTGTCGGCCGAGCCTCGTACAATGCGGTTCAGGGAGGTAGGCGATGACGATCGTGCAGCACGACCATGACGTCCCGGTGTCGGAATTCGAGAACATCGCCCGCGCGGTCGAGCGCGAGTCCGACAGTGTTCGACTCGAGTACATCGGCGGACGAATGGGGTTCAAGTTCATGCCGGACGGCGATCACAGTCGCATCCTGAATTGGCTTCTGATGATTTTCGTGCCGTTCAGCCCTCAGCTGTTCTTGCATGTCACGGGCCAGGGGCTGAAAGTGGATCCGTACCGGCAGGGCAGGGCCCGTCCCGATGGTGTCCTGGCGCCGTTGGACGCCTTCGTCGGGTATGGCGGGTGGGCGCCGGCCGACAAGGTAACGATGGTGGTGGAGGTGACTTCGCGCGACTCCGACACCAACCAACGCGACCGGGTGGAGAAGCCGACGGCGTATGCCCGTACCGCCATCCCGATCTATCTGCTGATCGACCGGCAGAATGCGGAGATCGTTGTGCACAGCGAGCCGACCCCGGGCAGTGGCCGCTACGGGCAAGTCCGCCGGTTCGCCTTCGGCCATCCTGTGCCGCTGCCCGCGCCGATCGATATCGCGCTCGACACTGCTCCGCTGCAGGATTGGGTCGCCTGACGCACGTCATCGGGCGCCGTCAGCTCCAGTTGTATTCGGCGACGAGCCGATGGGCGACCAGGTCGAAGGTCTTGCGCTCCAGGATCGCTCCCTCGCGGCGGATGCCAGCCTCGGGCACGTCGAGCACCCGGTCGAGCCGGACCCAGCTGGGTCGTCCGTCGTGGTCCCAGGACCCGCTGCCGATGCCGACCCAGTTGCGGTCGAACGCGCGTTCCGGATTCGACGACAGCATCAGGCCGAGCAGCATGCGGCGATCGCGACCGACCACGAGCACCGGCCGGTCCTTGCCGTTGCCGGGGTCCTCTTCGAAGGGCACCCAGGTCCAGACGATCTCGCCGGGATCGGCGCGTCCGTCCAGTTGCGGTGAGTACACGATCTGCCGGGCCCGCTCGGCCGTCGGAACCGGTATCGATGCGGCGGGCCGGACCGAGACCCCGGCGGCAGTTCGCCGCTGTCCGAGCGTCCCCACCAGACGGTCGACCAGCCTGGGGCCCTGCTGCTTGACGATCTTGGGGCCCTGCTCCGTCGCGAGAAGGCCGATCTGCTTGCCGAGGGAGTTCCAACTTCGGGCCATCTCTGGAGGATAACGGCGCACCCCCTCGTTCTCACCCGCGCCGAATCCGTTGTGTCGCCGGGCTAACCATGAACCGAGCGGAGCACGATTCCGGAAGCCGGAAAACGAGCGGCATCGCAGGCGCCGGCAAACACACAGCCTGGCCGTTCACGCATTCCTGCCCGTCGGGTGCGAGTCTTACGAGCACCGTTCGCGGCCCGTCTCGCGTCCGAGTGACCGAAGCGCATGCGCCGCAGGCGCGAGTCTCGCCTCGCTCGGACGCGAGACTTCCCGGGGCCGCGAACACGCAGCGCCGCAGGCGCTGCAAATCAGATAGAGCACCGGCGGCGGAAGCTTCGCACTGCTCATGGGACGATGGGGGCAGTTTGCCGATACCCATGAGGAGTGGAGTGCCCGCCAGCTTCGCCGACACGACGTTCACCGATCCCGCCCGGATCCGGAACTTCTGCATCATCGCGCACATCGACCACGGCAAGTCGACGCTGGCCGACCGGATGCTGCAACTGACCGGTGTGGTCGAGGAACGGCAGATGCGTGCGCAGTATCTGGACCGGATGGATATCGAGCGCGAACGCGGCATCACGATCAAGGCCCAGAACGTGCGGCTGCCGTGGACGCCGCGGACCGGCGAGCACGCAGGCACCGACTTCGTGCTGCACCTCATCGACACGCCCGGTCACGTGGACTTCACCTACGAGGTCTCGCGGGCGCTGGAGGCGTGTGAGGGCGCGATCCTGCTGGTCGACGCCGCGCAGGGTATCGAGGCGCAGACGCTGGCCAACCTGTACTTGGCGCTGGACAAGGATCTGACCATCATCCCGGTGCTGAACAAGATCGACCTGCCCGCCGCGGACCCGGAGCGCTACGCCGCCGAGCTGGCGCACATCGTCGGCTGCGAGCCCTCGGACGTGCTGCGGGTATCCGGCAAGACCGGCGAGGGCGTGACCGATCTGCTCGACCAGGTGATCGCCCAGGTGCCGCCGCCGGTGGGCGACGCCGACGCGCCCGCCCGCGCGATGATCTTCGACTCGGTCTACGACACCTACCGCGGCGTGGTCACCTACGTCCGCGTGGTGGACGGCAAGCTGACCCCGCGCGAGAAGATCAAGATGATGTCCACCGGCGCCACCCATGAGCTGCTGGAAATCGGCATCGTCTCGCCGGAGCCCAAACCGACTCGGGGCCTCGGCGTCGGCGAGGTCGGCTACCTGATCACGGGCGTGAAGGACGTGCGCCAGTCCAAGGTCGGCGACACGGTGACGGGCGCGCGCGGTGGCGCCACCGAGCCACTCACCGGCTACCGCGAGCCGCGTCCGATGGTCTACTCCGGCCTGTACCCGGTGGACGGCTCCGACTATCCCGACCTCCGTGACGCGTTGGAGAAGCTGCAGCTCAACGACGCCGCGCTCACCTACACCCCGGAGACCTCCGTGGCGCTGGGCTTCGGCTTCCGCTGCGGCTTCCTCGGCCTGCTGCACATGGAGATCACCCGCGAGCGGCTGCAGCGCGAGTTCGACCTGGACCTGATCTCGACCGCGCCCAACGTGGTGTACCGGGTGGAGATGGAGGACGGCGCCGAGCACGTCGTCACCAATCCCTCGTACTGGCCGGAAGGCAAGGTGCGCAAGGTCTTCGAACCGGTCGTGAAGTGCACCATCATCTCGCCGAGCGAGTTCATCGGCTCGATCATGGAACTGTGCCAGTCGCGCCGCGGCGAACTCGGCGGCATGGACTATCTGTCCGAGACCCGCGTCGAGCTGCGCTACACCATGCCGATGGCGGAGATCATCTTCGACTTCTTCGACTCGCTGAAGTCGCGCACCCGCGGCTACGCCAGCCTCGACTACGAGGAGTCGGGTGAGCAGGAATCGCAGCTGGTGAAGGTGGACATCCTGCTGCAGGGCGAGGCGGTGGACGCGTTCAGCGCGATCGTGCACAAAGACGCCGCCCAGGCCTACGGCCACAAGATGACCACCAAGCTGCGCGAGCTGATTCCGCGCCAGCAGTTCGAGGTGCCGATCCAGGCAGCGATCGGCTCGAAGATCATCGCGCGGGAGAACATCCGGGCCATCCGCAAGGACGTGCTCGCGAAGTGCTACGGCGGTGACATCAGCCGCAAGCGCAAGCTGCTGGAGAAGCAGAAGGAAGGCAAGAAGCGGATGAAGACGATCGGCCGCGTCGACGTCCCGCAGGAAGCCTTCGTGGCTGCGCTGTCCTCCGACGCCGCCTCGGACAAGCCGAAGGACAAGAAGTAGGCCTGCGATCACGCGGAGTGCCGTCGTCGAGTCCGGCCCTGCGGGAATCTGACGCGTCCGGCGGACGGACCGCCCGTCAACTCGGGGAAATCAATCGGTCCGGCCGCCATTCCCTCGGCCCCTGGAGGCATGCAGGTTTCGATCATGCCTGGTGGGGGGTGCGTATCGGCGACTGTGTCCGGTCTGGAATGCCACTGAAATCAGGGCTTTCGGTCCGGTAATTCGGATGCCATGGTTGTGTTGCTCGCCACAGCCGCATTCTCTACAGTCCTGAAGAATGTGACAGGCGAGTATTCCCGAAATACTGTTGGGTGATCTTCACTTGGTCGGACCGGCGTGGTGAGGAGTCTGGACAACCGAGAGTGGAGCTTCTATGACGCGTGATCTGCCCTTCGACGACGACAACGAAGCGGCCGACCGCGCGGGCGACACCGCCTACCGGGTGGCCACCGGCGTCGCGCGGGTCGCGCGGGCGGGCGCCTACGTCACCGGCGGCGCCCTCGTTGCCGCCAATGGCGGCGGCGTACCCGCACAGCCCGGCGAATCCCGGCTCGACAGCTGGAACACCGGCTGGGCGCACAGCACCGACCCCGATCCCGACCAGCCGAGCCCGGTGATCACGTTCCCCGACCCGGTCGAGCTTGGTCCGGTCCCGTCGAATGTTCCGGTGGCGCACGGAAACCCGGCGCCGGGCTTCCCCCTGCCGGGTACCGGCGCCGGAACTGCCCAGCTTCCTACGCTCGGCGGCGAGTACAACGGCACCGACGCGGGGTTCTCGCTGCCTACGCTCGGCGGTGAGGGCGACGCCGAAGCCGGGATGTCGCTGCCGAGCCTGGCAAGTGGCGACGAGGGTGCCAACACCATGCAGCTGCCTGGACACTCCGGTGGCGGTGTTCCCGGACTGGGCGGCATACCCGGCGCGGAGGGCGGTTTCCCGGGCGGACTGGCTATTCCGGGGACCCAAGGCACTGCGTCGAACGGACTTTCGCTCCCCGGTGTGCGGTCCGAGTCCTCCCGCGAGCTCGACGACGAGCCCGGCGGGCACGGCTTCGGCCTGCCCGGCCACGGACTCGGCCAGGCCGGGCACGGTTTCGGGCTGCCCGGTGCGAACGGCTTCGCCGCGCCCGGCTCCACGGTCTTCGACCTGCCCGGCAACAGTTCGGCCGCCGCGACACCGACCGCCGACGATCCGTTCGACGGCATCGGCGCGGGTGGCGACCAGCTCGGCATGTTCGTCGGCACGCAGTGGTCGGTCGACTTCGGGCTCGGTCCGGACGGGATCTACTTCACCTCGGAAATGCAGGTCGACCTCGGGGTGGGCCAGGTCGGCGACCAGCTCGACGAGTACACCGGCTGGCTGGCCGACGGCATCCGCGTGCCGGACGGCACCGAACGCGAGGTCACCGAGACGCAGTCGGGGCACAGCAACACCGGTCTGCTCGGCGGCTTCGGTACGCCGACCCCGGGCACGTCCGCGGTGCACTCCTCGACGGCGTCCGGCGCCGCGCAGTCCTCGGCCGCATCGGGTGCCGCGCAGCCG
>NZ_BDBA01000223.1 GCF_001612745.1 Nocardia amamiensis NBRC 102102 | reverse complement strand
CCGCCGATCACCAGCACGTCGATCTCGGCGCCGGCGCCGAGCCGGGACAGGTCCGCGGCGCGGCGGGTGGCGTTCAGCGCGGAGTCTCCGGTGCGTTCCGAATTCGAAGTCATCGCAGTGCCTTTCCGATCCAGCCGGGCGCTTTCATCGTGGTTGCTTCCGGTCGCCGTCTGCACGGTCGTCGAGATACCCGTCGATCGCGCGACGGAGTTCGGTGTCGAGCTGTTCGCCCGCCAGCAGCGGCGCGACGGTGCCCGCCGATTGCACCGCGGACTGAGCGATCAGCAGCAGCATCGTGGCCATCTGTTCCGGGTCGCCCGCACGGATAGAGCCGTCCTGCTGTCCTTCCCGGATGCCCGCCGCGAACAGTTCGATCAGCGCGCGCTGGTTGCGGCCGAGCCGGCCGAACACGTAGGTGAGCATCAGGTCGGTGTCGGTGCGGAAGATCTTGCCGAACAACGGATTCGACCGGACCGTCGCCGCGCCCGCGACCACGCCTGCGACCAGTCTGACCCGAGCGCTGCCCGCCGAGGGCATAGTCGCCGCGACGATGCCGCGCAGCTCGCGCACCAGCAACTCGGCCACCAGCGCGCCGGTATCCGGCCAGCGGCGGTAGACGGTCGGCCTGCTGACACCCGCCCGCCGCGCCACCTCGGTGAGCGTGGTGCGGCGCACGCCGAACTCCTGCACGCAGGCGCGGGCCGCGTCCAAAATCGCGAGGTCGGTCACCGAGAGCGCGTTCTCGGCGGAGTCGTCAGGAGCGGTCAAGGTCACCACCGGGGGTCGATTCGTCGGCGGCAGGGCCACCGACCAGGGTGAATAGGCCGAATCTTCGTTACTGCTTGACAATCTATGTCAAACTGTAACGCATGGTGGAGCGAGTGACCAATGGAGACAGCAGTTGGCGCGGTATACCGGAGCCGAGCGGCGAGGCGAAGGCATGACGAGGCAGCGCATTGCCGGGGATCCGGCCGTCGCGGAAAAGACCGGCGTGCGTGAGGACAGCGAGCAAACCATCAACGCAGCGCGCCACGCGCCTGCCGGAGCTGAGCGCCGGCGAGGTGCGGCATGAGCGAGCGGAGCGAGCGAATCATCGACACAGCGCGCATCGCGCATGCCGGAGCCGAGCGCCAGCGAGGCGCAGGCATGAGCGGGTCGGCGGCGAGTATGGTCTGGGATGCCTGGGGAGTTCCGGCTGGACACCAGCCACTTTCGGATCGCGTCCGTACCTTGCTCACGCAGGTTTTCGGGGTCTCCGGCAACCCGGTGGCGCGCCGCGATGAGGGCGATGTGCCACTGCGCGAATCGGCGCTGACGCCCGCGCAGCGCGCCGGATTGGCCGAGGTGGTCGGCGCCGTCAACGTGTCGTCCGACCACCGCGACCGGTTGCGGCACGCGGGTGGCAAGAGCACGCCCGACCTGCTGCGCCGCCGCGCCGAAGGCCCGCAGGACGCGCCCGATGCCGTCGTCTCTCCCGCCGATCACGACCAGGTGCTCGCCGTGCTCGCCTACTGCGCCGAGCACGCCGTCGCGGTGGTTCCGTTCGGCGGCGGCACCAGCGTGGTCGGCGGCGTCGATCCCGTGCGCGGCCGTTTCGGCGCCCTGATCGCACTGGACCTGCGCAGAATCGATCATGTGACCGGCATCGACCCGATCAGCGGAACCGCGACACTCGGTGCGGGACTCACCGGTCCGCGCGCGGAGCAACTGCTCGCCGAGCACGGCCTTTCGCTCGGCCACTTCCCACAGAGCTTCGAGTTCGCCACGATCGGCGGCTTCGCGGCGACGCGGTCGTCCGGACAGGCGTCCGCGGGCTACGGCCGCTTCGACGACATGGTGCAGCGGCTGAAGATCGCCACGCCAAGCGGCACGATCGAACTCGGTCGCGCCCCCGCCTCGGCCGCCGGACCGGACCTGCGTGAACTGTTCGTCGGCTCGGAGGGAACGCTCGGCGTCATCACCGAGGTCACCCTGCGAGTGCATCCGGTCCCGGAGACCGTCGACTACCAAGCGTGGTCGTTTCCCGACTTCGAAACCGGTGCCGCCGCACTGCGATCGGTGGTGCAGGCAGGCGCTGCGCCGACCGTGCTGCGGCTGTCCGACGAGGCGGAGACCGGGGTCAATCTGGCCCGCTCCAGTGATATCGGCGGTAGTCCGGTCGCGGGCTGCTTAGCCGTCACCACCTACGAGGGCAGCGCGGCGCATGTAGCGGCGCGCAGCGCTGAGGCGAGTGCGCTGCTCGCCGCCGCGGGTGGCACGCCACTGGGCGAGAAACCGGCGCAGGAGTGGGAGCACGGCCGATTCGCCGCGCCATACCTGCGCGACGCGCTGCTGGACGTCGGCGTGCTGTGCGAGACCCTGGAGACCGCAACCACCTGGTCGAACCTGGCGGCGCTGAAGGCGGAGGTGACCGCGGCGCTGACCGGCGCGCTGGGCGAGCAAGGGACACCCGCGCTGGTCATGTGTCACATCTCGCACACCTATCCGACCGGCGCTTCGCTGTACTTCACCGTCGTCGCCAAGCAGTTGGAGGACCCCATCGGCCAGTGGATGGCCGCCAAACGCGCCGCAGGTGACGCCATCGTCGCGGCGGGCGGCACCATCACCCACCATCACGCCGTCGGCACCGACCACCGCCCATGGCTGCCCGACGAGGTCGGCGATCTCGGCGTGCGCGTCCTGCGCGCGGTGAAGGCCGAACTGGACCCGGCGGGCATCCTGAACCCTGGAAAGCTGGTGCCCTGATGAGCGAGCGAACAATGGATGCAGCCGAGCACTCGGTCGTGCCGGAGCCGAGCGCCAGCGAGGCGGAGGCATGAGGGAGCGTAGCGAGCGAACAATGGATACAGCCGAGCACTCGGTCGTGCCGGAGCCGAGCGCCAGCGAGGCGGAGGCATGACCGAGCATTTGCCCGTGCGGGCGGTCACCGTGGTGACCAATCCGCGGTCCGGGCATGGCAAGAGTGGCGACATCGCGAGCGCCGCGGTCGCCCGGTTCCGCGCCGGCGGCGTCGAGGTGACCGAGGTGTGCGGCGCGTCGCCCGCCGAATCCGTCCAGCAGGTCCGGGATTCGATCGCGGGCGGCAGCGGCGCGAAGCCCGACGCGGTGGTCTGCATCGGCGGCGACGGTCTGATCAACGTGACTCTCGCGGCCGTCGCCGAGACCGGCGTCGCGCTGGGCATGATCCCCGCGGGCACCGGCAACGATCTGGCCAGGGAACTCGGCGTACCGACCGACGACCCGATCGCCGCGGCCGATCTCGTGTTGGGCGGGCGGACCCGGACCATCGATCTGGGCCGGATCGAGTCCACCGGTTCCGCCGCGCCGATGTGGTTCGCCACCGTGACGGGAACCGGATTCGACGCGCGGGTAACCTTGCGCGCCAACGAGATGCGCTGGCCGAAAGGCAGGCTGCGCTACACCGTCGCGGCACTGGCCGAGATCTCCGGACGTTTCACCGTGCCTTACCGCGTCGAGCTGACCGGTGCGGTCACCGACGGACTGACCAATCCCGGCGCGGGTTCCACACTGGAAACCGAGGCGGTCATGGTCGCGGTCGGCAACACCCGCACCTACGGCGGCGGTATGTTGATCTGCCCGGACGCGGTGATGGACGACGGACTGCTCGACCTGACCGTGGTCGGCGCGCTGTCGCGCAGGGAGATGCTGCGCCTGCTGCCCGCGCTGTCGGCGGGCAAGCGCCAGAACCATCCGGAGGTCAAGCAGTACCGTGCCGCGGCCGTCACGCTCAGTGCACCGGGCGCGCCCGCGACCGCCGACGGCGAACCGGCGGGCACCCTGCCGATCACCATCCGCGCGGTCCCCTCGGCGCTGACCGTCCTGGTTCCCTGACGCGACAAGCGAGTTGGCTGCTCAGGGCGTACCTCCGCCTTCGCCCCGGCCATGCGCGTGCTGATGATGGACTACGTCCGACAGCGCCGATCAAGAGGCGAACACCACGCGGCGGATCCGGTTGACCGCCGCACGGTCGACGATGACCACCGAACGTGAGGCGCCGGCGGGCGTATCGCGTTCGGTCGCGATCTCGCGCATCAGTTGACGCCAGCGCCGCACGTGGATGGTGAAGGCCACGCGGTTGATCCGGCGTCCGCGGGCGTACTGGCCTGCGCGCGCCACGGCGGCGGGCACGTCGAGCATGAGCAGGTGCAGTTCGCGGCCGTAGTCCGCTGCCCAGCGCGTGATCAGCCTGCGTGTCCAGCGGAAGGTCGCGCAATCGTGGATCACCACCGGACCGGTACTGTCGCGTAATGCCGTGCGGATCGCCCGCAGGTGCGCGAGATGCACCACCGGGCGCCACAGCAGATACGGCAGCCACCACAGCCTGGGCCGCAAGCGGTTTCGCGCCTGCATCGAGTCGAGCACCAGTGCCCCATCGGGGCCGCGCGAGGGCGCCACGGCATCGGACTCGGCGCTGAAGAACTTGCGCAGCGCGGTGCTCTTGCCCGCGCCGGGAACGCCCGCGACGATCAGCGCCGCCGATGCCGGGTACCGCAACTCCTCGATGGCATGTCCCCGTAGATCGTGCAGGGTGCCGGGGGACAGGATCGGCAGCCGAGGTTCGGGAGCGTGCGTCGGCAGGGCTTCGAGCGGGGGGTTCACCCCTCCTAGAGTCCCTAGCCGAGACCCGTTCGGCAACCGGGGAAACCCTGGTTTTTCCGCGGGATTCACGGGAGGCGGAGCGCTGGCAGTATCCACCTTCTCCAGGGTCCCGATTTTTCGCGATCCGGCAATATCGGACATTTCGGACATTGTCGGATTATTCGCGTTTCCGGCCCGCCGAGCGTGCGCGAAGGTGCATTCGTTCGCCCTGGGAGCCGAAAAGGCTGAGGACTTCCACCGGCCTGCGGCCCGCACTGCCGAACCAATGCGGTTGGCGGGTGTCGAATTCCGCCGCCTCTCCCGGCCCGAGCGTCAGGTCGTGCTCGCCGAGTACCAGCCGGAGCTGTCCGGACAGCACGTAGAGCCACTCGAAACCCTCGTGCACCTTCGGGTCCGGATCGCCGCGGTCGGGCGGGATAATGATCTTGAACGCCTGCAGCGGCCCCGGTTGCCGAGTGAGCGGAACAATGGTGAGCCCGTTCATCTTCCGCGCCGCCAGGTGCACCCTCGGGTCGGCGATCTTCGGCGCGGCCACCAGTTCGTCCAAGGGCACCTGGTGGGCCATCGCGATGGGTAACAGCAGCTCCAAACTGGCTTTGCGCTGCCCGGACTCCAATCGCGACAGCGTGCTCTTGGAGATCCCGGTGCTTTCCGCCAGCGCGGTGAGCGTGACGTTGCGGCGGGTGCGCACGGCCTTGAGTCGCGGGCCGATGTCGGCGAGCGCTCGAGCGACGGCCGGTTGTGTGGACATGTCACCAGTGCACCGGCTATTCCCGGAATTAGCAACGATAGTTGTTGAAAAGCCACCGAGGACGAGAACCTGGCGGTGGAGGTGATCGCGGATGAGCGAACAAAGAATGGACACAGTCGAGGACTCCCGCGCCGGGGCCGAGCGGCCGCGAGGTGCAGCCGCGAGCAGGACATACGACGTGGTGGTCGTCGGTGGCGGCGCGGCGGGACTCTCCGCGGCGCTGGTCCTGGCCAGGGCCCGGCGACGCGTCGCGGTGGTCGACGCAGGCGCACCGCGCAACGCGCCTGCCGAGCACATGCACGGGTTCCTCTCTCGCGACGGGATGCCGCCCGCGGATCTGCTCGCGACCGGCGTCGCGGAGGTCACGGGCTACGGCGGGGAAGTGATCGATGACGTCGTCATCGACGCTGGCGGGTCCGCGGACGACTACACACTGCGGCTCGAACACGGCCGATCGCTGCGGGCGCGCCGCGTACTGGTCGCCACCGGGCTGCGGGACGAACTGCCCGACCTGCCCGGCGTGCGGGAGCGCTGGGGCCGCGACGTGCTGCATTGTCCGTACTGCCACGGCTACGAGGTCCGTGACCAGCCGATCGGTGTACTCGGCGGGCGGGAAGAGGGCGCGATCGCGCGCGCGGTGCACCTGGCATTGCTGCTGCCGCAGTGGTCGGAGGATGTGCTCTTCTTTCCGCACACGATGGCCCTGTCGGACGTCGATCGCGCCCGGCTGGACGCGCGCGGGGTTCGCGTGCTCGAGGGGAAGGTCGCCCGGTTCGTCGTGGACGACGCACTACGTGGGGTGGAACTGTCCGGTGGGCGGACGGTGCCGCGCACGGCGATGTTCGTCGCCCCGACCTTCCGCGCGGACGACGCCCTGCTCGTCGCGCTGGGCTGCGCGTTCGACGACAGCGGCTGGGTGATCACCGACCCGGCCGGGCGCACCAGCGTTCCCGGCGTCTGGGCCGCTGGCAACGTCGCCAACCCGGCAGCCCAGGTGATCTCGGCGGCGGGTGCCGGCTCGACCGCCGCGATCGCGATCAACGGAGACCTGGTGATGGCGGACGCCACCGCGCTCGTGCGATAAGCGGCTGCCTCGCCTTCGCTCGGCCCGCCGCGGGCTGTGGACGGACTCCGTCCGGCGGCATTTTTCTGCGGCTGCCTCTGCCTTCGCTCGGCCCGCCGCGGGCTGTGGACGAACTTCGTCCGGCTGCGTCTTTCAGGGGAATATCCGGGGTAGAAAATGCCGGAAGCTGAGAATTGCTTATGGATTCCGGGTCCGGTCTCTGATGGCCGGTAAGCTACTGACATAGGCGGAGTGTTCGGTGTCCCTCATCCACCGAAGACTCCGCCTTATTTTGTCTTCAGCCCGCAGTGCGCGCCGCCGATCGGTCGAGAGAAGGCTCGCGACCGGCTACGAAGCGGTCGGCCGACTATGAGCGCTGGTTTCCCCCGAGTTCCGAGACCGGGCGCCGATCGGCGCGCCGGCCGGATCCGCACCGGATTCGGCCGACTCGGCGCCGGGCGGGTCGACCGACCCGAAGTGGATGGATCGACGCGCTCTAGAATCGCGGGGTGACCAGCGCAGCCCCTGACAACACGCGTAATCGTGCCGATGCCCTCCCCAAGAGCTGGACCCCCAGCGACGTAGAGGCCGAGATGTACGAGCGCTGGGTAGCGGCTGGCCATTTCACCGCGGACCCCGCCAGCGGCAAGCCCCCCTACTCGATCGTGCTGCCGCCGCCGAACGTCACCGGCACGCTGCACATGGGCCACGCGCTCGACCACACCCTGATGGACACGCTCTCGCGCCGCAAGCGCATGCAGGGCTACGAGGTGCTCTGGTTGCCCGGGATGGACCATGCGGGCATCGCCACCCAGACGGTGGTGGAGAAGCAGCTCGCGGTGGACGGCAAGACGAAGGAAGACTTCGGCCGCGAACTGTTCGTCCAAAAGGTGTGGGACTGGAAGCGCGAGTCCGGCGGAGCCATCCAATGGCAGATGCGCGCGCTCGGCGACGGCGTCGACTGGAGCCGGGACCGCTTCACCATGGATGAGGGCCTGTCCCGTGCCGTGCACACCATGTTCAAGCGGCTCTACGACGCGGGCCTGATCTACCGTGCCGAGCGGCTGGTGAACTGGTCGCCGGAGCTGCGCACCGCGATCTCGGACATCGAGGTCAAGTACGAGGACGTGCAAGGTGAGCTGGTCTCGCTGCGCTACGGCTCGCTCAGCGACGACGAGCCGCACGTCGTCGTGGCCACCACCCGGGTGGAGACCATGCTCGGCGACACCGCCGTGGCCGTGCACCCCGAGGACCCGCGCTACCGGGATCTGATCGGCACCACCCTGGAACATCCGATCACCGGGCGGCGGATCCCGATCATCGCCGACGACTACGTCGATCCCGAATTCGGTTCGGGTGCGGTGAAGATCACACCCGCGCACGACCCCAACGATTTCGAGATGGGTCTGCGCCACGGGCTGCCGATGCCGACCATCATGGACGAGCGCGGCCGGATCACCGGCACCGGAACCGAATTCGACGGCATGGACCGTTTCGAGGCGCGGGTGAAGGTGCGCGAGCGGCTCACCGAGGAAGGCCGTGTCGTCGCCGAGAAGCGGCCGTACCTGCACAGCGTCGGGCATTCCGAGCGCACCGGCGAGCCGATCGAGCCGCGCCTGTCCATGCAGTGGTGGGTGAAGGTGGAATCGCTGGCCAAGTCCGCGGGTGACGCGGTGCGGGGCGGCGACACCGTGATCCACCCGAAGAGCCAGGAGCCGCGCTGGTTCGACTGGGTCGACGACATGCACGACTGGTGCATCTCGCGCCAGCTGTGGTGGGGCCACCGCATCCCGATCTGGTACGGCCCCGAGGGCGAAGTGGTGTGCGTCGGCCCCGACGAACAGGCGCCTGAGGGCTGGGTGCAGGACCCGGACGTGCTCGACACCTGGTTCTCCTCCGGGCTGTGGCCCTTCTCCACCATGGGCTGGCCGCACGCCACCGCGGAACTCGAGAAGTTCTATCCCACCAGCGTTCTTGTCACCGGCTACGACATCCTGTTCTTCTGGGTGGCGCGGATGATGATGTTCGGCACCTACGTCTCCGAGGACGCCGTGCTGACCACGGGCAAGAGCGGTGAGCGCCAGGTGCCGTTCAAGGACGTGTTCCTGCACGGCCTGATCCGCGATCAGTTCGGCAAGAAGATGTCCAAGTCACGCGGCAACGGCATCGACCCACTGGACTGGATCAACGCATTCGGTGCCGACGCCACGCGCTTCACCCTGGCGCGTGGCGCGCAGCCCGGCGGCGACCTCTCGGTCGGCGAGCCGCACGTGCTCGCCTCGCGCAGCTTCGTGACCAAGCTGTTCAACGCGGCCAAGTTCGCGCTGATGAACGGCGCGCGAGTCGGCGACCTGCCCGACCGCGCACAGCTCACCGATGCCGACCGGTGGATCCTGGACCGGCTGGACGAGGTGCTGGCCGAGGTGGATTCGGCGTTCGACGCCTACGAGTTCGGCAAGGCGTGCGAGGCGCTCTACCACTTCGCCTGGGACGAATTGTGCGACTGGTACCTGGAATTGGCCAAGGTGCAGTTCGCCGCGGAGGGCGCGCGCGCCGAGGCGACCCAGCTGGTGCTCGGCGCGGTGCTGGATGCGGTGCTGCGCCTGCTGCATCCGGTCATCCCGTTCGTCACCGAGGCGCTGTGGCAGGCGCTGACCGGCGGCGAGTCGGTGGTGATCGCGCCGTGGCCGCAGGCCTCCGGCATTCGGGCCGATCAGGCCGCCGCGCAACGTATTTCGGATACCCAGCGGTTGATCACGGAGATCCGGCGGTTCCGCAGCGACCAGGGGCTGGCCGACAAGCAGAAGGTGGCGGCCAAGCTGATCGGCGTGGACGCCGCGGGGCTCGGTGAGCTCGCCGCGTCGGTGGCGAACCTGGCCCGGCTCACCGAGCCAGGCGCGGATTTCGCCGCCACCGCCTCGGTGGAGGTGCGGTTGAGCACGGCCACGGTGACCGTCGAGCTGGACACCTCCGGCGCGATCGACCTGGATGCCGAACGCCGCCGTCTGGAAAAGGACCTGGCGGCCGCGCAGAAGGAAGTCCAGGGCACCGCCGCCAAGCTCGGCAACGAGGCGTTCCTGGCCAAGGCGCCCGAGCACGTCGTCGACAAGATCAAAGACAGGCAGCAGGTCGCGTCCGCCGAAGTGGCACGGATCCAGGCCCGCCTGGCGGAGTTGAGCGGCAAGTGAACCACGAGCCGGAACCGCAGTACGGCGACGACGAGCGCCGTGGCGGCGCGCGGCTCGGCTCCGGGCCGTCCCCGGTGGAATTGGCCGAGTTGGCGCTGGTCGAGGCGGAACTCGACCAGCGCTGGCCGGAGACCAAGATCGAGCCGTCGCTCACCAGGATCGCCACGCTGATGGACCTGCTCGGCTCGCCGCAGCAGAGCTATCCGGCGATCCACGTCGCAGGCACCAACGGCAAGACCTCGGTGACCAGGATGATCGACGCGCTGCTCACCGCCCTGCACCGGCGCACCGGCCGGATCACCAGCCCGCACCTGCAGCTGGCGACCGAGCGGATCAGCATCGACAACGCGCCGATCTCGCCGGCGAAGTATGTGGAGATCTACCGGGAGCTGCTGCCGTTCGTCGAGATGATCGACAAGCAGTCGGCGGCCGCGGGCGGCCCGGCGATGAGCAAGTTCGAGGTGCTCACCGGCATGGCTTTCGCTGCCTTCGCCGAGGCGCCGGTCGATGTCGCGGTCGTGGAGACCGGCATGGGCGGCACCTGGGATGCCACCAACGTGATCGACGGGCAAGTCGCGGTGATCACGCCGATCGGCCTGGACCACGTCGAATATCTCGGCCCGGATCTGGCCTCCATCGCGAAGGAGAAGGCCGGGATCATCAAACGTGCCCCGGAGAGCTTGGTGCCGCGCGACAACGTCGTGGTGATCGCGGAGCAGGAGCCGGAAGCGATGGAGGCGCTGCTTCGCCGCGCGGTGGAGGTGGACGCCGCGGTCGCGCGCGAGGGCGCCGAGTTCCGCGTACTCGCCCGCCAGGTCGCGGTCGGCGGGCAGCAGCTCGAGTTGCAGGGTCTCGGCGGGGTGTACGACGAGATCTTCCTGCCGCTGCACGGCGAGCACCAGGCACGCAACGCGGTGCTCGCGCTTGCGGCGGTGGAGGCGTTCTTCGGCGCGGGCGCGCAGCGCCAGCTCGACATCGACGCCGTTCGGGCCGGTTTCGCGAGCGTGACCAGCCCAGGCCGGCTCGAGCGCGTCCGCAGTGCGCCGACCATCTTCATCGACGCCGCGCACAACCCGGCGGGCGCTCGGGCGCTGGCCGCGACGCTCACCGACGAGTTCGACTTCCGCAAGCTGGTCGGCGTGATCGCGGTGCTCGGCGACAAGGACGCCGAGGGCATCCTCGCCGCGCTGGAGCCGGTGTTCGACGAGATCGTCGTCACCACCAACGGCTCGCCGCGCGCGCTGGACGTGGAGACCCTGGCGGATCTCGCGGTACAGCGGTTCGGCGACGAGCGTGTGGTCACCGCGACCACGCTGCCGGACGCGCTGGAGACCGCGATCGCCATGGCCGAGGAAGTCGGCGAACAGGGCGAGATGGTGTCCGGTGCCGGCGTCGTCGTCACCGGCTCGGTGGTGACCGCGGGCGCGACCCGCGCGCTGTTCGGAAAGGACCCGGCATGAACGAGCGAAGCATCGACACGATCGCGCTCGACGGAGCCGAGCCTCAGCAAGGCGCAGTCGTGAGCGGTCAGGCCCCGAGGCGGCAGCGGAGGGTGACCACGCAGGGCCGCGTTCATGCCGGAAGGGATACAGCATGAGTGAATCCGCCGACCAGGGGGAGCGGCCGGTGCCGCCGCCCGCGACCGATCCGTGGAAGGGCTTCCGCGGGGTGATGGCGGGCACCCTGGTGCTCGAGGCGATCGTCGTCCTGCTCGCACTGCCCGTGGTCGCCGACGTCGGGGGCGGGGTGACCTGGCTGTCCGGCACCTACCTCGTCACGCTCGCGGTGGTGATGTTCCTCGGCGCCGGGTTGCAGCGGCGGCCATGGGCCCTGCCGTTCAACCTGGCGCTGCAAGTGTTCGTCCTGCTCGGCGCGCTGATACACCTGTCCATCGGCATTATCGGCGTGGTGTTCGCCGTGGTCTGGGGCTTCATCCTGGTGCTGCGCGCCGACGTGCGGGGGCGGATGGAGAAAGGCTTGCTACCGAGTCAGCGCATCCAGCGCGACTAGCTGTCATCACGGGGATCGGCTCGATGCCTCGGCATGGCATGACGCCCTACTCGGTCTGATCATCTTCAGCGCCGCGCTGTGCTGTGCCGCGTTGCCGGGCTGCGCAGGAGAGCCCGGCGCACTAGGGCCGTGATGCAAGCGTGGCGTGGCAGCAGCCGTGCGGAACGAGCCAGGCCGACCGCTGGTGCGGCGCCTGGAAGCTTGCCCGTTAGGCTGTCGCCGTGACTGAACAGACGTTGGTACTCATCAAGCCGGACGGTGTGGCCCGTGGCCTTGTCGGCGAGGTGCTGGCACGTATCGAGCGCAAGGGGCTGAAGATCGTCGCCCTCGAGCTGAAGCAGGTGTCCGACGAACTGGCCAAGGGCCACTACGCCGAGCACGCCGAGAAGCCGTTCTTCGGTTCCCTGATCGAGTTCATCACCTCGGGGCCGGTGGTCGCGGCCATCCTGGAGGGCCCGCGGGCCATCGCGGCGTTCCGCCAGATTGCCGGCGGTACCGATCCGGTCGAGAAGGCCGTCCCCGGCAGCATTCGCGGAGACTTCGCTCTCGAGACGCAGGAGAACCTGGTGCACGGGTCCGATTCGCCCGAATCGGCCAAGCGGGAGATCGCCATGTGGTTCCCGGAGCTGCCTGCTTGATCGGGTCCCGACCGCCGTGCCCGCGCACCGCGAACGCGTCGCGGGCCGACGGTGCCGGGCGCCGATGGCGAACGCCCGGCGCGCGATGTGGGATACTGGCATCGGCTGCATTCGATGCCGACTGTTCGTGCAGGTGCGCGAACGAGACGTGACGAGGGCAGCCGGATGACACCGCGGTTCGATGCCGATCATCGCTGCCACGGACAAACGGCCTGGTAATCGGGGCTCGCTGTTCGCGTCGGCACGCTGGATGAGCGCTCGACCCGTGGAGTTCAGCCATACTGCCAGGCGCCGCGTGACCAGTTAGCCCGAGCGACGAACGACCGAGGAGATAACCGGGCACGCGGGGCGAGACCACTTGACCTCGTGCCCACCGGGTGCGAGTCGAACGAACAGCGCCCCCGCGTCGGCCGCGTCACTCCCGCCGGGAGGGACGCGCCCGGGGGCCCGAGGAGACTTCGTGGCCGATCAAGAGCCGCTGGAAACAACATCACAGGATGCCGAACAATTGCCGGAGCGAATCCGAGTTCACGCACTCGCCAAGCTGCTGGGGGTAACGAGCAAGCGCATCCTGGCCAAGCTGACCGAGATGGGGGCGGACGCGCGCAGCGCGCAATCGAACGTCGACCGAGCCGTCGCGGAATCCGTCCGCGACGCCTTGGCGCCGGTCCAGACGGACGTGCCCGAGCAGGCGGAATCGGCTGCGCCGGGGCACGCCACCGCGTCACCGGCGGACACCGGCACCGCACAGGCGGCCGAGCCCGCGGGGGAGGCGGCCGAACCACCGGAACCCGCTGCGCAACCGCAGGCGGCCACACCTTTCGCCGCCCCGGGCGTCATCTTCTCCGCGCCGGACGTACTGAGCCCCGAACAGCATGCGCCGATCGGTGACGTGGCGCAGCAGCCGACCCAGTTGTTCACCCATTCGGTGCGGCCGGAGCCGGAACCGGTCGCCCCGGTGGTGTTCGAATCGGCCGCCGTCGTGCAGGCGCCGCTGTTCCTGCCGCCGGACGCCACCGCCGCGGAGGAGGCTCGCAAGAGGCGCCGCGCGGAACGCGAGGCCAAGCGCTCCGAGGAGAGCGTGCCCGAGCCCGCCGAAGACGAGACCGAGGTCGCCGAGGACGAGCCCGAGTCGTCCGCCCAAGAGGGTGACGCCGAGGGCCAGCCGCGGCGCAGGCGGCGCGGCCGCCGTGGTCGGGGCCGCGGGCGCGGCGAGCAGCAGTCCGAAGGCGACAACGAGGGCGAGGAGACCGAGTCCGAAACCGAGGACGAGTCGGTCGCCGAGCCCGCCGAAGCCGCGGAGTCGGCCGATACCAGCGCCGCCGAGTCCGAGGACGAGGAGGGCTTACCCGAGGGGTCGAGCCGCCGTCGCCGTCGCCGTCGTCGCCGCAAGGTGGCCGGTGAATCCGGTGAGGCGGAGGCCGCCGACGACGATCCGCCGAACACGGTGGTGCACGAGCGCGAGCCGCGCAACAAGGCCCGTGCCCGCGTGACGGTGGACGAGGTCCAGGGCATCACCGGTTCGACCCGGCTGGAAGCCAAGCGCCAGCGCCGCCGGGACGGCCGGGAAGCAGGCCGCCGCCGTCCGCCGATCCTGACCGAGTCGGAGTTCCTGGCCCGGCGCGAGGCGGTGGACCGGGTCATGGTGGTGCGGGAGAAGTCCTTCCCGGAGCATCCGACCGCGACGCAGGTCGCGGTGCTCGAAGACAAGGTCCTGGTCGAGCACTTCGTCACCAGCACCGGTTCCGCGTCCATGGTGGGCAACGTCTACCTGGGCAAGGTGCAGAACGTGCTGCCCAGCATGGAGGCGGCGTTCGTCGACATCGGCCGCGGCCGCAACGGTGTGCTCTACGCCGGTGAGGTGAACTGGGAGGCCGCCGGGCTCGGCGGCAGGGAGCGCAAGATCGAGCAGGCGCTCAAGCCGGGCGATCAGGTGCTCGTCCAGGTGAGCAAGGACCCGGTCGGCCACAAGGGCGCCCGCCTGACCACCCAGATCAGCCTGGCCGGGCGCTTCCTGGTGTATGTGCCGGGCGGGACCTCCACCGGAATCAGCCGCAAGCTGCCCGACACCGAGCGCAAGCGCCTGAAGGAGATCCTGCGGGAGATCGTGCCCGCGGACGCCGGTGTGATCATCCGCACCGCCTCCGAGGGCGTCAGCGAGACCGAGCTGGCCAGGGACGTGGACCGGCTGCAGGCCACCTGGCGCACTATCCAGGCGCAGACCGGCAAGGACAACAACGCGCCCAAGACGCTGTACGAGGAGCCCGACCTCCTGGTCAAGGTCATCCGCGACCTGTTCAACGAGGACTTCTCCAAACTGGTCATCGAAGGCGACCGGGCCTGGAGCACGGTGGAGAAGTACATCGGCACCGTCGCGCCGGACCTGCTCGCCCGGGTCGCCCGGCACGACAACAACGGCGTCGACGTGTTCGAGGCCTTCCGGATCGACGAGCAGCTGGCCAAGGCGCTGGATCGCAAGGTGTGGCTGCCCTCCGGCGGCACCCTGGTGATCGACCGCACCGAGGCCATGACGGTGATCGACGTGAACACCGGCAAGTTCACCGGTGCCGGCGGCAGCAATCTGGAGGAGACGGTCACCAGGAACAACCTGGAGGCGGCCGAGGAGATCGTGCGGCAGATGCGGCTGCGCGATATCGGCGGCATGATCGTCGTCGACTTCATCGACATGGTCCTGGAGTCCAACCGCGACCTGGTGCTGCGCCGCCTCACCGAGGCGCTGGGCCGGGACCGCACCCGGCACCAGGTCTCCGAGGTCACCTCGCTCGGCCTGGTCCAGATGACCCGCAAGAAGCTGGGCACGGGCTTGGTCGAGGCGTTCTCCACCACCTGTGAGCACTGCCATGGCCGCGGCATCCTGGTGCACACCTACCCGGTGGAGCCCGGTTCGGGCGACGAAACCGCAGGGCGGGCCCGGGAAGGCGGTTCGCGCAGGCGGCGCGGCCGGGACAAGGGTGCGGCCGCGCAGGCCCAGCCGGCCAACGGTGCCGGTCCCGCCCCCGACCACGCCGAGGAGGACGCCGCCGTCAAGCGGGCGCACCCGGTGGCGTTGGCGATGGCCGCGCACCACTCCGAGGAGTCCGACGAAGAGGCCGAGCAGGCCGGTGACAGGGCCGCTGCGGTGGCGTCGGCGGTCGGCGAAGCTCAGGCCGAGACAGTCGAGCCCGCGGTCGTCGACGAATTCGCCGCTGCGGTCGAAGACGCAGCCGAGTCACTGGTCGCGGAGACTGTGCACGCCGCCATGGCGGTGCCCGCCGAGGAGCCCGAGACCGAGCCCGCCGAAGTCGTCGAGGTCATCGAGCAGGTCCGGACCGGCGAGCCCGTGGCCGCCCAGGAACCCGAAGTGGTTGCCGAGCCCGCAGGGGCCGTCGAATCCGCTCGGGTCGCCGAGCCCACGCAGGGTACGGAGTTCGCTGGCGGTGCCGAGGCCGTTCGCGCTGCGGAGCCCGCGCAAGCCGCTGAACCCACTCGGGCCACCGAGCCTGCTCGGACCGCGGAGTCCGCACAGGCTGCCGAGCCTGCATCGGCGGGCGGGG
>NZ_BDBA01000222.1 GCF_001612745.1 Nocardia amamiensis NBRC 102102 | reverse complement strand
CCGCCGCTCCGGCGACGACCAACGGTGTGGCCGAACCGAAGCAGCGCCAGCCTCGGCGCCGGAGGGTTGCTCGTTCCGCCGCCGCGCCTGCCGCGGACAGCTCGGGCGCGGTGTTCGTGCTGCCGACCGGTGATCAGGCGCCCGCGCCCACCATCGACTACTCCCAGCCGGAGCCGGTCGAATTGCCGCAGCGCAACCGTCCGCGCAGGCGGGCGGTCGGGCGACCGGCGGGTGCGCCGGAGTCGTCGGACTGAGTCGTCGATCACGTCCCGTGGCCCTCGCCGGTGCGACCGGCGGGGGCCACCTGCGTGTCGGCGGCGAACCGGTGGCGTCGAGGCAGGGGCCCCGACGCCGGTTTGGTCGTGGCGGTAGCAGTCCTGTAATCTTGGACAGTCGCTGCCCGGTGACAACATGTTTTGTCTTCGTGGCCCGGTTCTCGCCAGTTCGACACCGAGAGCCACCAGGCGCCGAGGCGGCGGCGATTACCAGACCAGTCGTGTGGCGGTTTCCGGTGGAATCAGACCCGGGGAGCGCCGCGTGAGCAAGTGCGTAGCACTATAGAGGAAGAAGGGCAGCCGACCGATGGCAACGTACGCGATCGTCAAGACCGGCGGAAAGCAGTACAAGGTCGCGGTCGGTGACCTGGTGAAGGTCGAGAAGATCGAGGGTGCGCCGGGCACCGCCGTGGCGCTGGATCCGGTCCTGGTCGTCGACGGCGCCGAGCTGACCACCGATGCCGCGAAGCTGGCCAAGGTCTCCGTGGCCGCCGAGGTGGTCGAGCAGACCAAGGGTCCGAAGATCCGCATCCACAAGTTCAAGAACAAGACCGGCTACCACAAGCGCCAGGGTCACCGTCAGCCGCTGACGGTCCTGAAGGTCACCGGCATCAAGTAAGACATCCCGAGGAGAATCAGCTATGGCACACAAGAAGGGCGCGTCCAGCTCCCGGAACGGACGCGATTCCAACGCCCAGCGACTCGGCGTCAAGCGCTTCGGCGGCCAGACGGTCAAGGCGGGCGAGATCCTGGTGCGTCAGCGCGGCACCCACTTCCACCCCGGCGTGAACGTCGGCCGTGGCGGTGACGACACCCTGTTCGCCCTCGCGGCGGGCGCGGTCGAGTTCGGCAGCAAGCGTGGACGCAAGACCGTCAACATCGTCGTCCCGGAGCCGGTTCAGGCCTGACCGCCGAACCACTTCCGGACAACAGCGAGCGGGTCAGGGTCTCGAAACCCTGGCCCGTTTTTCGTGTTCCCGCCACGCCTGCCCTGAGTACGACCAGTCCCGAAGGAGGATGATTCGGCGTATGTCCAAGTTCATCGACCGTGTCGTACTGCATGTGCGTGCCGGTAAGGGGGGCCACGGTTGCGCCTCGGTGCACCGGGAGAAGTTCAAGCCGCTCGGCGGACCAGACGGCGGCAACGGCGGCAACGGCGGAGACGTGATCCTCGAGGTCGACTCCAATGTGCACACCCTGTTGGACTTCCACTTCCACCCGCACGCCAAGGCGGGCAGCGGCAAGCCGGGCGAGGGCGGCAACCGGGACGGCAAGCAGGGCGCCGACCTGGTGCTGAAGGTGCCCGACGGCACCGTAGTGCTCGACGACGACGGCAAGGTGCTCGTCGACCTGGTCGGCGCCGGCAACCGCTTCATCGTCGCCCGCGGCGGACGCGGCGGGCTCGGCAACGCCGCACTGGCCTCGAAGGCGCGCAAAGCGCCCGGTTTCGCGCTGCTCGGTGAAAACGGCGAAGAGCTCGACCTGGTACTGGAGCTGAAGTCGGTCGCCGACGTCGGCCTCGTCGGGTTTCCGTCGGCGGGCAAATCGTCGCTGGTCTCGGTGCTGTCGGCGGCCAAGCCGAAGATCGCCGACTACCCGTTCACCACACTGGTGCCCAACCTCGGTGTCGTCGCCAGCGGCGACACCACGTTCACCGTCGCGGACGTGCCCGGCCTGATCCCCGGCGCCAGCGAGGGCCGTGGCCTCGGCCTGGACTTCCTGCGGCACCTGGAGCGCTGCGCGGTGCTCGCACACGTGGTGGACTGCGCGACGCTGGAGCCGGGGCGCGACCCGGTGTCCGATGTGGACGCGCTCGAGGCCGAACTCGCCGCCTATCGACCGGCCCTGAGTGCCGACGCCGGGCTCGGCGATCTGGCCGACCGGCCGCGCGTGGTGATTCTGAACAAGATCGACGTGCCCGACGCCGCCGAGCTCGCGGAAATGGTGACCCCGGAGTTCACCGAGCGAGGGTGGCCGGTGTTCGAGATCTCCGCGGTGAGCCGGGCGGGCCTGCGCTCCTTGACGTTCGCACTCGCGAATCTGGTGCGGCAATACCGCGACGAGCATCCGAAGGCGGCGCCCAAGCGTCCGGTCATCCGTCCGATCGCAGTGGACGAGACCGGGTTCAGCGTGATCGCGGACCCGGAGGAGCCGGGCGGCTTCATCGTCCGCGGTACTCGGCCGGAGCGGTGGGTGCGCCAAACCCAATTCGACAACGACGAGGCCGTGGGCTACCTGGCCGACCGCCTCGCCCGCCTCGGCGTCGAGGACGAGCTGGTGCGGTTGGGCGCCGAGCCGGGAGCGCCGGTGACCATCGGCGAGGTCACCTTCGACTGGGAACCGCAGATCTCGGCGGGCATCGACATGGTGCCCACCGGTCGCGGCACCGATGTCCGGTTGGAGCAGACCGACCGGGTGAGCGCGGCCGAGCGCAAGCACGCGTCCCGGGTGCGGCGCGGGTTGGTGCGAGAAGACGAGGAGTAGGACGTGGACGGTCGAGTCGCGGTGTCGTCGCGGTGCGTGCGCCGAGCGGCGGGCTCGACCGTTCGCGCTCAGGGGCGGGTCATGGTATCCGCCCCCACCACTGTGGATCGTATTGTGGCGCAGGGAGTTCGGTGGCGATGCAGGTGACTTCGGTGACCGCCGAGACGGATTCGTCGGGCCTCAGCGAGGCTCGGCTGGCGATCGCGTCGGCGCGGCGGGTGGTGGTGAAGATCGGTTCGTCCGCGCTGACCAGTCTGAAAGGCGGTCTGGACACCGCGCGGCTGGATCGGCTCGCCGACGCGGTCGAGGCTCGGATGCGCGCGGGATCCGACGTGGTCGTGGTGTCCTCCGGCGCGATCGGCGCCGGAATCGCGCCGCTCGGGCTGACCAGTCGTCCTCGTGACCTGGCTACCAAACAGGCGGCCGCGAGCGTCGGACAGCTGGCGCTCGCCCACGCGTGGGGCACGTCGTTCGCCCGCTACGGCCGCACGGTCGGCCAGGTGCTGTTGAGCGCCGACGACTTCGCCCGCCGTGAACACCACCGCAACGCCCAGCGCACCCTGGATCGCCTGCGTTCGCTCGGCGCGGTCGCGGTGGTGAACGAAAACGACACCGTCGCAACCGAAGAGATCCGTTTCGGCGACAACGACCGGCTCGCCGCGCTGGTCGCGCACCTGGTCGGCGCGGACGCGCTCGTGCTGCTGTCTGACGTGGATGGCCTCTACGACGGCGACCCCCGCAAGGGCCCCGCCAATTTCATTCCCGAGGTCCGCAGCAGCGCCGACCTGGACGGCGTGATCGCGGGCAGCGGCGGCGCCCTCGGCACCGGCGGCATGGCGTCCAAGCTGTCCGCGGCC
>NZ_BDBA01000221.1 GCF_001612745.1 Nocardia amamiensis NBRC 102102 | reverse complement strand
GAACTCGCGGGCGCGGGCGTGTGCCGCAGCGTGCGGACGGCCAACGGCCCGGTGCCGGGGGCGCGCATTCTGACCGCCGACGCGTCCGGGAAGCACTGACGCCGCGCGGTGGGGCCTCTGACCGCCACCAGGGTGGTCGCGACCTGAGGTTCGCGTAGCGAGATCCGTGGCGTCCCGCGGCGCCGAGACAAATCGGGCTCGGGCGCTGACAGCGAAGGACCTGAACGCAAATCACACGGTCACGCAACTAGTACGGCCGGAAGACGCCGAGAATCGGCGGGGCATAGGCTGCGGGGTGGCGGTGATCGCCGGATACGTGATGTGGACGGGAGTGCGGTGGCGGACGAGGCGACTGAGGGCAGGCTGGTACTCGCGGCGACACCGATGGGTGATGTCGGCGATGCCTCGCAGCGCCTGCGCGAAGCGCTGGCGACGGCCGATGTCGTCGCCGCCGAAGACACCCGCCGCACCAGGTCGCTGGCCAAGGCGCTCGACATCGAGATCACCGGCCGGGTGGTCAGTTTCTACGACCATGTGGAGACGGCGCGGATCCCGATGCTGCTCGATGAGATCGCCGCCGGTCGGACGGTGCTGCTGGTGACCGACGCCGGCATGCCGTCGGTCAGTGACCCCGGCTATCGGATGGTCGCGGCCTGCGTCGAGCGCGACCTGCCGGTGACCTGCCTGCCCGGCCCCTCGGCGGTGACCACGGCGCTGGCCTTGTCGGCCCTGCCGGTGGAACGGTTCTGCTTCGACGGATTCCCGCCACGCAAATCCGGCCAGCGCCGGGAATGGTTGCGCACCTTGGCCGCCGAGCCGCGCGCCTGTGTCTTCTTCGAGGCCCCACACCGCTTGGCCGACTGCCTGGCCGACGCCGTCGAGATCCTCGGACCGGATCGTCGCGCGGCCGTCTGCCGGGAGCTGACCAAGACCTACGAGGAAGTGGTCCGCGGCACCCTCGCCGAACTCGCGGCCTGGGCGGTGGAGGGCGCGCGCGGCGAGATCACCGTGGTCCTGGCGGGCGCGCAGCCTGCTTCGGCCGATCCCGCCGACCTGGTCGACGCGGTCGAATCCCGCACCGCCACCGGCATCCGCCTCAAGGATGCCTGCGCCGAAATCGCCGCCGCGCACGCCGTCTCCCGCCGCGAGCTCTACGACGCGGTCCTCACCGCCCGTCGCGGCTCGTAGCCCGTGGTCCCGCTCCCTCGACGCGACCTATGCCGGGACAACCCCGACCCGTTTCGCGAGGCGGCCGAGTTCGCCCATGGTGAGGTCGCGGCGAGCCCTGCGCATCATGTGTCCTACCAGCTCCCGGACGTGGGTCATGCTCCGGACGTGTTGGGGTGCGGCGTGCTCGGCGCGGAGAAGCGCATACAGGGATTCTCGGTAGTTGCGCCGCATCGCGTGTGCGCGGCCGATTTCCACGAAGTACTGAGCACGGCGGCCCTCGTTGGGTAGATCGTCCGGCGACAGCTGTGGTGCGAGCTCGAGTACTTCGCTGGGGTCACGCCGTTCCATGGCCGCCGACATCCGCCACAAGGCCACGTTGGCGGGACCGAAGGACTCGTTACGTGCGACAGACGTGTTCGACGCAGCGTGGGCGAGTCTGCCTGCCTGTTCGGCAGCCTCTTGAAGGTGCGGCTCAGGATCGCCGCCCATCGTGGCGGCCACCATCGACGCTTGCAGGTGCAGCATCCCATATGTCTCGATCTCGCCCACCGTGCGAACATCGGTGGCGATCTTCTCGGCGGTGCCCATGGTCGTGGCTAGAGCAGCAGGAAGCGCGCCGGGCCGTGACAGCATGATCTGGCCTTGGCTGAACGCGGCAGCGGCGAGCGGTGCCAGCCCACCAACGTGGATGGCTGCCCGTTCGGCTTCCTGCGCGGCAGTCCAGGCAAGGGCGTGGTAGCCGCGCGCCCGCAGCGCTGACGCAACGCCGTAGGCGACGGTGCCGAATACGTCCCATGCCCGCTCGGCGTGCGCGCTGTCGGCGTCGTGTACGTGCCGGTAGGCGTCGGTCAGCATCGGAACCATCATCGGGCCGAGCGTGGCGTAATCGCAGTCGTTGCGAATCCTGGTTGCCTTGTGCGTGAGCGCGACCAACTTGTCGAGGCTGTGCGGCGGGCGGGTGTCGGTCACGTTGCCCCGTGACCACAACACCGTTTCGATCTCTGGTACCACCATGTGGAACTCGGCGGTGGTCGGGTCGAGCTTCTCTTGTTCGTGACCGGTCAGATCGCCGATAGTGACGCCGAGCGCCGATGCCAGCGCGAGCAGGGTGCGGCGGGAGTCGATCGGCCGTTCCCCGTTCTCGTACTTGGCGATTGCGCCACGGCTCACGCCGACACGATCGGCGAGCACTTGCTGGGTGATACCGCGCCGGGCGCGTACGGCGCGGACCTGGCGGCCGACGTAGCGGCCCCCGTCCTGCTGGTAGTCGCTCATGTGCATCCCCTCGACGGCACGAGAGCCCCATGCTATCCGGCCGTCCCGGTGCGGGACAGACCAACACATGATCGCTGCGACGCTCAGACCGGCCCCGGCGCCGGGTCGATGCCCCTGATCGGCAATCCCCGGCACCGGGTGCCCACCAACGACAGCGAACATGACAGGGGACTCATCACCGCCCGCCGCGGCGAATAATGGGCCGGCGCGCGTCATGTGTGCGTCGGGTCGCGCGGCGGGCATGATCGTCGGTATGACTTCTCTGGAGAGCAAGGCCACGACGTTTCTCGGATTGCATGTACCGGGGAATCCGGGAGTATTCCCCACGGTATGGGATGCCTGGTCTGCGAAAGTCGCGGTGGAAGCCGGTTTTTCGGCCCTGACGGTCGGCAGTCATCCGCTGGCCGATTCGATCGGGCGCAGTGACGGGGAAGGGATGACCTTCGACGAGTCGATGACCCGGGTACGGCAGATCACCGCGGCGGTGGATGTCCCGGTGTCGGTCGATATCGAGTCCGGGTATGGGCTGGATCCGGCGCGGCTGATCGAGGGCCTGCTCGAGGCGGGCGCGATCGGACTCAATATCGAGGACACCGTGCACAGCGAGGGCAAGCGGCTGCGCACCGGGCAGGAGCATGCCGATCTCGTGCACCGGTTGCGCGAGTCCGCCGACGCGGCGGGCGTGCGCGTGGTGATCAACGCGCGCACCGACCTGTTCCTGCGCCAGGAGGGCGACGCGGCCGACCGCGTAGACCGTGCCATCGAACGCCTGAAGCTGGCCGCCGAGGCGGGCGCGGACGTGCTGTTCCCGGTGGGCCGCCACGCCGACGCCGACATGCGCCGGCTGACCGACGAACTGCCGCTGCCGGTCAGCGCCACCGTGCTCCCGGACCAGGCCGACAAGGCGGCCCTCGCCGATCAGGGCGTCGCCCGCATCACCTTCGGTCCGTTCCTCCAGACCGCTTTGACCACGGAGACCAACCGCCTGCTCGATCGCTGGAAGTGAGCGTGGCGGTCAAGCGGGAACGGGTAGCCCCAGCGTGGTCATCACCAACTGGACGAACAGTGGCGCCAGTTCCGGTACCCGCGCGGGTCCTTCAGCAATGATGACGCGGCGCGTGCGCTCGCCGATCGCGTCCGGGATCAGGGCGATCAGCTCGTCCGAGATCTGCGGCAGCGTCGGGTCCGCCGCGCGCGCCTCGTCGTAGAACAGCCGATACAGCTGGGCGAACCGGTCGACGGCCAGGTCACGGTAGCCGACGGCGGCCTGGTTCACTTTGAAGGACTCCACCAGCACCAGACGCGCGAAATCCGGCTCGGTGGCCACGGTCCGGCAGAACGTGACAACGATGGACTCGATCTTCGCGTACGGGTCGGCGTCCGGTGGCAATTGCGCGAGCTCGTCCGCGATCCGGGTCGCCACGATGTCGACCCCCGTGTGCACCGCCTCCACGAAGCACTCCTCTTTGTTGGTGAAGTGCTCGTAGAAGGTCGTGCGCGAAACCCGGGCTCGCGCAACGAGGTCGGTGAGCGTCGTCGCGGGATAGCCCTTGCTGTCGACACACTCGACCATGGCTTCGACCAGCCTGCCGCGCTGCGACGTGAGCACGGCTTCGCGCGCTGCGCGATGGCGCTCGGCGAAGCCGGACCGCTGAACGGATGTCGTCGCATGCTGCTGGCCCATGGGTGCCCTCTCTGTGCCGGAACCGATCCGAACGGAACATCGACGTACCGATCGCACACGGCCCGGGGCACTGCACGGCCGCGAACCGGTGTTTCATTATCCGACAACGGATTCCACCATGGGAAGTCAGGTGGATCGGTGCCCGGCTCGGCCCCGGGGAGAACAGTGCGAAAGTATTGCGCGCCTTGATATTCCGGCACGCAATACCGCCGCGTCAATCCTTCGGTTCGACGTACTTGGGAAAAACAGGTTCCGGCGCGGGCAAGGTCAGACCGGGCTCGATCGGGGTCGCGATATCGGCGAAGGTCCGGTTGCGCTGACCCAGTTGATCGAGGATGCGCCCCGCCGAACCCGGCATCACCGGCTGCACCAGGATCGCGACGATCCGCAGCACCTCCAGCGTCACATACAGCACGGTGGCCTCGCGGGCGAGGTCCTCCGGCGTACCGGATTTCGCCAGCGCCCACGGCGCCTGCGCGGAGAAGTACCGGTTGGTCTCGCCGAGCGTCAGCCAGATCGCCTCCAGCGCGAGATGCATCTGCTGCGCGTCGAATTCGGTGCGGCAGCGCTCCAGCAGGCCGCCGGCGAGGTCGAGCAGGGCGCGATCGTCGGCGGTGAACTCGCCGGGCGTCGGCACCACGCCGCCGCAGTCGCGCGCGACCAGCTTGGTGCTGCGCTGCACCAGGTTGCCGAACTCGTTGGCCAGGTCGCTGTTGATCCGGCCGACGATCGCCTCATGGCTGTAGCTGCCGTCCTGACCGTAGGAGATCTCGCGCAACAGGAAGAAGCGCACCGCGTCCAAGCCGTAGGTCTCGACCAGCTCCAGCGGGTCGACCACGTTGCCGACCGACTTGGACATCTTCTCGCCCTTGTTGTACAGGAACCCGTGCACGAACACGCGTTTGGGCAGCTGCACACCGGCCGACAGGAGGAACGCGGGCCAGTACACCGTGTGGAAGCGGGTGATGTCCTTGCCGATGATGTGCACGTCGGCGGGCCAGAACTTCCGGAACGCGGCGGATTCGGTGTCGGGGAAGCCGACGCCGGTGATGTAGTTGGTCAGCGCGTCCACCCACACGTACATGACGTGATCCGGGTGGCCGGGCACCGGCACACCCCAGTCGAAGGTGGTGCGCGAGATGGACAGATCCTTCAGCCCGGCCTTGACGTAGCTGACGATCTCGTTGCGACGCGTTGCCGGCGCGATGAATTCGGGATGCTCGTCGTACAGCGCGAGCAGCTTGTCCTGGTAGGCCGAGAGCCGGAAGAAGTAGTTCGACTCCTCGGTCCAGGTCACCGGGGTCCTGGACTCGGTGGAGACGCGGGTGCCGTCCTCCAGCACCGTGGTCTCCTCGTCGGTGTAGAACGCCTCGTCGCGCACCGAGTACCAACCCGAGTAGTTGCCCAGGTAGATGTCGCCGTTGGCGAGCATCCGCTCCCAGATCGCGGCGCTGGCCACCTGGTGGTCGTCGTCGGTGGTGCGGATGAACCGGTCGAGGGAGATGTCGAGCGTCTTGTCCATCGCCTCGAACACGTCGGAGTTGCGCGCGGCGAGCTCCTTCACCGGCATGCCCTCGGCGGTCGCGGCCTGCTGCATCTTCTGGCCGTGCTCGTCGGTGCCGGTCATGAAGAACACGTCGTACCCGTCGAGACGCTTGAACCGGGCGATGGCGTCGGCCGAGATGTACTCGTACGCATGCCCGATGTGCGGCGCACCGTTCGGATAGGCGATGGCCGTTGTGATGTAGAAGGCGGGGCGGTCAGCTTCGCTCATGGTGGTGTCTACTGTAATGCTCGTGCATTCCTTCGCTCGCGTGAATATCCCCGGCGACGATCCGCGAGTCGGCACCGCCGCGCTGCGCCGGGGTGGCCGTCGATGAGCGGCGCCCGTCCCGCGCCGGAGCTGCCGCAGCC
>NZ_BDBA01000220.1 GCF_001612745.1 Nocardia amamiensis NBRC 102102 | reverse complement strand
CAGCCGCTCGCGCCGATCGTGGACGCGCACACCCATCTGGACGCCTGCGGCGCGACCGACGCGGTCTCCACCGCGGCGATCGTGGACCGGGCCGCCTCGGTCGGCGTCGGACAGGTGGTCACCGTGGCCGACGACCTGGCCGCCGCGCGGTGGGCGGTGCGCGCCGCGCACTGGGACGATCGCGTGTACGCGGCCGTCGCACTGCATCCGACCAGGGCCAACGCGCTGGACGACGAGGCGAAGGCCGAACTGGAGCGCCTGGCTGCCGACCCGCGCGTGGTCGCCGTCGGTGAGACCGGCCTCGACTACTACTGGCCGGGCAAGCTGGACGGCTGCGCCGATATCGAGACGCAGATCGAGGGCTTCCGCTGGCATATCGACCTGGCCAAACGGGTCCGCAAGCCGCTGATGATCCACAATCGCGAGGCCGACCACGACCTGTTGACGGTGCTGCTGGACGAGGGCCCGCCGGATACCGTGATCTTCCACTGCTTCTCCTCGGACACGAACATGGCGCTGTCCTGCGTGGCCGAGGGCTACATCCTGAGTTTCTCCGGGACGGTGAGTTTCAAGAACGCGCATGAGCTGCGCGAGGCGGCCCAAGTGGTGCCCGACGATCAGATCCTGGTCGAGACCGACGCGCCGTATCTGACCCCGCATCCGTTCCGCGGCGCGCCCAACGAGCCGTACTGCCTGCCGTACACGGTGCGAGCGCTGGCCGCACTGCGCCAGCAGGATCCCGCGGAGTTGGCGAAGATCACCACCGCCAACGCGCGTCGCGTCTACCGCATCTGAGGACCTTCAGGCCCGCGCTGACGAGAGCCCCAACCGCCCCAAATGTGTTCTATGTCACGTTTGGTATGCCGTTCTGTGATTTACCTGCGCAGTCGATATTCGATCGTGATATTGAAAAGGTCCTGTTCCGGAGCTTGCGGTTGTCGGGTCACGGCGCCCTCGTTATCGTGCTGTGACCATGTCACCCTTTACGCGGATCAACCAGTCGCGGTCCCCGCTGCTGTACCTCGCGGTCGGGGCGCTGCTGCTGACGCTGATCGTCGGCGCGGGCCTGGCGATCGTGAACCGCAAGACGGTGACCGTCGTCGTGGACGGCGAGAAGCTGTTGCAGACCACCATGTCGCCCGATGTGCGCGGCGTCTTGAAGGCCGCGGGCTTCGCCGTGACCGACCGGGACAAGGTGGCTCCCGCGCTGGCCGCGCACATCGGCAACGGCGCGACCATCACGCTCAACCGGGCGCGCGAGGTCGACATCTCGGTCGACGGCTTGACGCAGAAGGTGTGGACCACCGGCGTGACCGCCGGGGAGGCGCTCGAGCAGCTGAAGATCCCGAAAGAGGTGTACGTCTCGCCGGCGCGCGAGGAGAAGCTGCCGCTGCAAGGCGCGGCGCTGCTCATCGCGACCCCGCGCATGGTCTCCCTGGTCGACGGCATCGGCAATCCGGTGGACGTTCGTCTGGCCGCCCCCACGGTCGGTGAGTTCCTGAAGGTCGCGGGCATCCCGCTGATCGAGCAGGACTCCGTCGAACCCGCCGCGTCGACCCCGCTGACGAATGGCTTGCGCGTCACGGTGACGCGCAAGCGGGTCGAGCGGCACACCGAGACGGTGCCCCTGGATCCGCCGGAGAACGTCATCGAAGACCCGACCTTGAACATGAGCCGCACCGTCGTGGAATCAGCCGGCAAGCCCGGTGTCCAGGACGTCACGTTCGCGGTCACCATGGTCAACGGCCAGGAAGTCGACCGCACGCCGATCGGCTCCACGGTGTCCGTCGCCGCGCAGCCGAAGACCGTCCGCAAGGGCGCCAAGCCGGGCACCGAGGTGCCGCCGGTGCGCGACGGCGCGATCTGGGACGCGCTGGCCCGCTGCGAGTCGACCGGCAACTGGTCGATCAACACCGGCAACGGCTACTACGGCGGCGTGCAGTTCGACCAGAGCACCTGGGAGCGGCAGGGTGGTTTGAAGTACGCGCCGCGCGCCGACCTGGCGACCAGGGAAGAGCAGATCGCCATCGCCGAGATCACCCGGCAACGGCAGGGCTGGGGCGCCTGGCCCGCCTGCACGAGCAGGCTCGGCATCAGCTGACGCGTCGCCTCGGCGGTGTCCGCGCGTCGCCGCAGGATGCTCAATCCGAGCTGGATGTGTCACTGCGGGTGGATTCGGCAGTGTCGCGCCTTGCGGGATCGGATGCCGACGCTTCCGCGTGCGGGGCCGGTTTGCGGCAGATGGACGGCGAGACAGGCGTGAGCGGGAGAGGTCGCGTCGACACGCGGTTGATAGATTCTCGAGATGTCCGAACCTGAGATTGCCGCTCGCGGAAGTGCCGCACTGCTCGGTCCCGCCGAGGTGCGCGTGCTGGCCGAACGGTTCGGGATCCGGCCGACCAAGCAGCTCGGGCAGAACTTCGTGCACGACGCGAACACGGTGCGGCGGATCGTCGCGGCCGCGGGCGTCGGGCGCGCCGATGTGGTGCTCGAGGTCGGGCCGGGTCTGGGTTCGCTGACGCTCGCACTGCTGGATGTGGTGGATTCGGTGGTCGCGGTCGAGGTCGATCCCGTGCTCGCGCGGCATCTTCCGGTGACCGTCGCGGATCGCGCGCCGGAACTGGCGGCCCGGCTGTCGGTGGTCGAGGCGGACGCGCTGCGCGTCTGCGCCACGGATCTCCCCGCCGCGCCGACGGCGCTGGTGGCCAACCTGCCGTACAACGTGGCGGTGCCGGTGCTGCTGCATCTGCTGGCCGAATTGCCGAGCATCGCAGTGGCTTTGGTGATGGTGCAGGCCGAGGTGGCCGATCGGCTCGCCGCCGAGCCCGGCGGCCGCATCTATGGCGTGCCGAGTGTGAAAGCGGGTTTCTTCGGGACGGTCCGGCGCGCGGGCGCGGTTGGCACCCAGGTGTTCTGGCCGGTACCGCGGGTCGAGTCCGGCCTGGTCCGGATCGAGCGCTTCGCCCAGCCGCCGTGGCCGATGGACGACGAGCACCGCCGCCGCGTCTTCGAGGTCGTCGACGCCGCATTCGCGCAGCGCCGCAAGACTCTCCGCGCCGCACTCGCCGCGTGGGCGGGCTCGCCCGCCGAAGCCGAACGCCGCCTGCTCGCCGCTGGCATTTCGCCCACCGCGCGCGGCGAGACGCTCGACACAGCGGCCTTCGTCCGCCTGGCGGCTCAGGCGTAGCACCCCCATGCGCACGTGGCTCCTCGCGAGTGTGCGAGGAGCCGCGCGGAAGCGGGATCAGACGGCGACTTCGTAGCCCGCCTCGTCGACGGCGGCGACGATATCGGCATCGGCGATCGGCGCGGTGCTGTCGACCCGGACCGCGCCGCTGGCGAGATCGACGTCGACACTGGTCACACCATCGATCTTGCCGATCTCGGTCTTGACGGAGCCGACGCAGTGCCCGCAGGTCATCCCAGTGACGGTGTAGGTGGTGGTGGGCATGTCCGACTCCTTCGCTCCATCTTTGTCATACATCCGGGGGGTATCCCGACATCCGAAACATACCCCCCTTGGGTATCTGGCGCAACAGGTCGCCGTGCCGAGCATCGTCCCCTGGTTGTGTTCGATTCTCGCGCCGCGGTTTCCGTGCTGTGCAGCCTGTTGCCGCTCGGGGTGCACCACATGCGCCCTATCGGTTGCTCGAGGCAGGTCCAGCCGCCGCGTATCGGCGGATGGTCGAGCCCCGTGGCCCGGGCTAGGATCGCCGCCGCCGCCCGCTTCGAGTGGCCGACGGCGGCGAGCCCGGCGAACTACACGCCCTCGGCCAGCTCCAGCCAGCGCTCCTCCGCGGTCTCCTTCTCCGCGATGACCTGCTTCAGTTCCGCACCCAAGGTGACCAGCTTGTCCGGTTCGGTGGCGGCGTCGGCCAGTGCGGCGTGCAGACGCTGCTCGCGGTCGGACAGTTTGTCGATGGCGCGTTCCAGGCGGGTCAGCTCTTTGCGGGCGGCGCGGTAGGCCGCGGAATCGGTGGCGGTCGCGTCGGCGGGCTTGGCTTCCGGTGCCGTCGCGCGGGTTCGGCCTGCGATCAGCGCGGCGCGCTTGTCCAGGTATTCCTCGATGCCGCCGGGCAAGTTGGTGAGCTTGCCGTCGCCGAACAGTGCCCAGGTGGAGTCACAGATGCGCTCGATGAGGTAGCGGTCGTGACTGATCACCACCAGCGTGCCCGCCCAGTTGTCGAGCAGGTCCTCCAGCTGTTGCAGCGTGTCGATGTCCAGGTCGTTGGTCGGCTCGTCGAGCAGCAGGACGTTCGGCTCGGACATCAGGATGCGGGTCAGCTGTAGGCGGCGGCGCTCGCCGCCGGACAGGTCGCCGACCGGCGTGCGCTGCCGCGCGGGGCTGAAGCCGAGCCGCTCGGCCAGCTGGCCCGCGGAGACCTCCTTGTCGCCGAGCATGATTCGCTGCGCCACCTGCTGCACCGCCTCCAGCACGCGCAGCTCGGTCGGCAGATCGTCGAGTTCCTGCCGCAGCCAGCCGATCTGCACGGTCTGGCCCTGAACGCGCTTGCCCGCGGCCAGGGCCGAGCCATTCGGCCCGGTGTCTCCGGCCAATGCACGCAGCAGCGTCGTCTTGCCCGAACCGTTGACGCCGACCAGGCCGACGCGTTCGCCCGGCGCCAGCCGCCAGGTCAGATCACGCACCAGTTCCCGGCCGTCGGGGGTGGCGAGCGTGGCGTCCTCGAGCTCGACCACGACGCGCCCGAGGCGCTTCCGCGCGAACGCGGCCAGTGAGACGCTGTCGCGCGGCGGCGGCACGTCCGCGATCAAGGCTTCGGCGGCCTCGACCCGGTAGCGCGGCTTGGAGGTGCGGGCCTGCGGACCGCGCCGCAGCCAGGCCAGTTCTATGCGGGCCAGGTTGCGCCGCCGCGCCTCGGAGGCGTCCGCCTGACGGGCGCGCTCGGCGCGGGCGAAGATCCAGTCGCCGTAACCGCCCTCGTAGCTCTCCACCTTGCCGCCGACCACTTCCCAGGTGTTGGTGGCGACGGTGTCGAGGAACCAGCGGTCGTGGGTCACCACGACCAGTGCGCTGCGGCGGCTCAGCAGATGTTCGGCCAGCCACTGCACGCCTTCCACGTCGAGGTGGTTGGTCGGCTCGTCGAGTACCAGCAGGTCGAGCTCGCGCACCAGCGCGGCGGCGAGCGCGACCCGGCGTCGTTCGCCGCCGGAGAGATTGTCGACCGGGGTGTCCATGCCGAGATCGGCGATGCCGATACCCTCCAGCACCGAGCGAATGCGCGGGTTGGCGGCCCATTCGTGTTCGGCGACGCCGTCGGTCATCGCGTCATCGGCGAGACCGGCCAGGACCACCGAGCCCACCGTCGCGCCCTTGGGCAGCGTGCCGCGCTGGGTGACGACCGCCATACGCAAGCCACCGAGCCTGCTGACCCGGCCGCTGTCCGGCTCCTCGATGCCGGTGAGCACCTCGAGCAGGGTGGTCTTACCGCCTCCGTTGAGGCCGACGACCCCGATCCGTTCGCCCGCGTGCACGCCGAGCGACACGTTGTCCAGCAACGGCTTGATCCCGAAGCTCTTGTGGACCTGTTCGAGATTGATCAGGTTGGACATGGATCCTTCCGTGTCTTGCGGCGACGAGCCGATGATTGCCCTGGGCCAGCGTACCGACCGGCGTGGACGCGCCGCTGTCCCAGGAGAGTGCAGGCGCTTGCGGAACGAACAGCGTTCGTCTAGATTCGTCTCGACGAACAACGTTCGTTCCAAGGAACCGATCCGGCGCTCCCCAGAAGTACAGCCGCAGAATGGGAGCCCCACCTCGCTTCGAGGTCTTCGGCGGGCGGCACCCTTCCCATTCCGCTTTGCTCCTCTGGAGGACCCCCATGCATGTCGGCCTCGGCCTGCCCATCTCCGATCCCGCCGCCCTGCTCGACTGGGCCCGGCGCGCCGACGCGGGCCCTTTCCGCACGCTCGGCCTGCTCGACCGGTTGGTGTACGACAACCCCGAACCGCTGATCGCGCTCGCCACGATCGCCGGGGCGACCACCCGGATCAATGTCCAGACCGAAGTCCTGCTCGCGCCGTTGCGTGACCCGGTACTGCTCGCCAAACAGGTCGCGACTCTCGACCGGATGTCCGGCGGCCGCCTGGTGCTCGGCCTCGGCGTCGGTGGACGCGCCGACGACCACCATGCCTCCGGCACCGACCTGCGCACCCGCGGCCGCCGCCTCGATGAGCAACTCTCTCTGATGCGCCGCCTGTGGTCCGGCGCTCCACACAGCGAAGAGTGCGGTCCGGTCGGACCCGCGCCGCTGCGGCCGGAAGGCCCCGAAATCCTGTTCGGCGGCTTCCAACCGGCGGCGCTGGAGCGGGTGGGCCGTTGGGGCGGAGGGTTTCTCGCCGCGGCCGCGCCGTCGTGGGCGGGTGGCCTGTTCGACACCGTGCGCCGTTCCTGGAAGGACCACGGCAGGTCCGGCGCACCCCGCATCGTCGCCCAGGTGAACGCGGCGCTCGGCCCACAGGAGGTCATCGACGACGCCCGCGCCGCGATGGGCGCCTACTACCGGTTCACCGGACGCGCCGACTCCATGGTCTCCGGAATGCTCACCACACCGAACGAAATCCGCACGGCCATGGCCCAATTCGAGGATCTCGGCGCCGACGAGTTGATGCTCTATTGCTACGGAAGCGATGTAGACCAGGTCGATCGGCTGGCCGACGTCGTCTCCTGACGGAAATCGTGCTCGACCGGCCGCTCGGTATCCGGCCACTCCACGGTCGTGCAGTCCAGAGCGGCGACACGCACGTATAAGCCCTGACGTTCGCGACGTCCGCACCCAAGGCGCACTGGTAACCGGTCCCGTCCTCCGACCCGTTCCCAGAGATAGCGCTCAACGACCAGCACCCATGCCGTTCGGACACCGGTACGGCGTCGGCCCTGGCGGTGCTGTTGTTTGCCTGGTGACCAGCGGGTTCGCCTGCCAGGTGGCGTTCGAATGACATCACACATGAGTTGGGTTCGATGGCGCTGACCAGCGCGGACGGGTGAACATACTGGTCAGCGATCTTGTGAACAGTCAGCAACACGAGGCGGGCGGTGCGATCGGGCACTGCAGCAGAGAGAGGGACGTGACCGGCTAGGCGGGAACAACACCAACCCGCCGCGCCAGGCGGCCGAGTTCACCGCTGGTGAGGTCCCGCCGGGCCGAGCGCATCATGTGCCCGACCAACTCCCGAACGTGTGTGAGGCCCCTGGCGTACTGCGGTGATGCCGTCTCGGCGCGCAGAATCGCATACAGGGCCTCTCGATAGTTGCGCTGCATGGCGTGGGCGCGGCCGATTTCCACGAAGTATTGCGCCCGCCGACCTTCCGATGGGAGGTCGGCGGGCGACAGCTCGGGCGCCAGGGCGAGCACGTCCCCCGGTTCGCTGCGCTCCATTGCTGCGGACATACGCCACAGGGCCACATTGGCCGGACCGAACGTCGTGTTCCTCAAGATCGAGTTGCCGCGCTCCACCTGGTCGAGCCTGCTCGCCTGTTCGGCCGCTTCCGCAAGGTACGGTTCCGGGTCACCGCCGAGAGCAGCCTTGACCAAGGAGGCTTGCAGCCACAGCATTCCCAGTGTCTCGACATCACCGACCGTCCGCACGTCGGGCGCGACCTTCTCAGCCGTGGTCTCGACATGCTCGAGCGCGGCGGGCAGGGCACCGGGGTGTCGGAGCATCACCTGACCGCGCCGGAACGCTGCCGCTGCGGTTGCCGTGACGGTTCCTGTTCGCAGCGCGATGCGCTCGGATTCCTGCGCGGCCGTCCATGCCAGCGAGTGAAACCCGCGGTTGCGGAGCGCGGCGCCGAGTCCGAACAGGATCAGCCCGTGCACGTCCCACGCTTGTTCAGTGTCGGTGTCACGGATGTGACGGAATGAGTCGGTCAGCATCGGCGCGAGCATCGGCGCGAGCGCTGCGTAGTCGCCGTCCTGGATGAGTGACATGGCTTTCTCGGCGAGGATGGACAGCTCGCCCAGCGTGACCGGCGCGCGGGTGTCGGTGACATTGCCGTGTGTCCACAACAGCGTTTCGACCTCGGGAACCGCCATCTGAAACGCTGCGGCGATCGGATCGAGCTTGTCTTGATCGTGTCCGGTCAGATCACCCACGTCGACCCTGAGTGCAGTCGCCAACGCATGAAGCGTGCGGCGAGAGTCGACGGGCCGTTCCCCGTTCTCGTACTTGGCGATTGCGCCCCGGCTGACGCCGACCCGATCGGCTAGAACCTGTTGGGAGATACCGCGCCGAGCACGGATGGTGCGTACCTGGCGGCCGATGAAGCGGCCCTCGTCCTGCTGGTAGTCGCTCATGTGCACTCCCTCGGCAGCACCAAAACCCCATGCTATCCAGCTGTCCCGGTGTGGGACAGATCGCGGTGTGATCGTTGCGACTCTGAGGTCGGCCCCCGGCGCCGGGTTGAGCCCCGACCTCCCCGGCGCCGGGTGCTACCCGGCCACACCACACGAGGGGGTTCTCGCGCATGTCCGAACTCGCTGTTGTCCTGATCGTCATGGCGGCTGTCGGCGGTCTGCTGATCCTGCTGTTCTGGGTGCTTCCGTGGCTAATCGAACTGGGCGAAGAACCGGACGAGTCGGTGCCGTTCCGCGAGGTGGTCGAACGTATCGAGCGGGAGAATGATCAACCGGTGACCATCACTCTCGCCGACGCTGAGCTGTGGCGGCACCTTCACCGGAACTGTTGGCAGGATGGTGTCTTTCGCAGCCTGGACCATGCCCATTTCATCCGCAACGTCCACTCCGGGCACGGCCCGCGCTGCGGGCAGTACCTATCCGCAAGCGCCTACATCGGCCGGACCGTGGATACGGGGGGCGAGCAGCGATGACGGAGCGCCGGAGCTGGTGCGAGGACTATTGCATGGACGGCAATATGCCCGCGGACGAGACGCACGCCCGCGGCTTGCTGAAGATCCACCGGAGATGCACCCCGCCGTGCCCGCGGAAGGTCGTCGCTGAACGCTATCTCCGCGAGCGCAGCGCGGGCCGCCCCGGGCAAGACGATGGCGTTGAGTGAGCCACAGGCGAAGGTGCTTGCCGCTCTGGCCGATCGACCGCTCACCCTCCGGCAGCTTCACCTGCTGGTCGGATTGCCGAAGAACACCGCACAGGCGGCGTTGCAGTCGCTGTCGTATCTCGGCTGGGTACGCCACTTCCCCGGCACCCGGACGTGGCGGATCACCAAGCCTGGACGACGAGTGATCGCCGACCCGCGCTACCGCGACTTCATGCTCTGACGGCGAGGAAAGGAGATGTGGCTGGAATCGGGTACGCCCACAACCCGGGTGGCACCCAACGCAGGACCTGAACGCAACTGTTGCGTCACCCGACTGGTACGGCCTGAAGACCCGGAGCAGCGGCACCGCATACGATCGGGGCGTGACTCAGGTGACCGACCAGCGTGCGACCGCACGGTTCGGGACCGTGCCCTCCTGGTCGAGTCCGGCGCCGCTGCGGCCCGCGCCCGACTTCGGGCCGGCCGACCGGTTGCGGGGGTGGCTGGTGACGGCGTTCCTCACCGCGATTGCGGCGGTGACGCGGTTCACGATGCTCAACTATCCGACCGACGCGGGCACGCCGGTGTTCGACGAGAAGCACTACGCCCCGCAGGCCTGGCAGATGCTCACCGGCGGCTGGGTGGAGGACAATCCCGGCTACGGCCTGGTGGTGCACCCGCCGGTCGGCAAGCAGCTCATCGCGATCGGCGAGGCGATGTTCGGCTACAACGGCTGGGGGTGGCGCTTTACCGCCGCGGTCGCCGGAACCGTGCTGGTGCTGCTGGTCATCCGGATCGTGCGCCGGATGGCGCGCTCCACCCTGATCGGCGCGATCGCGGGCATCCTGCTCATCGCCGACGGTGTCACCTTCGTCTCGTCGCGCATCGGCATGCTCGACATCTTCATGGCGCTGTTCGTGACCGCCGCCTTCGGTTGTCTCATCGTCGACCGGGACGAGGTCCGCGCCCGGATCGCCAGGGCGGACGCCGAGGGCCGGATCGGCGTGACGGACTGGGGGCCGCGCCTCGGTGTGCGCTGGTGGCGCTTCGGTGCGGGCGTGCTCCTCGGGCTGGCCTGCGGAACCAAGTGGTCCGGCATCTATTTCATCGCCGCCTTCGGCCTGCTGAGCGTCTACTTCGATCTCTCGGCGCGGCGGGCCTATCACGTCCGCCGCCCCTGGCTCGGCGTCGCCGTTCGCGATATCGGCCCCGCGCTGTACGCACTGGTACTCGTGCCGCTCGGGGTCTATCTGGCCAGCTATTGGGCCTGGTTCGCCAGCGAGACCGGGGTGTACCGATACATGCCGGGCAATCCGTCGGCTCCGACGGACGCGATCGGCACCGGCGGATTCTGGTCGCACGTGGTGCCGGGCGCCCTGCGTTCGCTGTGGTACTTCAATGCCAGGTCGCTGGAATTCCACACCGAGCTGACCAACTCGGCGGGCAATCATCACCCCTGGGAGTCCAAGCCCTGGACGTGGCCGATGGGCCTGCGCCCGATGCTGTACTACTACGCCGACAGCGGCGTCACCGGCTGTGGCCAGACCCAGTGTGTGAAGGCCGTGATGCTGATCGGGACGCCCGCCCTCTGGTGGATCGCGGTCCCGGTGCTGGCCTGGATGCTGTGGCGCGCCCTGGTCCGGCGCGACTGGCGTTACGGCGCGGTGCTGGTCGCCTACGGCGCGGCACTGCTGCCCTGGTTCGCCACGCTGGACCGGCAGATGTACTACTTCTACGCCGTCCCGATGGCTCCGTTCCTGGTGATGGGCGTGGCGCTGGTGCTCGGCGACATCCTGGGCCCCGCGCGCCCGAGCCCGATACCGCGCAGCCCCGTCGGGACCTACCTGTCCGCGCCGCCGAGCGAACGGCGCAGCCTCGGCCTGCTCGCGGTGTGCCTGTATCTCGGCCTGGTGATCGCCAACTTCATCTGGCTGTGGCCCATCCTCACCGCCTTGCCGATCACACCGAGCAACTGGCACGACCACCTCTGGCTGCCCAGCTGGCGGTAGAGGTGTCTGATTTGCGGCTGCCGCCGGTCGTCAAGCTTCCAGAGCGGCCCGCACGTATCGCAGAGCGGCGTCGTCGTCCAACCCCAATCGGCGCACCGTCGCGACGTACGCGGTGGCGGCCCGCCCCGCCACGTCCCGCGTCGGGTCGCCCGACGACGCGATGAACGACCCCTGTCTGCCCCGGGTCTCGACCACTCCGTCGGCCTCCAGCTCGCGGTAGGCCCTGGCCACCGTGTTCGGGGCGAGGCCGAGCTGGGCGGCCAACGCCCGGACGGTCGGGATCTTGGTCCCGGCCGTCAGCTCACCGGACCGCACCTGGGCGATGATGCCGAGGCGCAGCTGCTCGTAGGGCGGCACGGCCGAATCATGCGACACCGTAATGGTGAACATGGCCTACTCACACGTCGTCTCGGGACAGCGGACAGGACAGGCAGCGGGGTCCACCGCGGCCGGAACCCAACTCCGATCCGGGAATGCGCAACACCTCGATGCCCGCGTCCTCCAGTCTGGCGTTCGTCATCTCGTTGCGCTCGTAGGCGACGACCACGCCGGGGGCGAGAGCGAGGGTGTTGTTGCCATCGTCCCATTGCTCGCGTTCTGCGGTGACGCCGTCCAGCCCGGTGTCGATCACCCGCAGCTTGCCGATGCCCATCGCGTCGGCGGCCGCGGGCAGGAACGGGTCGGGACCGCGCATGGCGACCCGGCCGCCGCCCTGCCGTCCGCCGTAGTCGTCCTCCTTGTGAATCGTGAACGCGCACAGTGAGTCCCGAACCGCCGGGTACATCACCACGGCGTCGGCGTCGACCATGGTGCACACCGTGTCCAGGTGCATGGTCGCGCGGGTCTGCGCGATCGGCACCACCAGCACGGTGTGCGCCAGGTCGTCGTCGAACAAGCTGCGGGCCAAGGCTTCCGCCCCCGCGGGCGAGGTGCGCTCCCCCACGCCCACTGCCACGACGCCGTCGGACAGCAGCAGCACATCACCGCCCTCGATCGGAGCGGTGTGCGATTCGTAGGCGCGCCGCACGCCGAGGAAGCGGGGGTGGAAGGCGTAGATGAGATCGGTGAGCGAAGTCTCCCGGCTCCGGGCGGGCAGCGCGAGCGAGGTGATCGCGACGCGCGGACCGACCCAGAACGAGGAATCCCTGGTGAACAGCAGATTGGGCAGCGGATCGATGACGAAATCCGCGCCGTGATGCATGCGGCGGACCAGCGAGGCGGCGTCCGGTCCGAACGGCAATTCGTCGAACGTCATGCCCGCCATCAGGATCTCGGCCAATTCCCTTGCCGGGACCCCGCGCAGGAAGGCGGCCAGCTCGTCGGCCAGCGTGTGCCCCAGCCTGCGCGCGTCGACCGCGGCCGAGATGCCCTGGATGCGGGCGGCGCCGCTGACCGCGAGCGTCTCGGCGAGCAGGTCCGGCAGCAGCAGCACCTCGGTGCCACGTGCGCGCAGGACGCCGGCGAAGGTGTCGTGCTCCTGCTGCGCGCGTTCCACCCAGGGGATGCCGTCGAACAGCAGTTGATCGTTGTTGCGCGGCGTCAGCCTGCGCAGCTCGTTGCCAGGGCGGTGCAGCAGCACCGTGCGCAACGAACCGACTTCGGAGGTCACCGCGAGGCGCGCATCGTCCTGCTCGGGTCCCTGCGGGTCCGGACCCTCGCGCCGCGCGGACACAGCATCTGCTCCCATGATCAGACCGTAGTTCGCCGCGGCCCGGAGAGCACGGAAATCTTTGCCGCTGTGCCGCCGCTGCGGGTGCTGCGGCCCGTGCTGCCGAATCCGCCTCCCGGCTCACTAACCTGAAGTATTGTTGAGGTGATTGGAGGAGTGTGCATGTCGACAGCCGATTGGCGGGCGAAAGAGCTGACCCCCGGCCAGCTCTCCGAGCGTAGTGGAGTCGCGGTCTCCGCGTTGCACTTCTACGAACGCGAAGGGCTCATCACCAGCAGACGCACCAGCGGGAACCAACGGAGATACGCTCGCGAGACGCTGCGCCGGGTCGCCTTCATCCGCATCTCCCAGCGCGTCGGCATACCGCTGAGCGAGATCCGGGCCGCCCTCGATCAGCTGCCCGAGGGCCGCACCCCCACCCGGCGCGACTGGGAGACCCTGTCGACCGTCTGGCGTGCCGACCTGGACGACCGCATCACCCAGCTGGTCCGCCTACGTGACAACCTCACCGGCTGCATCGGCTGCGGCTGCCTGTCGCTGGGCAGCTGCCGCCTGGTCAACGAACACGACCGGCTCGGCTCCGAGGGCCCCGGCGCCCGCGTCCTCGACGTGCACCTCAACTGCCCGTCGAAACCGGCGGCCTGCTGAACCGCCCTCGGGCTCGCGTGCCGTACAGCTAGCGGCCGAGCACCGCGAGCATGCCCGCCACGGCCCGCGGCCAGGTGAACTGCTCGGCGCGACTGCGCGCGGCCCTGCGCCGCCCGGCCTGCGGCATAGCCAGCACGTCGGTGACCGCCTGCGCGAACGCGGACGGATGGTCGGCGGCGACCGCCCCGCAGTCGGCGGTCAGGATGTCGGCCAGCGCCGAGGATCGGCTC
>NZ_BDBA01000219.1 GCF_001612745.1 Nocardia amamiensis NBRC 102102 | reverse complement strand
CTGGCGAACTGGACACGTCCCTCGGTCCCGGGCGCGAGCAGGCGGAAGTAGGTCTCCTGGCAGTTCGCCAGCGTCTTGACGAAGGTCGTGTACAGCTGACGTCCGGTGGATCGTTTCGCCTGCCTTGCCATGCGGTGCAACGCCACGACCGTCTTGCCGGTGCCCGCCGGACCGGCCAGGCGTGCGGGGCCGGTGTACGTGCGCGACACCAGCGCCTCCTGATCGGGATCGAGGAAGGTCATCCAGTGCTGGAACGGCCGGTGCAGCGCCGCATCGCGCTGTGCTGCGGTGACGTCCGACCGGTCGAGCAGGGCTGGAGCTTCGTCCGGCGGTTCCTCGATCTCCACCAGGTCGTACTCGGTGGCCTGGTCGGCGACGGTTCTCGCGATCGCCCCCACCCGGCTCGGCCGCAACTGCCGATCACGTGCGCGGATCACCCGATCGAGCTCGGCCGGTCCGGCGAGGGCGAATCTGCTGTCCTCGCGGACGCCGATCTCGCCGGGGACGAGCAGCACGATCTGCACGTCGTGCGGGACGACCTTCTCGCGCCCGAACTGCACCTTGCCGAACTTCGCCTCGACATGGTGGCGGATCCGGTCCAGCCGCACCGGAACGTCCGCGGTGAAACGCAACGCGAAAAGCCCTGTGCCGCAGATCAGCAGCGCGTGTGCGTGATCGTCCGGCGGATGTGCCACGTTGCGATGAACGAGTAGACGCCGGTCCGGCTCCGCCAGCGCTTCGGCGAGGAACGAGTGCTGGGGTGCGGTCAGTCCGGGGATGCGGTTCAGCGCGTCCGCCACGCTTCCTTGCCAGGTATCGGGGTTCATACCGCCGCCTCGCCGACGTTCGGCTCCGCCATCACCACGGGGGTGGCTGTGCCGACTCTTCGCTTGCCCATGGGATCCCCCTTCCGGCGCACACCTACCCGATATTCGACGGTAGAGACCGGACGTCGCGGCCGGAATGGTTCGGCGGCTTTTCTGGGCAACCGTTACCGAAATGGGCGGATCGGAGGCTGGACCGTTGTCGTCCTGTCACCCGAAAGTGTTGTGCTGCTGGGTGATTCCAGGAGAACCGGCACGACGCAACGCGGTGGGAGTTGTCCCCCACCATCTTCGGGCGCACCGCGTGAACGTCGCCTGTTCCGATAACCCGATCAGCGAGGCGATCTGACTCATCGGCATATCCGTCGTGGTCAGATACCGCCGCGCCGCATCGCTGCGGACCTCGTCCAAGATCGCGGCGAACAAGGTGTGCTCGGCGGCCAGGCGCCGTTGCAGCGTGCGCGGATGCACCATCAGAAGCCGTGCGACAGACCCGATCTCGGGAGCCGCCGTACCGAGCAACTGACGCACTGCCGCGCGCACCTTGGGTGCGATCGCCGTGTCTGCGCCGCCGGATTGCTCGGCGAGGAACGCCATGGCCAGCCGATGCAGGTTTTCGTCGCCGCCGGTGAGTGGGCGGGTCGCCAGGTTGCGCGGCAATCGCAGCGCCGCGGACGGCCGCTCGATGCGCACCGGTGCGCTGAAGAACTCCTCGTAGCTCGCGATCGGCGCCGCCGGCCGGTAGGGCAGCTCGACCGAACGCAAACCGTAGCGGTCGTCCACCAGGCGCTGGATGGTGCGATGCAAGAACGCCAGCCCCAGGTCGGTGCCCTGGACGGGCGTCGGCAGTCCCGGCTGCACCCCGTACCGCAGCGCAATCACGCCGCGCTCGGCATAGGGGTCCGGTTCCAGCGTGAGGCTCAGTGAACGCGCGTGCAGGAACAGATAGCGCGCCGAGCACGCGAGCGCGTCGGCCACCGACGGTGAGTTGCGGATGGCCAGCGCCAGCGGACCGAGCATGTCGAGGTCTTGGCGATGCGAGATCCGCAGGCCCAGGTCGGGACACTGCAGTCGGTGCGCGGCCAGCTCCAGCACCGCGGCCACCTGCTCGTCGGGAACGAGCAGGTCATCGGCGTCGAGCGCGGCGGAAGGCAGGCCGCATGCCGCGGCCAGCGCCTCGGCGTCCCCGCCCAGTTCGGCCACGGTGGCACGGAACCCGCGCAGGCCCGCCGACCGAATCACCGACATGTCGTCCAGAATCAAATAGTTGTCGCGCCAAGTCAAGAATGCGGTCCATCGGGCTCGCACACTGGAGGCATGACGGAGACCGCCGCACCGCCGGAATACCTCGATGTCGTGATCGTGGGCGCAGGCCTGTCCGGCATCGGCGCGGCCTACCGGCTGCAGACCGAGTGCCGCGGAAAGACTTACGCCATTCTGGAGGCGCGTGACACGCTCGGCGGCACCTGGGATCTGTTCCGGTATCCCGGTGTTCGTTCGGACTCCGACATGTTCACTCTCGGCTATCCCTTCAAGCCGTGGCTGGAGTCCAAGTCACTCGCCGATGGCCCGTCGATCCTGCGCTACATCACCGAGACCGCGACGGAATACGGCATCGACCGGCACATCCGCTATCGCACGAAAGTGCTCGCCGCGGACTGGGACAGTCAGGCCGCGCGCTGGACGCTGACGCTCGAGCACCGCGACGCGGCGGGCGCCGTCGAAACACGGACCCTCACCTGCGGCTTCCTGTATTCCTGCGCCGGGTACTACGACTACGAGCGGCCGTACGCACCGGAATTCCCGGGCATCTCCGCCTTCTCCGGAACGATGGTGCACCCGCAGTTCTGGCCGGAGGACCTCGACTACCGCGGTAAGCGCGTCGTCGTGATCGGCAGCGGCGCCACCGCGGTCACGCTGGTTCCCGCGCTGGCCGAACAAGCCGAACTGGTGACGATGCTGCAACGCACGCCCACCTGGATCAGCGCCGTACCAAGCCGCGACAAGCTCGCCGACAAGATCCGCGCAGTGCTTCCGGCCCGGCTGGCGCACCGGGCGATTCGCACCAAGAACATCCTGTTCGCGATCGGCTTCTATCAGTATTGCCGTCGCCGCCCGGAAGCCGCGCGGAAACTGCTCACCGGCTTCACCACGCGAATCCTGAAGGACGACGAGCTCGTCGCCGAGCACTTCACACCCAGCTACAACCCCTGGGATCAGCGCCTGTGCGCCGTGCCCGACGCGGACTTCTTCAAGGCGATGAAGAAGGGGAAGGCCGAGGTCGTCACCGATCACATCGATACCTTTGTGCCGGACGGCATTCGACTGGAGTCCGGCCGAGTGCTGGAGGCGGATGTCGTGGTCACCGCCACGGGTCTGCAATTGCGCGCCTTCGGCGGCATCACCCCCAGTGTCGACGGCGCGCGGGTCGACCTGTCCGAGCAGTTCGTCTGGCAGGGGACCATGATCACCGGCGTGCCCAATTTCGCCGTGTGCATCGGGTACACGAACGCCTCGTGGACGTTGCGGGCCGACCTCACTTCCCGGCTGGTGTGCAAGGTGCTCGCCCACATGGACCGCAAGGGCTATGCCGCCGTGGTGCCCGAGCCGCGGGGCAAGCTGGACCAGCGTCCGCTGCTGGATCTGGCCTCCGGCTACATCCAGCGCTCGATCGGCGAGTTCCCGCACCAGGGCGACCGTCATCCGTGGCGCGTCCGGCAGAACTATCTGCTCGATTCGGCCGCCGCCCTGCGCGCCGACCTGGGCAAGACGCTCAGCGCGACGCCGAGATCGGCGGTCCGAGAGCGGGTGCCGGTTTCCTAGCGCCGGCCGAACACCCTTCCTGATGGACTAGGCGCCGGGTCACGTCGCCGTGGCCCGATGTCCAACGGAAAGGGTTATCCGACATGACGAGATTCCTCCGAGCGACCGTCGCACTCGGCGGCCTGGTCGCCGCGGGCGCGCTGCTGGTTCCGGCGACCGCCTTCGCGCAGCCGGGTCCTGGGGGCGGGCTGCTGGAGACGACGTGCAGCTTCGCGCAGATCGATGCCGCCGTGCACGCCCAGTTCCCGGAGTTCGCCGCCCGCCTCGACGCGCACCCCGATCGGAAGGCCAAGCTGCAGGAGTTCCTCAGCCTGCCGGTGGATCAGCGCAAGCAGCGGGCGAAGGAGTTCCTGGACACGCACCCGGACGCCAAGCGCAAGTTCGAGCAGCATCGGGATTCGCCGCGTGCACAGGAGCACCGGGACAAAATGCGGGTCATCGTGGACACCTGCCACAACTACTGACCGTCTTCTCGGACGTCCTCGGCCTGCACCGGGTGTGGTGCAGGCGTCGGACTCGCCCGGCCATTACCGGTATCGCGCTACCCCTGGGCAAGCGGGAGATCGACCGTCACCTCGAGCCCGCCGTCCGGGCGCGCCACCGCACCGACCGTGCCGCCATGAGCCCGCGCGACCGAGCGAACGATGGACAAACCCAACCCGGCGCCGCGCGAGCCGGAGTCGGCGAGCCGCTCGGAGGTGGCCAGCCTCCGGAACGGTTCGAAGAGCCCGTCCACTTCGAAGGCCGGGACCGAGGGGCCACTGTTCCCCACGGTGAGTTCGGCATGGTCGCCGACGGCGCGGGAACGGACGGTGACCCAACCGTGTTCGGGGACGTTGTAGCGGACGGCGTTGTCGAGCAGATTGTGGGCGAGGCGTTCCAGCAGCAGCCGGTCGCCGACGACGGGGGCAGATTCGAGGTCGGCGGTGATCCGGACGCCGACTCGGCCGGCGTGCGTCGCGACCGCGTCCCTGGCGATGTCGGCGAGATCGGCGCGGCGGTGTTCGGTCAGCCGCTGTTCGGTCGTGGCCAGCACCAGCAGGCCGTCGATGAGGCGTTCGTGGCGGTGGTTGACCTCGAGCAGTGTGCAGCCGAGCCTGCGAGTGGATTCGGGGACGTCCGGATCGTCCAGCGCCACTTCGATCAGCGTCCGGTTGATGGTCAGCGGTGTGCGCAGTTCGTGCGAGGCGTTCGCGACGAACCGGCGTTGTCCGTCGAACGCGCGGTCCAGGCGTTCCAGCATCGCGTCGAAAGTATCGGCCAGATCCTTGATTTCGTCCTGCGGGCCGTCGAGCGCGATGCGCTCGTGCAGGCTGGTGTCGGCCACCCGCCGCGCGGTCGCTGTAATTCGTTGCAACGGGTGCAGGGCGCGTCCGGCCATCAACCAGCCGAAGCCTCCCGCGGCGATCCCCACCGCGCCCAAGGACACCAGTGACCACATCAGCATGGTGCGCAACGTGTCCCGCCGATTCTGCTCGGCCTGCTCGGTCAGCGCCTTGTACAGCTCAGGGGAGACCCGAGTATGGGTGCGCTCGGCACGGTTGACCAGGAACTCCTGCACTACTCTGTGCGCCGCGGCTCCGGGCCGCCGCTCCAGAGACTGGTTCAGATAGAAGTACATCAGCGCGATGAGCACGGCGCCCGCGACGAAGAACGCCGTCGCGTACAGCAGCGTGAGCCGCAACCGGATGGTGCGCCCGCTCATCGGATCCGGTACCCCACGCCGGGCTCGGTTTCGATCACCGGCGGCGCACCGAGCTTCCGCCGCACGTTCATGATCGTGTACCGCACCACGCCGGTGAACGGGTCGATGTGCTCGTCCCACGCCTTTTCCAAGAGCTGTTCCGCCGACACCACGCCGCCGTCCGCACGCAGCAGTTCGGCCAGCACCGCGAACTCTTTGCGCGACAAGGAGACCGGTTCGCCGTCTCTGGTCACGACGAAGCGATGCGGGTCCAGGCGGATACCGGACCTTTCCAGCACCGGGGGAGCGGCTCTGTGCGCGCGTCGTCCGAGCGCCTGGATACGGGCGACGAGCTCGGCGAATGCGAACGGCTTGGTCAGATAGTCGTCGGCGCCGAGTCCCAGGCCCGCCACCCGCTCGGCTACGGCACTCGCGGCGGTCAGCAGCAGAATCCGGGCCGCACCGTCCGACTCGACCAGTGTGCCGCACACCGAATCGCCGGAGACCTTGGGTAGGTCTCGATCGAGGACCACCACGTCGTAGTCGTTGACTTCCGCCCGCTCCAGCGCCGCGGCGCCGTCGTACACCACGTCCACCGCCATCGCGTGCCGACGCAGGCCGTCGGCGATCGCGTCGGCCAGCAATTTCTCGTCTTCCACAACAAGTACCCGCACCTCGCCATCGTGCCCCCTGTCGCTGTTGGGGGGCCGTTAGGCGCCTCGCCTCCGCTCCGGGTGTGCGCTGGCTGAAGACGGACTACTAGGCTCGGTCACGATCGGCACCCGACCTCAGGAGGACCGGCATGGCAGGCGACTGGAACACCCAGATCATCGAAGAATTCCGCGCCAACCAGGGCAGGGTCGGCGGCCCTTTCGCGGGCAGTGAGCTGCTCCTGCTCACCACGACCGGCGCGAGGTCGGGACTCCCGCGCACCAACCCCCTCGCCTTCATCCGCGACGGCGACGACATCGTCGTGATCGCTTCCAAGGCAGGCGCGCCGACCAACCCGGACTGGTTTCACAACCTCCGCGCCAATCCTGAGGCCATACTCGAAATCGGCACCGAGATGGTACGGGCGATCGCGACACCGATCACCGAGGGGCCGGAGCGCGACCGTCTCTTTGCCGCCGTAGTCGAGGTCATGCCCGGCTTCGCCGAATACCAGGAAAAGACCGACCGAGTGATCCCGGTCGTCAAATTCACGCTGCACTGAGTTCGGCATGCGGCTGGCACAGCGGCTGCCCGTGTGCTTCTCGCCGCGATCAGCCTGCCGCGATCCCGGTGATCAGGGTTTGATCGGCACCGGTCCGGGTGGTGATGAACTGTGTGAAGGTGTTCGTCTCCTCGCCGGGGAACTGCTGGGTCAGCCGGACTTCCCACCGATCCTGTCCGGCGGGACTGTCCCCCGCGCGGGTGATCCGCACGCAATAGCGGGTGCCGGCGGGCACCTGGTTGATGCCGCGCTGGATCTGCTCGGCGGGTGACACCGCCGCGTCCGGCGCGACCACCGCACGGGCTCGGTATCCGGAACGCTCGGCGTAATAGGCGTATTCGAAGGCGAGGATGGCATCGGGGCCGTTGCCGGTGCCGCCCGGGTCGGTGCCGGAGACGACGTCGGGTGTGCGCTGTTGCTCGCATCCCGGCGTCGCGATGGCCCACGGCGGCTTGGCCCAGGTGGTGGACGTCGAGGTGGACTGAGCGGAACCGGCGGCACGCGCCGGGGATGTCGCCGCCGCGGTGCGTGTCTTCGTAGTGGAACCGTAGACGATGGCCAGGCAGACCGAGACCGTGGCGACCGCGATGCCGAGCACGATCAGCAGGGTCAGCGACCGGTTGCCGCGCGGCTGATCCCCGTGCCGCCGGGGATGGCGCACGGGGGTGCCGGGGTGGATGCCGGATCGATTGATGATCGCGGGCACCTTGACATTGCTCTGGTCTGCGGTGGGCGGTTCCGGCTCGGCGGGTGCGCTGCGCTGCTGCGGGACAGGAATTTCCGGCTGCTGCTCGGCATGCGGGGACGGTTCGAGCCATTGTTCCCACTCGCCGAATTGCGGCCGCGCCCTCGCCTTGTCCGGCGCACGCGGCGGCTCCGCGGCCGCGAACTCCGGTTCGCGGCGGCGGCGCATCACCTTGCGGCGGCTCGGACGACGCCGTTTCGACGGCTTGGCCACGGGAATGCGCAGCATCGGCAGACCCGTGTCGAACGGATTGCTCTGGCCTGCGCCCTGACTGGGATGCTCCCGGTCAGGGGGCGTCATCGTCGAATTCGCCCAGCACCGGCACCACCGCCGTCACGGCGGAGGGGATGGTCACGCCGAGCTGGCCGTCGCGCGGCTTGTGTTCCTGGTCGTTACCGCCCGGAGGCGGCGCCGGTGGCAGCACCATACCGCCGGTCGGGCCTGGATGACCAGGATTGTCCGGGCGGCCCGCAGGTGCGGGCGGGTCGGCGAAGGGCGGCGCTCCGGCCGGCGCGGGCCTGCTCTCCGGCTTCGGCGCGTCCGATCGAGCGGTGGGCGCGGAATTGTTCGGCGAGATCGCCGAATTGCTTCCGTTGGAGGACGGCTTGTCCGTCGACCCGCCGAAGTCGAACAGCTTCGAGGAGTTCCTGGAGTCGTCGCCGTTCGTGCCGTGGTTCGTGGTGGAGCCGGGGTTGATCAGCTCCGGAATCGCCTTGTCCGCCGACGCCGCGACGGTGTCGATGGTGTGCATGCCGACCTCGGCGATCTTGTCGATGATGTGCGTGCCGATATCGACGCCCGCGTTGATCGCCGTGCTGCCCAACTGCACCCCCGCGGCGATGAGCTGCTGCTGCAACTGCAGTTGCGCGGCCATGGCCGGGTCCATCGGCTGTGTGGTGGCCGGTGTGGTGGTGCCGGGGACGAAATGCCCTGTGGTGCCCGGCTGTACGGTCCCGCCCTGTGCGACGCCGGATGGCGCGGTCACCGTGAGCGGGCCCATCTCATCGAGTCGTCTGGTGTGGTCGCTCATTTCGGTGCGTGCCGCGGTCACCGTGGTGATGGCGTCGCGCAGTGCCTGAGTGGCCCGCGTGATGACGGCGTCGGTCTCCGGCGCCGAGCTCGCGTTGTCCAGGATCTCGCGCGCGTCGCGCCGGAACTCCGCGATGATCTGGTCGACGCGCTGGGCCGCGCGTCCGGATGTCGCGTGTGCGTCGGCGAGGACGGACAGGTAGGCGGGACCGCGATCGGAGATGTCGCCGATCTGCGTTTGCGTGGTGCGCAGCGCGGGCACTGCCGCGTCGGCGCCGCGTGAGGTCCACGTCGACTCCAAGGCGTGCAAGCCCTCGCGGTGTGGACCTTCGGTGTCGGCAGCCTGCGTGGTGGCAGCCGAAAGCGCGCTGGTCGCCGCCACATTCGGTACGCCGACACCGGTGCCGAGCGAGGAGCGCAACGTCAGCAGTGGACGTACCAGCGCGGCAATGATCGGGGGATCGACGCCCGGTTCGGTGCTCGGCGTCCGGGAAGTCTCGGTGGCGGGCTGGGTGGCGTGCGACCGTTTCCGCAGTCCCATCAGGCTTCTCATGCCAGTGCCTCCCCGGCCTGGGTGATCGCGCCGGCCGTGGCGGCGTCGACACCCTGTGCCTGCTCGTTGTAACCGCGCAGGACCTGGCCGTATGCGCTGACCAATTGTCCCGCAGTGGACAACGCCTCAGCATGTTCGGACACGGCCGCGGAGAACCGTGCCGCGAACTCCGCACCGACAAGCCCCAGGTCGGCAGCCAGCTGGTCCGGATTCACCGCGCCGGAGGCGACCGCCGCCGCCGACGCCAATTGTTTGGATACCGCGTCCGCGATCGCGGTGTAGGCGGCCACCGCCGCCGGGTCGAGCTCGAGCGTGTTCACTGTTCCCCTCCCGGATCCCAGTCTGTCGCTGCCGCGCCATGATTCACGTCCAGCGTACTGTGCCGACTCGCCGCCATGCGCCCGATCCTGCGTGGTCCGTTCCAGTTGACCACACGCCGGATGCCCGGGTTCCGATCCGCCGACCGCGCTCCGGTCCCTCAGCGACAGTGGGCGACGCGCCTGTTCATGGGCCTTGCCGGAGCGCTCGTCAGTCCTGTGGAGCGACGATCACCTGGGCAAATGGGGACGTGTCGAGATTGTTATGGCAAACAACAAATTGACTGTTGTGCGCTGCGTCACAGTCCTATATGTTGCCGTGAACAACATTCGTTCCACTCCCACCGGCCGGGCACCTCCCGGCCGGTGAATGAAAGGCCCACCCATGCGTAAGGGCATGTTCAGCGCCGCGGCGTTATCGGTCGCGCTCCTGGCCACACTCACCGCTTGCGGCGACGACTCGGCGGATTCCGGGAAAGCGCAGATCGGCGTGATCCTCCCGGACAGCAAGACTTCCGCACGCTGGGAGACGGCGGACCGCAAGTACTTGCAGCAGGCGTTCGACGCCGCCGGTGTCAAGGCGGATATCCAGAACGCCCAAGGCGACAAGAACGCCTTCCAGACCATCGCCGACCAGATGATCACCAACGGCGCCTCGGTGCTGGTGATGACCAACCTGGACAGCGGCACCGGCAAGGCCGTGATCCAGAAGGCGAAAGCGCAGGGCGTCACCGTGATCGACTACGACCGGCTGACGCTCGGCGGCGGCGCGCAGTACTACGTCTCCTTCGACAATGTCAAGGTCGGCACGCTGCTCGGTGAGGGCGTAGCGAAGTGCCTGACCGACCGCAACGCGGTGCGCCCGGTCGTCGCGTACCTCAACGGCGGGCCGACCGACAACAACGCGACCTTGCTGAAGACCGGCTACGACGGCGTGCTGAAGCCCAGGTTCGACGCGGGCCAGTACACGAAGGGCCCGGATCAGGCCGTCCCGGAATGGAACAACATCACGGCGGGCACCATCTTCGAGCAGATGCTCACCGGACGGCCGGACATCGGGGGCGTTGTCGCCGCGAACGACGGACTGGCCAACGCCGCGATCGCGGTGCTGAAGAAGCAGAAGCTCAACGGCCAGGTCCCGGTCAGCGGGCAGGACGCGACCGTACAGGGCCTGCAGAACGTGCTCACCGGCGATCAGTGCATGACCGTCTACAAAGCCATCCAGAAAGAGGCGGAAGCGACCGCGAAACTCGCTGTCGCCCTGGCAAAGGGGGAGCAGGGCACGACCAACGGCACGGTGCGTGACCCGGAGTCGAACGCCGACGTTCCCTCCGTGCTGCTGGAACCGAAACCGATCTACGCGCAGAACGTCAAGGACGTGGTGGCCGACGGCTACGTCACCAGAGACGAGCTGTGCGCGGGCGAGTTCGCGAAACTCTGCGCGGACAACGGGATCTGATACCGCACGCCCCTTCCGCGGTTCGATGAGGGGACAGCGGAAGGGGCCCCACCCTTTCTGAGGAGCTACCCCATGCCCGAACTGCCGGTCATCGAATTGCGGGGAGTGGAGAAGAGTTTCGGCCCGGTCCACGTCCTGCACGAAGTCGCCTTCAGCGCCTATCCCGGCGAGGTCACCGCGCTCGTCGGCGACAACGGCGCGGGCAAGTCCACGCTGGTCAAGTGCATCGGCGGCACCCATCCGATCGACGCGGGCGAGTTCCTGTTCGAGGGCAGGCCGGTGCAGGTGCACAATCCGCGCGACGCGGCGGCGCTCGGCATCGAGATCGTCTACCAGGACCTCGCGCTCTGCGACAACCTGGACATCGTCCAGAACATGTTTCTCGGCCGGGAGCGCAGGCACGGCCTCGTCCTGGACGAATACGCGATGGAAGAACTCGCCGTCAAGACCTTGGCGAGCCTGTCGGTGCGCACCGTCAAGTCGGTCCGGCAGCAGGTGTCGAGCCTGTCCGGCGGCCAGCGCCAGACGGTGGCCATCGCGAAAGCCGTGCTGTGGAACAGCAAAGTGGTGATCCTCGACGAGCCGACCGCCGCGCTGGGCGTCGCGCAGACCCAGCAGGTGCTCGAATTGGTTCGCCGGCTCGCCGATCAGGGCCTGGCGGTGGTGCTGATCTCACACAACATGAACGACGTCTTCGCGGTGTCCGACCGGATCGCCGCGCTCTATCTGGGCCGGATGGCGGCCCAGGTCCGGACCTCCGACGTGACGCACGCGCAGGTCGTCGAATTGATCACGGCAGGGCGCAGCGGCGCGCTCGGTCTCGAAGCGAGCGGAGTCACCCGATGAACGCGGTAGCGACCCAGCAGCGACCGGCGGTGGCGCCGGTGTCCGACCTGGTGACCGGTTACGTCGGACGGGTGCGCGGCGGCGACATGGGCGCGCTGCCATCGGTGATCGCGCTCGTGGTGCTCTCGGCGATCTTCTGGGCGGCGCGCCCGGTCTTCATGTCCGAGGCCAACTTCGCCAATCTGTTCACCCAGGGCGCGGCGATCGCGGTGATCGCGATGGGCCTGATCTTCGTCCTGCTGCTCGGCGAGATCGATCTGTCGGCCGGGTTCACCAGCGGGGTCTGCGCCGCCGTGCTCGCCGTGCTGCTCACCGACAAGGGGTGGCCGTGGTATCTGGCGGTGGGGGTCTCGCTGCTCACCGGCGTGGCGATCGGACTCGTGATCGGCGCGGTGGTGGTGAAGATCGGCATTCCATCGTTCGTGGTGACGCTGGCCGCGTTTCTGGCCCTGCAGGGCGTCGCGCTGAAGATCATGGACAACGGCCGCAATATCGCCATCCGCGACGAGACGATCGTGGCGGTCGCGAACAAGAACGTGCCCCCGCTGCTGGGGTGGGCGCTGTACGCGGTCCTCGTGACCGGATTCGCGATCGTCCAGTACCGGAAGCTGCGGGCCCGCACGAAACTCGGGCTCACCGGTGCGACCGCGTCGGTGGTCGTGGTGCGCGTCGCGGTGCTCGCGATCGTGGCGGGCGCGGCGGTGCTGGTGCTCAACGGCGAGCGCAGCCGCAACCCGGAGCTGCATTCGCTGACCGGCATGCCCATCGTGGTGCCGCTGATCGCCGCGCTGTTGCTGCTGTGGACCTTCGTGCTCGACCGCACCTCGTTCGGCAGGCACATCTACGCGGTCGGCGGGAACGCGGAGGCCGCCCGGCGCGCCGGTATCGCGGTGGACCGGGTGAAAATCACCGCCTTCGTGCTGTGTTCGACGATGGCCGCGGTCGGCGGACTCATCGCGGCCTCACGGGCGAACTCCGTGGATCCGAATACCGGCGGCAGCGACGTGCTGCTGACCGCGGTCGGCGCGGCGGTGATCGGCGGCACCAGCCTGTTCGGCGGACGCGGGCGGATGCTGGACGCGGTGCTCGGCGCCGCGGTGGTCGCGGTGATCAACAACGGGATGGGGCTGATGGGCTACAGCGCGGGCACCAAATTCGTTGTGACAGGATTCGTGCTGCTCTTGGCCGCAGGAGTGGACGCGCTCTCCCGCCGGCGCGCGCTCCAGCATCGATGAATCCCCTGTCCCCGACGAAGGCCCGGTGAATGCGAGCAGCACCTTCCCCCGAGGAGATCCGCACGCGTAATCTCGCCACGCTGCTGCGGCACGTCCACCGCGACGGCGCGGTGTCGCGCGCGACCCTCGCCGAGCGAATGGGGTTGAACCGCAGCACCATCCTCGCCCTGACCACCGACCTCGCCGCCGCGGGCTTGGTGAGTGAGGAGCTACCCGGCCAGACCGGCCGGGCGGGCAGGCCTTCGCTGGTGGTGCGGCCGCGGGAGCGCCGCGTGTACGTCGTCGCGCTGGACGTCAGTGCGGACCGGCTCGCCGCGGCACGGGTCGGGCTGGGCGGCACGGTGCTCGATCGTAGCGAGACCGCCCGGCCCAGCGGCGCCTTCGACCCGGAGGACGTGATCGCCGCGCTGGTCGAGATGGCCCGCGCGATGATCGATGCGGCCGCGGCGGATTCGGTCTGCGTCGGCGTCGGCGTCGCGTTCTGCGGCATGGTCCGCGAGGAGGACGGCGTCGTCCGGTACGGGCCCAACATCGGCTGGGTGGACGTCGCGTTCGGCGCGAAGATGACCGAGGAACTCGATCTCGGGCTCCGGGTCGCGGTCGGCAACAACGCCAACCTCGGCGCGCTGGCCGAACGCGAGCGCGGGGTGGGCGAAGGCCTGGCGAATCTGATCTACCTGCACGGCGACGTCGGGATCGGCGGCGGCATCATCATGAACGGTGAGCTGCTCGGCGGCGAAGGCGGTTACTGCGGGGAGGTCGGGCACATGATCGTGAACCCGCGCGGGCGGCCCTGCGCCTGCGGTTCCCGCGGTTGTTTCGAGGCCGAGGCGGGCGAACTCGGGTTGATCGCGGCGGCGGGACGCACCGATCCGCCCGGGCAGGCGGCGGTCGACGCGATCGTCGAGGCCGCCGCCCGCGGCGACGCGGCCGCCAGGGACGCGCTGCACCAAGTCGGCGAATGGCTCGGCTACGGCGTCGCGAACCTGGTCAACATCTTCAATCCATCCATGGTGGTTTTCGGTGGCGTGCTGCGCGAGATCTATCTCGCTTCCGCGGCGCAGGTGCGCAGCAGGGTGGCGGTGAACGGTCTGCAGGCGGTTCGCGAACGAGTCCGGTTGCGCACCAGCACACTCGGCGGCGACGCGACCCTGATCGGGGCCGCGGAGCTCGCTTTCACCGATGTGCTGACCGATCCGTTGCAGACGCTTGCCCGCACCGCCGCCGCTCGCGCCTGACGTTGCGTTTGCCGCGGAGCTGGCCTTCACTGATGCGCTGACCGATCCGCTGCACACGCTGGCCCGCACGGCCGCCGCCCGCGCCTGACGTTGCGTTTTCGGACTGGGTTCGTGGCGGCCGCGTGCTCGCCTGCCTGTCGCCGGAGTTCGGTCATCATGATCGGTTCGGGTCAGCTTTCGAGCGTCACCGGAAGGGCGGCCAAACCGTGGGCGCGCCAGGAATCGCGGTAGGTCAATTCGTCCTCGGGGATGGCCAGGCGTGCCTTCGGGTATCGCGCAAAGAATTCCGGGACGACGGCGTCCACGACCAGGTCGGCGGTCTGCGCGCCGAGACAATAGTGCGGTCCGCGACCGAACATCAGGCTCGGCCTGCCCGCGCGGGCAGGATCGGAGTCCGCGCCGAATATCGACAGCAGGACCGTGTCGCCGCGGGGGATGGAGTGGCCGCCGACGGTCAGATCGGTCAGCGCGAAGCGGCGGATGGCGAACGGGAGGGGATTGGCTCGCTCCATCAGGTCGCGGCGGCGGGCTGACCAGTCGGCCACCGTGCCGCCCCCGGAGCCGAGCAGGGCCGCGATCAGGTTGCCGCACAGGTGTACCGCGTTTTCCAGACCGGCCAGCATCATCAGGAAGGCGAGCGAGACGAGCTCGTCCTCCGACAGCGTCCGGCCATCATCGGGGCGCAGCCATCCGCTGACCAGATCCTCGCCCGGTGCGGCGCGCTTCATGGCGACGAGATCGGTGAACGTCGCGGTCAGCCAGCCGATCGCCGCGACGAGCCGCCGCCCGGATTCGGGCGACGCCGCATCGAAGGTCACCATGGTCGTAGCGGCGTCACGCAGGCGGGGGTGCAGGTCCGTCGGCATGCCGAGCAACTCGCCGATGACCAAGGCGGGCACCGGGACACAGAGGCGATCCAGCAGATCCACCGCCTCGCCCGGCGCCGCGTCCAGCGCGTCGAACGTCTGGTCGGCGATCCGACGCACCACCGGCCGCAGGTTCGCGGCCGCGCCGCGCGAGAACGCGGGCGCCGCCAGCCGTCTGATCCGGCCGTGTTCGTCACCGTCCATATTGAGCAGATTGCGGTCCAGCGCGGGCGGCAACGCGAAGCCCGCGTAGCCGCCGCCGGAGTGCCGTTTGTCCAGGCTGAGCCGTTCGTCGGCGAGCAGCGCGGCCACCTCGTCGTATCCCGCGACGACCCAAACCTGTTGTCCACCAGGAAGTTCGGCTTGCCGCACCGCACCGCGCCAGTCCGCGTGCTCATTCCACCGTTCCCGCGCCGCCGTCCCGATCGTCCGCACCTCACCCACCTCACTGCCGTGTCCTCGAAGAATAGGCAGCTGCCTCGCCTTCGCTCGGCCCGGTGCGGTCTAAGGACGGACTACGTCCGGCGGTGTCTTTTCTGCGGCTGCCGTCGCCTTCGCTCGGCCCGGCGCGGGCTGAGGACGGACTACGTCCGACTGTGTCTGTTCTGCGGCTGCCTTCGGCTGCGTTTCGGGCCTGCGCGGGCTGAGGACGGACGATGTCGGGCGGTGTCTTTCTGCGGCTGCCTTTGGGTGCGCCCGGGCCCCGGTGCGGGCTCTATCAGCGGCCGGTTTCACACGCGCGCGCCGGACGTTGACAGGTGCGCGGCGAGCAGTCGCACGCGCACCCGTTGTTCGGCGGTGGTCTCGTCGGGATGGTGGATCTCGATGCTCAGCCGGTCGTCGAACGTGCTGATGATGATGGTGCCGCTCGGTTGCTGGAGGCGGTGTCCGGTCTTGTCCGGTTTGCCGAGCATGATCGAGCGGAAATCGGTGACCCGCAGCGTGTCCGGCAGCCGCGGCCCGCAGACCCGGCCCCAATTGGTGGCGAGCACAATTCCCGGTGCGCTCGGCGGAGGCCCCGCGGCGATCTCGGGGATGTGCAGCGGGGTCTGCTGCACGATGCCCGCGCACAGCCCGGCGCGCAACGCGTCGCTGATGCCGCGGGCCAGCCCGACCAGCGTCGATCCCGACGGCGGCACGAAATTCGCGAAGCCGAGGACGTTGGTGCCCTCGGTCATACCGATCGGCGGCCGCACCCGGGCGCGCAGGTCGACCGAGTAGGTATAGCTCAGCTCGGGCAGCGGCAGCCCGCGTAGTTCCGCCTCGGTGAGCAGGATCGCGGCGGAGGCGAGGCCGTTGATCGTGGTCTTCTCCCGGTGCCCGAGTTCGACCAGCGCCGCGGTCTGCTCCCGGGTCAGCCTGCAGCGGGCCGTGCGGGGCAGCTGGTAGTCGTCGGGGCCGGGGTTGATCCGAGCGACGCCGACCGGGCGGGGCGGCAGCGCAGGCGTGTCGATCTTCTCGACGCCGCGCTCGCGCAGCAGGTCTTCCACCGGCCGGGGGAATCCGTACGAGGGCAGGTCGGGCAGGCAGCCGCGGGTCAGATCGGTGTAGCAGGACCACAGCTCGCCGAACACGGTCAGCGAATGCGAGGCGTCCGCGATGCTGTGGTGGGTCACCAAGGTGACACCCGCGTTGTCGCCGTCGCGCACCACGCACAGCGCCCCGAGCGTTCTGCGCTGATCCAACTGGGCGCCGGTGAGCAACTGTTCGGGATCGCCGTCGGCGACCGAGATCTCCGGTGGCGCGCCGGTTGATTCGAGCAGCAGATGTCCGCCGTGCCCGTCCGATTCCAGGCGTGCGCCGAGGACGGGCCGCGCCCGGACCACGGCCTCGAACGCGGCCGACAGCGCGGTGAGATCCAACCGACCGGCCACCCGGGTCGAATAGCCGACGAGGACTTCGCTGTTGGCGAAGATCGCCTCGCTCGGCGCCAGCGGACGGATGACGGTTGCTGCGGTCATGTCGCTTCCTCCACCTGAGCCTGTCGGAGAGGCTAGTCCGAAGCCCGGACGCGCCACGAACTTTCGGTCTTCTATCGGACAAATGACCAGTGCCGTTTCGGATCGTTGTGACAACGACACCTGCTCGAGACCGAGCGTCGACGTGGACGCTCGTGGATAGCCGAGGCAGCGTCTAGAGTGATACTCTAGAGCTCTGCTCTAGAGGAGGCTGTCATGACCGAACTCGTCACCTACCGGCTCGACGGCGGTGTCGCCACGGTCGGGTTGGACGATGGCAAGGCGAATGTGATGTCCGAGTACATGATTCGCGACATCGCCGCCGCGCTGGACCGCGCCGAGGTGGATCGGGCCGTCGTCCTGCTCGCCGGGCGGTCGCGAATGTTCTCCGCGGGCTACGATCTGGCGACATTCTCTCGGTCGCCGGACGACATCCGCCGAACCCTGCGCGCGGGGGGCGACCTGATCCATCGACTGCTGGGATTCCCGTTCCCCGTGGTCGCCGCGTGTGCGGGGCATGCGATCGCCCAGGGCGCATTCACGCTGCTGGCTACGGACGTGCGCTTCGGCGTCGCCGGGGATTTCAAATTGGGCCTCAACGAAGTCGCGATCGGATTGACCATTCCGCATTACGGAGTGGAGGTGGCGCGGCATCGGCTCACGGCGCCCGGATTCGACCGGGCCGCGAACACCGGAATCCTGGTCGGCCCCGAGGTGGCACGGGAATGGGGAATTCTCGATGTGCTCGTTGCCGACGCGGACGAGCTGCATGCGCGCGCCACGGCGGAAGCGCACCGGTTGACCGGGATCGACCTGGCCGCGCATGCGGCGACCAAGCTGCGGGTGCGCGCCCATGTGCTCGCGGCGGTGCGAGCCGGGATCGATACCGAGTTCGGGGTGTGACGTGGCCGCGGACACCCGCGAGCGGATCTTGGCCGAGGCTACCGAACAGCTTCTGGCCAAGGGCTATGCGGCATTCACCGTGGCGGGCGTGCGCGATCGGCTCGGCTTGTCCAGCGGCAGCATGTTCCACGCGTTCGGTTCCAAGGCCGAACTGGCGGCGGCGGTGTACGCCGGCGGCATGCTGGACTACCAGCGCACGGTGTGCGAGCGCCTCGATGCTCCGGACATAGGCGCCGAGCAGGCGATCCGTGCGATGCTCGATGCCCATCTGGGTTGGGTCGAAGATCATCGCGACCTCGCCCGCTTCCTGTTCGCCACCCTGCCGGACGAGGTCGCGCGCGCCGTGGAACCCGAACTGGCGCAGCACAATCGGGTCTTCTTCGCCGCGTTGGAGCGCCGGTACCGAGAATTGCTCGGCGAGGTGGACGTAGGTGATCACGGCTATCCGGTGGCGCACGCGATCTGCGTCGGACCGGCGCAGGAGTACTGCCGCCAATGGGTGCGCGGACGCGTCACGGCGCCTCCGCGCGCGCTGGCGCCGACCTTGCAGGAGGCGGCCGTCGCCGCCCTCGCGGCGCTGACGCGATAGCCGATCGGCTACCACGCGGCTGCTGCGCAAACGTCGGCAGCGTGTTCCCGCAGGCGAAGGTGGGTGTCGGCGGGATCGACCGGATGCGCCGGGCGAGAGCGCCTATCCGCCGGCAGGTCTCGGCTGCGAGAACTGAGGGTAGCGGGATTCGGGGCTGTGACAGCGAGACTCGCGAACACGCCGGTTCGGCACGCGTTGCTGGGCGTCACCTGCGGCGGAAGGTTGCCCGCGCGGCCGGATGTCCAGACCGGTTGCACATGGGCGGTACGTGATCGACAGTGGTTGTCGAGTTATGGGTGCGGTGACGGGAGGCCACCATGGACCGTGCGGACGTGGTTGTCGTCGGGGCAGGTTACGCCGGGCTGTGCGCGGCGCGTGCGTTACGTGGGTCCGGGCGGGACGTCGTCGTCCTGGAAGCCGGTGACCGGGTCGGCGGCCGGACCCGCACCGCGCGGGTCGGTGACGGATGGGCCGTTGATCTCGGCGGACAGTGGATCTCGGGCGCGCACACCAGGTTCGCCGCGCTGGCCGAGGAATACGGCGCCCCGACATATGCCCCGCCGACCGGGGTCGACTTGTTGGTCGAAGGCGTGGTGCGGCGGCCGTTCACCGGCGCGCGTCCGCCATTGCCCACGCTCGTCCTGGTGGTGCTGGCCCAGGCCATGTGGCGGCTGGAACGGATGGCCGCCCGCGTCGACCTCGCCCGCCCGTGGACCACGCCCGGCGCGGACCGCCTGGACTCGATGACAGCGGCGACCTGGTTGCGCCGGAATCTGCCCGAGCGGCGCGCCCGGCACCTGGCCGAGGTGATGATCGGCGAAGAACTGTGCGTCGACGTCGGCAGCATCTCGATGCTCGGCTTGCTGACCACGATCCGTTCGGCGGGTGGTGTCGACGCCGGGATCACGGCCGAGACGGTGACCCGGCTGTTCGTCGACGGAGCCGACGGGCCCGCACTGGCCATGGGCGAGGAGTTGGGCCCGGCGTTGCGTCTCGGCGCCGCCGTCACGTCGATCCGGCAGCAGGAGGACGGCGTCCGGGTCGGCGGCGCCTTCGGTGACGTGCACGCCGAGCACGTGATCGTCGCCGTGCCGCCGGCCATCGCCGGACGCATCGCCTACGACCCGCCGCTGCCCGCGGCCCGTGACCAATTGACCCAGCGTGTGCCGATGGGGTCGGTGCTGAAAGCTTTCGCGCTCTACGAGCGGCCGTTCTGGCGCGACGAAGGGCTCACCGGCCAGTCGCTGAATCCCCATGATCCGGTGCCGGTGACCTTCGACGCCACCCGCCCCGGCGGTCCCGGTGTGCTCGGCGCGCTGGTTCCCGGGCGCGCCGCGCAGCGGCTC
>NZ_BDBA01000218.1 GCF_001612745.1 Nocardia amamiensis NBRC 102102 | reverse complement strand
CCCGCCTCCGCAGCAACCCTCTCCCGATGCACCGGGACGTCGAGCTCGATCCACTCGATACCGTCACTCGGCAACCCCGACCGATGCGCGCCGAGAGTCACACCCAACACAGCACCGGAATCCGAGAGCATGTGCGCAATACGATCCGCCGGATAGCCCGGGTCCACCGGCACATACGCCGCGCCCGTCTTCGCCACCGCCCACATCGCCAGCACCGACTCGACCGAACGGGTGATCGCCACCGCCACAAAGTCTCCCGGACCCACCCCGTACCCGATCAGATAACGGGCCAGCCGCGACGACGCCTCGTCCAGCTCACGATAGGTCAGCTCACGCTGGTCAGCCGGCTCGCCAGTCGGGTTGTATCGCAGCGCGGCGGAGTCGAACGCTGTGTCGACCGCGGCGGTGAGCAACTGCGGGAACAGGAGGCTCCGTGCACGTGAGGAACGGGTGCGACGTGCGGAACGACGTGACTGGGTCATACGGCGGCAAGTTCACTCTCTGATCGATCATGGTTCGCCCTGGCTATGGAGCCAGAAGGATGCTTCAAATGCGTGAACCCATGACCCGAGCGTGCTGTCGGAATATAGCGAACGACGATTGCGCCCGCCCGCCGAACCTGGGAAAGGTCCCGTGGTCTACCCGTTCCGGCGGGCGATGAACAGTACTTGTGACCAACGACATCCCACGAGTCCCGGGCCGCACGCCTCGTCGTGACGGTCGAACACCGCGCCGCCGACGGATGACGGAAGCGTCATCGACCGGAACGTTCCAGGTCTTTCAACTGCTGTTGGAGACGGTCCAAGGCCGCGCGGATGGCATCGATCTGCGCATTGAGTTCGGCGATCTTCGCCTGATCGGCAGTCGGCGGGGACGGCGCCGGTGGAAGCGCTGCCGGTGGTGGTGCCGGGGGCGGCTGGCCCGGTGTCGGCGGGGCGGAGGGGCCGGTGCCCGGCGCGGTGGCGAGCTGGCCGGTGCCGGGACCGAACACTTGATCGAGCGCCTCGGCGAGGGTGGGGGCGTACCCCACGCGGACGCCGCCGGTGCCGGGTTCGCGGTAGCTGACAAGTACTCGCGCCAGCTGCGGGAAGGTCGATCCGTTCGGTGTGGTCGAGATCCGCTCGGTGAACAGCGGCTCGACATAGAGCACACCACCGTCGGCGATCGGCAGGGTGAGCAGGTTGCCGTACTGAATCCGGTTCGAACGCTCCAGCAGGGTCCGCTCGGACGCCACTCTGGTGTCGGAGATCATCGAGTTCTGGATCTGCTGCGGTCCCTGGGTGAGGGTGTCGGTGGGTAGCTGCAGGACGCTGATCTTGCCGTAATTGTCCGGGTCGGAGTGCGCGGAGACGTAGGCGGACAGGAATTCCCTGTTGTATCCGACCATCGCGCTGGCCAGCCGGAACGACGGCTGGGCGGTGGACTGGTCGCCGAGCAGGACGTAGAACGGCGGCTGGTGCGGGTTGGTTTCGACAGTCGGATCACTGGGCACCGACCAGAACGCGTTCGTAGTGAAGAACTCTCGCGGTTCGTCCACGTGATATCGGGCGAGCAGTTCCCGCTGGACGCTGAACAGGTCCTCCGGGTAGCGGAAGTGGCCCCGCAGTTCCGCGCTGATCGACTCCTCGGGTTCGACCGTGCCAGGGAAGATTTTCATCCATGCCGCCAGGACCGGGTCCTGCCGGTCGACCTGGTAGAGGGTGACCGTGCCGTCATAGGCGTCGACGGTGGCCTTGATCGAATTCCGCACGTAGGAGATCTGCCGAGCCAGCTGGGCATCGCTGTCCGGCTCCGGGGTTCCGAGCGAGCTGCGCTTGGCATACGGGTAGCCGTCGATAGTCGTGTATGCGTCGACAATCCATACGATCCGGCCGCCGACGACCGCCGGGTAGGGATTGTGGTCGGTCGTCAGCCACGGTGCGACGAGTTCGACGCGGTGGCGCGGGTCCCGATTGAAGATGATCTTCGATTCGGGGCCGATGGCCTTCGAGAAGATGATGTTGCGCTCGGTGTAGGTCGTGGCGAAGGCGAGGCGGTTGAGCCAATTCCCGATCGGGACGCCGCCTGCGCCGTCGTAGGTGTACTTGGTGGTGTCGGTGTCGTACTCGCGCGGTTCAGTGCCGCCACCGACGATCGCGTAGTCCGGGCTGGCTTGGGCGATCACTTCGCCGTAATAAATGCGAGGCTGATCCACCGGGATCATTTGCTGCCCGGACGCTTGGGAGGCGATGTCGCTAACCGAATAAATCGGGTATCCGCTGTTGCTGCTGGCTGCATCACCGGCGGCATCGCGAACCGCCGCGTTGACGCGGTTGGCCGGGGCGGCGACGAACCCGTTTCCATGGGTGTAGACGGTGTGCCGATTCACCCAGTGGCGCTGGTTACCGGTCAGCGCGCTGGGCGTCAGCTCGCGCGCCGCGACCACGTAGTCGCGCAGTTGCCCATCCATGCGGTAACGATCCAGGTCCAGATGCGCTGGAAAACTGTAGAAGTTCTTCAACTGCTGCTGCTGGGTGAACGTCCGCGAAAGCACGTTCGGGTCGAGTAAGCGGGCGTTGGCGATCGTGGTCACGTCTGCCGGTACCTCGGACGGGCGCTTGGTACCGACCCCGGAGTAGGCCTGATATTCGACCCGGTCGTGGCCGATCCCGTACGCCTGCCGGGTAGCCGCGATGTTGCGTTCGATGTAGGCGCGTTCCATGTCCGCGGCGTTCGGGCGGACCGAGAACTGCTCGACCGCCAGCGGCCAGACGGCCCCTACCAGGATCGACGACAACAGCAGCAGCGCGGCCGCCATCGCGGGAATCCGCAGGTCCCGGACGACGACGGCGGCGAAGACCGCCGCGGCGCAGATGACCGCGATCGCGAAGAGAATGAGCCGGGCCGGAAGCACCGCGTTGATGTCGGTGTAGCCGGCGCCTGCGAAGGTGGGTTCCTTGCGGCTGCTCGACAGCAGCGAGTATCGATCGAGCCAGTAGGCGGCTGCCTTCACGGCGATGAACGTTCCGGCCAGCACCGCGAGCTGGACGCGCGCCGCATGGGTCAGGCCGGGCGCGCTTCCGGACAGCCGCAGCCCCCCGAACAGGTAGTGCGTCGCGAGGCTGGCCAGGAACGCCAGGACCGCGGCGGCGAACAGCCAGTTCACGACAAGCCGGTAGAAGGGCAGGTCGAAGACGAAGAATCCGATGTCGTGTCCGAATTCGGGATCCGACACTCCGAAGGCCCCGCCATGCAGAAACAGTTGGACAGTCATCCAGCTGGACTGTCCGATGAGGCCGCAGATGAGGCCCAGCGACGCCACTATGCCCAACCCGAACCGCAGCGGCCACCGGATCACCATCGCCCGATACGGCCGCAGGCTGTCTTCTTCGCCGGAATCGGGTACGAAGGGGGGTCGGAATCTGAACGCGAGCCACATCGCCGCGAACAGCACGCCCCCCATGAACAACGCGACCACGATGAACAGCGACACACGCGTGAACAGCGCCGTGGCCCAGACACCGCGGAATCCGACTTCACCGAACCACAGCCAGCTGACGTAAGCACTGATCAGCCGGGGAACGATCAGCAGCGACACAACGAACACCGTGGCGGCGACCACCAGCACCCGAGTGCTGCGATGCAACCGCCGCAGGCCGGGGCCGTCGCGTGCGCTCATCTCCCACTCCTGTGGCTACGCCGAGCCGAGCGGAGTACGGACGGCGTGAACCACTCAGCCCGATACTACCGAGGGAGCTCCGAGACCGTGCCCGACTGCGTCGTAGGGCACGCGGGGGTTGCCGATTCCACCGCCGAGGTGGTGGGCTTTTGGAAACGCCATAGCACTCAGGTCACCGATCAAGCGCGCAGTCTGCTGCGAGAGAAGGCGGTTCACCAGGCGATCACGTGGAATAACCAGCCAGAGTCAGCGCCGAGATGACGATGGAGCAGCACATGGACGACGAGATCGAACGCACACCGCGGCTCACGGCGTTCCCGCCTATCGACGACTACGGTTTCATCTCCGACTGCGAGGTCACCGCCCTCATCGCTCCCAGTGGAGCCATCGAGTGGATGTGTCTACCTCGCATGGACGCCCCGAGCGTCTTCGCCGCCATCCTCGATCGTTCCGCCGGATCGTTCCGGTTCGCCCCTGCCGACTTCATGGTGCCGACCGATCGCCGCTACGTCCCGGGCACCATGGTCATGGAGACGACGTGGCGCAGCGGCGAGGGGTGGGCGACAGTCCGCGATGCACTGCTCGTCGGGCCGTGGCGGCACCAGACACCCGGCCGTAGCGCCCATCGCCGGACGCCCACCGACTACGACGCCGAGCATATTCTGCTGCGGACCGTGCACTGTGAGACCGGGCAGATCCAGTTCGGCATGGACTGCCATCCGTCCTTCGACTACGGCAGGCATCGCGCGCAGTGGGAGTACCTCGACAGCTACCACCTCGCACAGGCCGGCGCGGACGGGACCGATCTGCGGCTGACATTGAGCACCGACATGCGCCTGGGGCTGGAAGGGACGCACGCGGTCGCCCGCACGCTGCTGAAGGCGGGCGACACACGCTTCTGCGCGCTCTCCTGGGGCAGTCGCGAGGCCCCCGTTGCCGTCGACGAGGCCGATGAACGGCTGGTGCAGACGATCCACCACTGGCGCCACTGGCTGGCCGGCGGCCGGTTTCCGGACCATCCGTGGACAACCCAGCTCACCCGCAGCGCACTGACCCTCAAGGGCCTGACTTTCGCACCCACCGGGGCGATCACCGCGGCCGCGACCACGTCACTGCCCGAAACCCCGGGCGGACAACGTAATTGGGACTATCGCTATTCGTGGGTCCGCGACTCCGCATTCGCGCTGTGGGGCCTGTACACGCTGGGCTTCACCTGGGAGGCCAACGACTTCTTCTCCTACATCCTCAGCTTGACCGAAGAAGCCAGGGACATGCAGATCGTGTACGGCATCGGCGGCGAAACCGACCTCACCGAGCAGACCCTCACCCACCTGCGCGGCTACGACAATGCCGGTCCCGTGCGCATCGGCAACGACGCATACCGGCAACGTCAGCACGATGTGTGGGGCACGGTGCTGGATTCGGTCTACCTCTATGGCCGCCACCAAGATCAAATCGACGCGCGGGCCTGGCCGCTGCTCGGCCGGGCGGTCAAAAGCGCCCTCACCTACTGGCGCGAGCCCGACCACGGCATCTGGGAAGTGCGCGGGAAACCGCAACACTTCACCTCCAGCAAAGTGATGTGCTGGGTTGCCGCCGATCGCGGCGCCCGGCTGGCCCGCATCCACCAAGACTTCGACCGCGCGCATCGCTGGCAGCAGGCCGCCGACGAAATCCACGCCGACATCTGCACGCACGCCGTCGACTCCCGGCAGGTGTTCACCCAGTACTACGGCGGCACGGCGCTGGACGCCTCGGCCCTGCTCATCCCGCTGGTTCGCTTCCTGCCCCCCGACGACGAGCGGGTACGCAACACGGTGCTGGCCATCGCCGACGAACTGACCGAAGACGGCCTCGTCCTGCGATACCGCGTCGAGGAGACCGACGACGGATGCGCCGGGGAAGAAGGCGCTTTCACGATCTGCTCATTCTGGTTGGTCTCGGCGCTGTCGGAGATCGGGGAAAAGAAGCGAGCCAAACAGCTGTGCGAAAGACTGCTCGGCTACGCCAGCCCCCTCGGCCTCTACGCCGAGGAGATCGACCCGCGCACCGGCAGGCACTGGGGCAACTACCCCCAGGCGTTCACCCACCTCGCCCTGATCAACGCCGTGATGCACGTCATCCAGGACGAACAAGCCGTACTGCGGGAGGCACTCGGCGGTGAATCGATCGCCCCACGACTGGGCGATGCGCCGTTCACCGTGGGATACATCCACCACTGACCCGGGCCTAACTCAGGAGGCCGACGATGGTGGCGGACAGCAGGCTGACCAGCGTGGCGCCATAGAGCAGGCGGAGTCCGTTGCGGGCGATGACGGCGCCCTGCTTCTCGCTCAGACTGCGGACCGCGCCCGTGACGATGGCAATGGTGGCGAAGTTCGCGAACGACACCAGATAGGTGGACACGATCGCGACCGTGCGGTCGGACAGTCCGTCGTGTTGTCTGCTCAGTTCCTGCATGGCGACGACCTCGTTGGACACCAGTTTGGTGCCCATGAACCGGCCCGCGTCCGCCGCTTCGTGCCACGGGATGCCGGTCAGCCAAGCCAGCGGCGCGAAGACGTGCCCCATCACATCCTGGAACGTGGTGCCGTGGAACAGGGCGGCGAAGACTCCGTTGATCATGGCCAGCAGGGCGATGAATCCGATCAGCATGGCCGCGACGGTAAAGGCGACCTTGAACCCGACCAGGATGTAGTCGGTAAGCATCTCGAAGAACGATTGCGGCTTGCGGCTGTCGGCGATTTCCTCGCCGAGCAGCTCGGCATCGTCGGAGGCGCTGACCGGGTAGGGATTGATCAGCGAACACACCACGAACGCGCCGACCATGTTGAGCATGATCCCCACGATCACGTACTTCGGGTCGATGAGCAGCATGTAGGCGCCGAGGACGGACGCTGAGACCGTCGACATCGCCGATGCGGCCAGGGTGTACATCCGCTGCGGCGGGATGTCGTCCAGCATGGCGCGCAGCGAGATGAATACCTCGGACTGACCGAGGATGGCGGAGGCAACCGCGTTGAACGATTCGATCTTGCCGAAGCCGCTGACCCACGACAGCAGCAGACCGAGGTATTTGATGATCAGCGGCAGCACTCGCAGGTGCTGCAAGATGCCGATCAGGGCGGAGACGAACACGATCGGCATCAGGACCGCGAACAGGAACGCGGGCCCGCTGTCGCCAGTGGCGGGCAGGTCGCCGAACACGAACGCCGTGCCCTGCGCGGCATAGCCGAGTATGTGGTCGAAAGTGGCGCTGACCGCGCGGACCACCGTGCGCCCGATCCCGGTTTTCAGCAGCAGGAAGCCGAGCGCGATTTGCACTGTCAGCAGGACCGCGATTCGCGGCAGCCGACCGCCTGCGGCGCGGCGGTCGGTACTGGGCAACCATGCCAGCAGCAGGAAACACGCCAGCCCGGCGACCCCGATCAGATAATGCACGCGCACCTCGAAGAGCATGGCGTGCAACCGCTTTGGTGAGCATCTCTCATGTCGGTCCATAGTGGGGTGTACCCACAGTTGAGAAGCCGGGGCGATGCCTACCGTGATGGTTGCGTGCCGGTCGCCTTCGCTACGTCGGCGAGCATCCGGTCGGCGGCCTGGACACCGATGCCGGACATCCACGTCTCGTCGGGGACCTCGATGACCTTGCCGTTCTGCACCGCGGGCAGATCGCGCCAGACCGGGCTGGTGGTGACGGCGTTCTTCTGGGTCTTGCCCGGATCGTCGATGGTGGCGACGAAGATGAGATCGGCGTCGGCCTGGTCGATCTGCTCGGGGCTCACCTCCTTCATGATCTTCTTCGGATCGTTCGAGATCTGGGAGGCCGGGCGCGGCAACCCGATATCGGCGAGCACCACGCCGCTGAAGGAGTTGCTCTGATACAGCCGGGTCGGTCCGGCAAGGAAGCGGACCACCGACACGATGGGCAGGCTGCCGTTGTGCCCTGCCTTGATGTCGGCGCCGAGCGCGCGAGCGCGGTCCTCGTACTGTCTCAGCGCGTCGGCGGCTTGCGTTTCCAGGCCGAGCGCCGTGCCGTGCAACGCGAGATTGGCCTTCCACGGACCGCCGACGGTTTCGGTGAACACGGTGGGCGCTATACCGGAGAGTTTGTCGTAGATCTTTTCGTGCCGGATCTTCGACGACAGGATCAGATCCGGCTTCAAGGAGGCGATGCGTTCCAGATTCGGCTCTTGCATCGGTCCGACATCGATCACTCCGTCGACTTTGCCGGCCAGGTAGTCCGGAAATCCGCCCCGGGTTTTCGTGTGCGGCACCACCGCCCCGAGCGGCTTGACGCCGAGCAGGGTCACCGAGTCGAGTTCGGCCGTGTCGAGCACCACCACTCGCTGCGGCACGCGGGGGATCTCCACCTGCCCCATCACAGTGTCGACGGTGCGGGGGAAACTCGACGGGTCGGCGGCCGACACCACCGAATCCATTGTGGTGGAACTGGTTCCGCACCCGGCCAGTCCGGACATGCCGATCGCGGCCGCGAACAGCGCAAATGTGACGCGACCTGCACGGTGCAGGCGGCATTGCCGGATGGTCATGATGATCCTCGTCTCTCAGCGGTAGAAGCGGCCGTCACGTCGACGGGGTGACGGCGTGGCCATTTCGATGTCCATGTCGCGCGGTGCGGCTTTTGGGCACGACCAGCGGCGTGCCGGTCTCTGGATCGGGAATCACTCGGCAGTCGACGCCGAATACCGTTCGGACCAGATCGGCGTCCAGCACCTCGGCGGGCGCACCCGCGGCAGCCAACCGTCCGCTGTGCAGTACGACCAGGTGGTCGGCGTAGCGGGCGGCCTGCCCGAGGTCGTGCAGCACCATGACGACCGTGCGGCCCGCCGCGCTGTGCAATTCGGCGACCAGATCGAGCACGTCGAGCTGGTGACGCAGATCCAGGAAGGTGGTCGGCTCGTCGAGCAGCAGCAGTTCGGTCTCCTGCGCCAGCGCCAGGGCAATCCAGGCCCGCTGCCGCTGACCACCCGACAGCCGGTCGACCGGCTCGTCACGCAACACGTCGGTTCCGGTGCGGCGCAAGGCATTCTCGACCGCCGCCTGGTCCGCGGCCGACCACGGGCTTAGCATGCGCTGATGCGGATAACGGCCCAGCCGCACGAGCGCTTCCACCGTGATCGCCTCCGGAGTGATCGGCTGCTGCGGCAGCAGGCCCAGGCGCAGCGCCAGTGCGCGCGCAGACATCCGGTGGATTTCCGCACCGTCCAAGGTGACGGTTCCGCCGGACGGACGCAGCAGCCGCGAGAGTCCGCGTAGCAGCGTCGATTTGCCGCAGGCGTTCGGTCCGACGATGGCGGTGATGGCACCGCCGGGCAACTCCAGATCCAGCCCGTCGATCACGCCACGATCCCCGTAGCGCAGCGCGAGATCGTGCGTGGCGAGCACATTCGCCGCCGTCGCCTGCTGCTCGGCCTGGTCGGCAACGACATCCATTGTGCCGGTGTGTCCTTCGCTCATGCCT
>NZ_BDBA01000217.1 GCF_001612745.1 Nocardia amamiensis NBRC 102102 | reverse complement strand
TGCCTGCGCCTCGCTGACGCTCGGCTCCGACACGAGCGAGAGCTCGGCTGTGCCCTTTGTTCGCTCGCTGCGCTCGCTCATGCCTGCGCCTCGCTGACGCTCGGCTCCGACACGAGCGAGAGCTCGGCTGTGCCCTTTGTTCGCTCGCTCATGTTGTCCTCCGATGGGCCGGGCTGCCTTCGCGCAGCAGGAGAATCAGCAGCCACGGCGCGCCGACCGTGGCGGTGACGACGCCGACCGGCACCGCGACCGGCAGCAGATGTTGCGCGGCCAGGTCGCAGCCGACCAGCAGCGTCCCGCCCAGGAGGCCGGTGACGGCCAGGGTGGCGGCGGTGGGCGGGCCCGCGACAATGCGCACCAGCTGCGGCACCGCCAAAGCCACGAAGGCGATCGGCCCGGTCAGCGCCGCGGCGAGCGCGGCAAGCGCGACCGTGGTGATCAGTAGCCGCAGTCGCGCCGACGACACCGCGATACCGAGCGTGCCCGCCGACTCGTCGCCGAGGTCCAGCACCGCCAGGGTCCGGTACTGCACGAACAGCGTCGCCAGCACCACAACGGAGGCGATCGCGGCGCCCTGCACCTCGGTCCAGGTGCGGCCGTAGAGGGAGCCCGCCGTCCACTGCATCGCCGACCCCGCGAGCTCTTTCGGGAAACGCACCACGATGAGGTTCACCGCGGCCGCCAGCCCGGCCTGCACGGCGAGCCCCACCAGCACGAGCCGGCCCACCGGCAGCCCGGCCCGGCCGAGTACTCCGAGCAGCACCGCCGCGAACAGGCCGCCGGCGAGCGCACCGAACGGAATGAGCGTCTGCGCGGCACCGGCCGCGAGCACGACGACCGCACCGAGCGAGGCCCCACCCGTGACACCCATGACGTCCGGCGAGGCCAATGGGTTGCGGAAGAGCCGTTGCAGCACAGCTCCGGCCATGGCCAGCCCGGCCCCGGCGATCAGTCCGGCGACCACTCGCGGCGCCCGGAACTGCTGGACGATGTAGACGTCCCCGGCGTCGCCGAATCCGAGTGCGGCGCGCAACGCCGTCGCCGCCGGCATGTCCACTTCCCCGGAGGAGAGCGCGACCACCAGCAGGATCACCGCTACCCCACCGCACCCGACCCCGATCGACACGACGCGGCGGCGGCGCGCATCGGTGACCGATCGAATCATGCTGCCAGAGAATGGCTTCTGCGATACGAGCCGATCCGACTCAGCTCGACCCACCGTGCCGTGGTTGCTCATCGACGCTCCGCCCGGCGAGCGAGCACGGCCAGCAGCGCCGCGCCGAGGAATGCCGTGACGATACCGGCCTCCACTTCCGACGGCCGCGCGACGAGCCGGCCCACGATATCGGCCGACAGCAGCAAGAGCGGACCGGCGAGCAGGCATCCCGGAATCACCAGCCGGTGGTCACCACCAACCAGCAACCGCACCAGATGCGGTGCGGCCAAGCCGATGAACGCGATCGGCCCAGCGACCGCGACCGCCGAGCCGGCCAGCAACACGACCGCCGCCATTCCCGCGAATCGAATACGCGCCACCGGCACACCGAGTGCCAGCGCCGAATCGTCCCCGAGCGCGAGGGTGTTCAGCGCGGGACCGATCGCGAGACCCAGGACCGCGCCGATGGCCAATGTCGGCAGCATCGGCACCAGCACGTCGAGATCCCGTCCCGCGATCGAACCGGCCAGCCAGAACCGGGCCTCGTCCAGTGTTCGCTCGCTGAACAGCAGTACCGCCGAGGTCCACGACACCAGAACCAGTTGCAGCACGGTGCCACCGAGGACGAGGCGCACCGGATCCAGGTCACCGGCCCGCCGCCCCAGCGCCAGGCTGAACATCGCGGCGGCGGCCGCACCCGCGAAGGCGAATCCCACATACTGCACCGGATGTGACAGGCGCAAGGCGTAGATCGCGGTGACGACGGCGAGTCCGGCGCCGGCATTGATGCCCAGGGTGGTCGGCGCGGCCAGCGGGTTGCGGGTAATACCCTGCACAACCGCGCCGGCAAGTCCGAGCGCGGCGCCGACCGCCAGTCCGATGAGCGTCCGCGGCACCCGCAGACCGGTGATCACCAGGGCGTCGCGACTGTGTCCCGCGCCGAGCAAAGCCTCGACGACCGTGGGAATGGGCACCGACCGTGCCCCCAGGGCAAGACTGAGCACCACGCACAACAGCAACGCCGCGAACCCGATGAACAGCGCAGGTACCTGGCGCCACATCGGGGTGCTCCGGGTCGTATCAGTCGAGGTCACGAGAGGGCAGCTTAAGTTAGCCAGACCTAAATCTGTCAAACAGGACGGGCTTCCCAACCCAGGTCAGCCACGCTGTCACCGGGTTTTCCCGCGCCGCTTCCTACCTCCTGCCGGCTTCTCGGAATTGACCGGGCGAGCTCCAGGTCTCGGCGCTGTGGCGGCGCGACGATCGACCGCCGACGTTGCGGGAAGAGCCTTTTCGCGGTTGGTCCGGACGGAAATGATGTGTTGCTGACCGTATGTCCAAACGCTGTTGCTGACCAAGTACAGCAAGATGGCGATCGCCAGGAACGACCCACCGGCGAGGACGCCGAGCGGCAAGACCCACAACATCACCTGTTTCATCATCGCCACGCGGGAATCCTGCACAGCCCCCGGATTCTGTCCGGCCAGCGAAGCGCGGGCGTTGAAGTGGGTAGCCAGACCGGCGATCAGCATCAGTGGGATGGCGACGGCTGCGATAGCGCCAGTTGTCGGGACACCGCCGAAGGATGCGAACGACGCCAGCATGCTGTCCGGGGTCGTGATCGCCGCCGAAATCGGCGCACCGAACAGACGTGCGGTCAGAAACGACTGAACGCCGGTGGCGCTGAAGACATAGTTCGGGGTAGCCGCATTGGCTTCGGGTGACATCCCTAGTTGTCCCCACCCGGTTCCGGTGCGGTTGAACGAACGCAGAACGTGGTACAGACCGAGAAATACCGGTGCCTGCACCAGGATCGGCAGATATCCCATCCAGGGATTGAAGCCGTGATCTTTCTGCAGTTTCCGCATCTCGATCGCCTGGCGCATGCGGTCCCCCGCGTACGTCTTCCGCAGAGCCTTGATCCGGGGTTGTAGTTCCCGAATCTGCCGGGCGGTCCGGAGCTGCTCGATCACGATGCGCAGCAGGAATATTCGAACGGTGAACACCAGGAACACCACGGCAAGCGCCCAGGCGAACCCGCTGTCGGGCCCGAGAAGTGCGCCGAACGCTGTGTGCCAAAACCACAGGATGGCCGAAACAGGGTAGTAGATGAAATCGAGCATCGAGCACCTCGTAACTGCACGAGCGCATCACGCGTCATCGTGCGATCGGGAGCGACGCCGGTCGTCGGAAGGACCGCGCCGGAATGGAACTGGGCAAGACCGAAGCCCGCGCAGCACGTCAGGCGTTACGCGGCGGCCGGAACCCGTCCGGGTGCTCGTGGACGAGGACGTCCTGGGGTGTCCGGGGCGCTCTGTCGGCGGAAAGCGCCACGCAGACGCTGTTCATCGCGTTGGGGGCCGGTCGCCGACTGCCCGGGTGAAAACAGCGGCGAGCGGGCACGATGCCCGGTGACGGCCAGCAGGAAAACCAACGCGACTGCCGCACCGACGACCGCGGTAGGGCCATCGGCCAACAGCGACACCGCGACGACAAGGGTCAGCACGGCCACCCAGGTCAGCTGAACAAGACTCAGCCCCCTGGACAAAGGCGACCAGACCCGTGCCACGAGAAGAAGCATACCGAACCATTGGTGTCGCCCGCGGGCGCGACAGCCGTATGGCTTCTGGCAAGCCAGCGGTAATCTGCACTGCGGCAATGACGTTCACATCGGGTGCGCGCAGGCGGCGACGCCTGCTGGGCCGGACATCGATGCCGGTCGAGCTGAGGTAGGGCATATGAGGAACAGAGTTACAAGGGTTCTCGACATAGTCGGTAGCCGATGGATGGCGGTGGCGACGCTGGCCGCGATCACCGGGTTCTACTATCTGTTCATCGCGGTCACCAACTGCGTGGACACCGACACCAACCGGAACGGTGTCGCCGCTGTGCTGTCGATGCGGTCGACGATCCACCACGCGGGCACGGACTGGCGGGCGATCACGAACGGCAATGTCGCGCTTGTCGCCTACATCCTCATCGTGATCTGGGAGTTCCTGATCGCATTCGTGCTGCTGGCCGCCGCGGCGGTGTGGGTCCGGGTGCTGACCGGACGGCCGCGCCGGCTTCGAGCCGGCCTCGGCGTGGCGGTCAAACTGTCGAGCCTGGGCTGGATCATGGTGGTGCTGCTGTTCGCGGGCGGGTTCCTCACCGTCGCCGGTGAGTGGTTCCGCATGTGGGCCAACAAGGAGGTGAATGCGTCATCGGCTGCGTTGCAGAACTTCTTGATCGCTGCCGTCGGCTTGATTCTCGTACACCTGCCGGAATCGGTCGTCCCGCAGGTCGCGCCCCCGTCATCGGAACTGTCCAGGCGCTAGCACGGCAGCTTTCGCGCGGCGGCCGGATCGGTCCGCTTCCCGACTACGGCATGCTCCCGCCCGGGTGAGCTCAGTCGGGCAGTTCGATGCCGTGCTCCGCCGCCTTCGCCGCGACCTCGTCGGGAAAGACATTGCGCAGCAGGTAGAGGTCGCGCCCCAGCTGCCAGCCGGGGGCAAGCGCGACCGCGTACCGCTCGAAGTAGCCCAGCTGCTTGCCCATCAGGATGAGCTGTTCGGGTCCGGCGACGCCACGCCGCTTGCCGAAATCCAGCAGCGCTGAAGTGATCGTCTTCAGGTCCAGCCGCGCGAGCTCCCCGGACAGGATCGGTCCGAGCACGATGGCGAGCTGCCTGCCGATCGCGGTGTCGTCGCTGCTCTGCTCGGCGAAGAGATCCAATTCGCGCAGCGCGGTCGCTACCGGCGTGAAATCTCCGTCGAAGGCGCTGGCGTAGAACATCGCACGGACCATCGCGCGCCACGGCGGCGACATGGTGCCGACGATGCCGAAATCCAGCATTGCCAGTTTGCCGTCCTGGAGCAGCCACAGATTCCCCGCGTGCACATCGCCGTGAAACAGGCCGTGGACGGTAACGCCTTCCAGCCACACTTTCACCAGCCGCCGGATCAGCAGCTCCGGATCGGCGTGCGCACCGACGACGTCGAACTGGTCGAGCGGCACGCCACGCAGGCGCTGCATACCGATGGTGCGCGGCCCGCACAACTCCCAATACACTTCGGGAACAACGACTTCCGTATTGTCGCCGAACGCGCCGAGGTTGGTGCGGACGCGGCTCTGATTGTCCGCCTCGACCAGGAAGTTCAATTCCGCCACGGTGACCTCGTAGAGGTCGTGCACCACGCCGACCGCGTTGGCGATCCGCGCGTGCTCGGATCGCCGTTCGAGCAGCTTCGCGAGCACCAGCGCCGCACGCAGATCGACGATCATCCGGCGCGCGATTCCCGGGCGTTGCACCTTCACCACGGCCTCGCGTCCGTCAGCGAGCACACCGGCGTGCACCTGCGCGACCGAGGCCGCCGACAGCGGCACGTCGTCGAACTCGGCGAATATCTCGTCGATCGGGCGGCCCAGGTCTTGCTCGACGATCCGCCTCGCCGCGGCGGCCGGGAAAGGCGGCACATCGTCGAGACAGCGCAGACACGCGTCGGACAGCTCACGCGGAAACGCGCCGGAGGACGACGCGATCAACTGTCCGAGTTTGACGAACATGGGGCCGAGACGTTCGAAAGCGTCGACGACGCCGTCGGCCAGCACTTCCCGCCGTGTTCGCCGACCGGCACGCCCGCGCATCCCGAGCACCGACCGGGCAGCCTCCACGATGGCCCGTCGAGTGAGAGCGACACCGAATACCAGCGCGATGGCGAGCATCCGAAGCGCCTCGGGCACACCGAAGGCGTCCAGCCGGGGCCGGTCGACGGCGAACGCCTCGGCAGGCGGACGCTGCTCGGTGCGCGCCGCGGCAGTGACGGACAGCGGGTCGGCACTCATGCCTCCGCCTTACTATCGCTCGGCTCCGGCACGATCGCCGTGACGGGGCAGATGGTTCGCTCGCTCATGCCTCCGCCTCACGAGCGCTCGGCTCCGGCACGAGCGGGTGCCCGGCTGTGCTTATCGCTTGCTCGCTCATGCCCGCGTCTCCACCAGATGAGCGAAGCACGCCCTGATCCGGATATGCCACAATTCGTAATCCGGCACGCCGGTGGCTTCCTCCGACGGATCCGCGGCAAGCTCGGTGTTGTCGGGAACATCACCCGCGTAATGCCCCTGATCGTCATCACCGCATCAGCCAGTTCCGGCAGCGCAATGGGCGATCCACCGCCGGACGCGCCCAGGGATGTCGTCGTGCCCGGCGATGGCATGCGCGGTCGCCGCAAGACAGACCCGCCTCGGATCGGATGCCGCTCAGCGGTGCGCCGAGTGATAGGCGCTGGTCTGGGACGTCATGATGCGGACCAGGTCGCCCAGCGCGATCTCCACGTCGATCAGATGCAGACCCCACGTCGCGTCCGGGACGGCGTACAGCCCGGGGCTGCCCGGTTCCGGAGTCGCCATCAGCGCTGTCGTGTCGCCGCTGCGCACGCACTGGAGCCCGTACCGTTCCGCGGGGATCAGCCACGGCGTCGGCGCGACGACGGCGGATGGCCCGTGGCGCAGCGCCAGCTCGACGCCGAGTGGACTGGGCACCGGGCTGACGCGCAGGACGGTTGCGGCGGTGCGGGATTCATTGCGGTCCAGCGACACCGGGTTGGTGCAGGCGATCTCGTAGTCCGGACCGTACGGCCGCGGCAGCGGCTCCGGCGTCATCGGGTTGCGGCCGAATCGGCTGTCCGCAGGTGGGGTTGCGCCGAAGGTCTGCCAGGCGAGCACGCACCGCGTCTGCCGCTCGCTGCGACACAGCGGGAGATACTGGAAATCGCCGCCGACGTCACCGCCTTTCGGCACCACCACATTGCCACCGAGCAGGACCGCCGACAGGATCCGGTCGCGCACCGCCTGCTGCGGTTCGATCTCCTCCCGGATCAGTTGGCGCAGCATGCGCGCACCCTGTGAGTGCCCGATCAGCACGACCGGTCTGGCGCCGTCGCGCTCGGCGAGGAACTGCCGCCAGGCCCGCAGCACGTCGTCGTATGCGATCCGTGCCATCTCGGCGCGCTGCTCGGAGGTGTAGGACCTCTCCGTCGCCAGCGCGATTACGGTCCGCTGCCGATACACCGGCGCATACACCTGGCACAGCTGGGAAAACCTGGCCGCCTGTTGCTCGGCGACCGCCCGTACCTCCCGCGTCACGGTGGTGTCGGAATTAGGCGTCCGCTCCAACGACACCGTCGGATACACATAGAAGCAGTCCACCCCCGAATCCCCTGCGGGCGCGGGTTCCTCGCGCACGTCGGGCTGTCCCGCCCGCCGCACCGTCGTCGCCGAGCTCCCCCGGCACGGATCATCTGCCCGATCCGGCCTGCACAACCAGACGACACCGGCGTCACCACCCGGGTCCGCCACCGCGCTCACCGACGACCCGGCCAACAGCCCGACTCCGCACACGGCGGCCGCAACCGCCCGCCGCCACCGACTGTCCCGCATCGCACACCTCACTGCTTCCGCGCCCGACCGTCAGCGTCTACCGTCACACCGCGAACGCTCGTTCGGACGCCTTCGACGGCGTCAGCCCAGCGAAATCCGGCTGCCCACATGAGGCGGCCAAAATCTCTTGGTGCTCGGAAAGATACAGCAATATCGGTCATCCTCGTTACGGCCGGATCTCCACCCGCCGTCCGCGGACGAGAGCATCAGGTGCCAAGCGAATTCCACCGCCGGGCAACGCTTCGACCGCAAGACGCTGATCGCCGCATAGCCGAAATCGTCCTTGATCTGTCCGATTTCGCCGCCGCGAATGTCACGGTGCCGACGCGCGCCGCCGACGACCCCGACTGAGCCACAGCTATTGCGGCACCCCTCGGTGACCGGCTGGCCGCTGACCTGTGCGCCGCAGGCCGTGCCCGGCGCGGACCGGGCTGGATCAGCTATCGACGCCGTGATCGGTCCAGGCGATCACGCGCAGCGGGAACGAGCCCATCCCGCGCATCGGCGCCGGCAGCGCGACCAGCCTGGCACCGGTGTCGGGGACCGCGGCCAGGTTCGTCATCTGCTCGATGATCGGGATTCCCGCGCCGAGCAGCGCGTGGTGGCACGGGCGGGTTGGCAGGGACGTGTCGTCGATGTCGAGCGAGTCGATCCCCACCACGGCCACATTGGCGGCGACCAGCGCGTCCGCGACCTCGCCGACCAGGAATGGATGCCCGGGGCCCCAGTATGCGGGCGAACCCCACCGTGCCGACCATCCGGTGTGCACGAGCACCGCCTTGCCCCACAGCCACGCCGGGTCGCCGAGCACATCCGGCCCGACCACACGGGTCCCGGGCACACGGATCATCACGATCGGCACGTTGAACAGCCGTTCCAGTGGCAGCTCGGCGATGTCGGCACCGTCGGCGTGGAAATGCGAGGGCGCGTCGATGTAGGTCCCGGTGTTGCCGACCATATCCACGCGCGTGATGTCGTAGCTCATGTCGATCAGCGGCGACTGCTCGCGTGGGAACGCTGTGCTGACCCGCGGTCCAGGCAGGCCCGGATAGCAGAGCATGCCATCCGAGATCGGGTGCGACAGCTCGACCATCGCCTTGCTCATGCTAGGCACCGTACCGGCCGATCCCACTGCGGCGGACGGGGATGGGAGAGTGCCGGTGAAGGTCGGTTCCACGCCGAGTGCGCCCCGGTCCGAATGAGAGCAGACTGGGACCAGGAGGTCATCATGCGACTGCTGAAGGGCCTGCTCGATGTCGTGGCGGGACTCCTCACAGCCGTGCTCGGAACGGTGCTGGGAATCCTGGCGGCGGTGCTGTGGCTCGTCGGTGCGCTGCTGTGCGTGACAATCATCCTGCTGCCGCTGGGCATCCCTGTGGTGAAGCTCGCCCGCCGTCTATTCACCCTGTCCAGGCAGCTGGTGCGGCTTCCCTGACCGACCACCCGGGAACCATGGCCGCCTCGTGATCATCAGGCACTCGGGTCGGGCGGAGGCGACCGGCTACGAGGTCATGCCCATGCCTGCCGCCTGGCCCCCAGAGGCTGCGGCGGGATGAGTTTCTCCCAGAATTCGCGGCGGACCGCGTCCCACAGCCTGGCCAGTTCCGGATGGAGTTCTCGTGCTCGCACGAGGTCCGGATAGTTGCCGGGGCTGAAGGACACTACTGGCGAAGCGTCGTGTTTGTTGTGCACGGCGACGATCGCGATCAGATGATGCTGAAGCAAGCCCCAGGTCACGCGAAGGCCGTCGACTTCCGTGCGGCGTACGTCATCCATCGTCGACCCCCCGTAGTCGTAGGTGCACCCCGAGAATTCGGGCACTGCTGCCAACCGGCCGCGGCCGGCTGTGCACCACCATCTCGGCTGCCGACTCGGCACGGCCACGAACGCGCCACCGATGGTGCTCGCTAGGCCTGGTCGGGTTCTCGTACATCGGGAGTTCCTGCTTCGATCATGACGGTGACGCATCGAGGTGCCCGGTTGGGCAGATCACACCCCTAGAACCTAAGACATTAGATTTCATAGTTCAATGCTTCTAGGGTAAGAATTCCGTAAATCCTCGCTCACCATGCCCTTCGTTCGCCCCTGATTAGTTGGCGTCCACCCGCCATATCGACTAATGATTGCGAATGCAACTAGATTGACAGTGAACATCTAACTTTAAAGTTCATAATTCAATTTTCAGTGGCTAGAATGGTGTTGCCCCCGCCTCCCGAGGAGTCGCGTTGTCCAACCAGGAGAGCGCCGGATTGAGCGCACTCGGCGCCGTACTGTCACCGATCGAGGGTGGCGGTCCGAAGACCGAGGCCGTGGTGCAGCGGCTGTCGGCCGCGATCAGCCTCGGCGTCATGGCGGATGGGCAGCAGTTGCCGAGCGAGACCGATCTCGCCAACCAGTTGGGTGTGTCGACGATGACCCTGCGGGAGGCGCTGGCCGCGCTCCGGCAGCAGGGCATCGTCTACACCAAGCGCGGACGCGGTGGCGGCAGCTTCATCCGTGGTTCGGCGCAGGTCCTCGAGAACACCTCGCTGGCGCGGTTGCAGCAGATGAGCATCCAGGAACTGCGCGATCTGGGGGACGAGCACTTCGCCGTCACCGGAGCGGCTGCCGTGTTCGCCGCGCGCCGCGGGCTGCGCGCCGACATAGCCCGGCTCCGCGCCCTGGCCGAGCGGCTGCAGGGCAGCACCGAGCTCGTCGCGGCACGCCGGGCCGACAGCCGGTTTCATATCGAGATGGCGGTGTGCGCGCAGTCCACCCGGCTGACCCGCGCCCAGGTCGCTCTGCAGGCGGAGCTTTCCGCCTTGCTCTGGCTGCCGCGGCTGAAACTGGATCCGTCGGTCGAGGCGACCGCGCTTCGCGACCTGGTGGACGCGATCGAACGAGAAGACGATGCCCGAGCCAGAGAGCTGGCAGAATCACATACCGAAGCTCGGATCCGCCGCCTCGTCGCCCTACGCTTGGAGCTCAGTGATGATGAGGGACACCGATAACTTTCCGGCCTCGGTGACCGTCGAGTCGCTCGCTCATGCCGTCACGAAGCTGGCCGACGAGGTCTACCTGTCGCTGGCGACCATCGGGACCGCGCTGACAACCCTCTGGGAGGGTCTGATCGAAAAGGCGCGGTCCGCTCCACAGTCGACCGACCTCGCACCGCTGCGCGACACCATCGTGGACGAGCTCGAGCGGCACGGAAGGCTCTTCGAGGGCGCCGGCGCGGTGATGGCCGACGGCGTTCTCGCCGATCGCCCCTTGTACCTGGAGTGGTGGCGGCTGGACGAACAACGCGGACCGCATCGCCTGGCGCTGGAATTGAATCC
>NZ_BDBA01000216.1 GCF_001612745.1 Nocardia amamiensis NBRC 102102 | reverse complement strand
CTAAGGCAGGTACAGGAGAATCTCCGGATACGCCACGTAATCGAGCAGGGGAGGGGCGTAATGGAGGATCTGGCCGCGCGATTCGAGGAGCTGAGTCGCCTGGTGCCGATCCCCTACCCGTGGGACACAACGGAATACGTCGCGCGGGTGGCCGAAACCGCGGTCGGTCGATCACACTGTGTCCGATCGACGTCGGCGCCCTCTCGGGCACCGGATGCGGCACCGGAAGCGGCCTGTGGATCGCCCGGGAAGACGACGACGTGATCATGTACGGGGCTGACACCGAATGGCATGCCGATCACATCATCGCCCACGAGATCGGTCACATGCTGCTCGGCCACGGAGCGATTGAGGGCAGTCCCGGTGGCAGCGCAGCCGATCTGCCGTTGCGCGAGTTGATGCCCTCGCTGTCGCTGGAAACGATCCGCAATGTACTGCGCCGCAAAGACTACGGCGGTGAGCGCGAACGCGCCGGCGAAACCTTCGCCGACCTGCTGCTGGTCGAAGCGATGCTGCCGAAGCGGTCGGCGAGCCGGTCCCGCTCGACGTTCTTCCCGAACCGGCATCGATGAGATGACCTCCCCCGTCCCGGGTCTGATCGCCTGGCCCGTCCTGACAGGTATCGCGTTGGTACTCGCCGGTCGGTTTTGGCTATTGCGGGACAGCGACGTCGACCGGCTCCTCAACCGCGCGCTCGCCGCCGCTCTCTTCGCACTCCTATTGCGGGAGGCATGGTTCGAGCAGTCACTGACCTGGCTGCTACCCGGCGACGACAGCGACGTGGTGAACATCGCCCGCCTGCTCTCAGTGGGAGCAATCCTGTTGGCCGTCTCGAATGTCTACGGTATCGCCAAGTTGTGGGCAGGTGCCGATCCCGCCCACACGTGGCGCAGGCAGTGGCGTTATTACCTCGTCACGATCGCCGCCACCGCAGTCATCCTGATCGCAGGGATGCCCGCCCGCCGCGCCGGCCAATTGATCGACCAAGCCCTGGGCTGGCCGGCTGTCGTGGTCTGGGTCGCGTTCTGCCTGCCGCTCGGCGCGACCGCCCTGCTCGTCGGCCGCGTAAGTGTGCGCGAGATGCGCGCCGCAGACGACACCACCTGGCAGGAACGTGCACTATACATAGTGGTTCTGTGCATCAATGTGGCCATCGGGATCGTAGCGGTCGTAACCCCCATCGAGACCGCCCGCTGTGTCGTCACAGACCAGCCGTCACGCGATCCCGAGATGCACTGGCCGGCGTGGGCCTTCTTCATCGTGACCGTCTGCGCTTCCGCCGTGGTCGCGGTACCGCTGATCAGCACCCTGCTCACGCACATCGGATGGGACCGCACCGGCCGCTACTGCCGCCGCCTACAGCCGATGTGGGCCGATCTCACCGCAGCCGTACCCGAAATCATCCTGGCAATGCCGCGCGACCACAACAGCCGAACAGACCCAGCCATCCGCCTGCACCGCATGACGATCGAGATCCGCGACAGCCTGCTGCACCTCAAGCGCTACACCGACAGCCCCGACGATCTAGCCGCCAACGGTGACCCCCACACCTATACCCGCCGCATCGCCGAGGCCATTGCCACCAAAGCTGCCGGGCACCCCCCGAACGCGAGGCCGTCCAAGCCCCGCCACCACATCCAACCGGGCGCACGGGACCTCACCGCGGAACTGCACCAACTACTCGCACTCGCCACGGCATGGCCACACACCCGCCGCCTGACCACCACCATCAACCATGCTCCCCACCCGACTCGGGCCCTGGCCGGATAAAAGCAACACCCCTCGTGACAGTCAGCACGACCTCGAACACCCCTTGCCACCCGCTACCGCACCCGCAAAGCGGACGTTCGTCGTCATGTGCGAGTGCGCTGCCCGCCCTGACTGCGGGATCATCCGCTCTGAATCGAGTTGAGCGACCAGGATCTGATCCGCATCGAGGCCCCGGCCGAAGCCCTCGCTGCCGCCCGCTACCCCGCGAAGCTCGCACGCACCACGGGTACGTGACGGTCGCCTTGGTGGCAGACCGCCAATTCCTTTGTCCCGCCGATACTGTCAACACGATGAGAGTCTCGGCGGACACCGCCTGCCCCGAGGCTGTCCGCCGATCTTTCAACATCCCGACAACCAGGTGATCGATCGTGGTGGCGAGAGTCCGGGAACAGCGGCATGGCGGCATCGGGTGCGAACTGCACAGAGCCCCATTTCGCCGATACGAATCCGGCACGATATGCCCGGCGGCCACCAGCACATCCCAGGCAGCGCGTTTACGTGCACACCGGTGTTCGCGATGCCGTTGCATGACGACGTGGGCTTCGGCGATCGTGAACGGTTCTCGCGGGGCCGCGCATGTCCATGCCCTCGGCCACGGCATTGTCGTCACCTTGCGGGGGGTTGGAATGGCGAAGCAAGGCACAAGCCCGTCACTGCCGCGTCGACGAATGGGCCGGTACCTGCGCGAAGCACGCGACGAACAGAACCTGACGCAGGGACAAGTCGCGGCAATGCTGGACTGGAGCGTGAGCACCCAGTCCAGGCTCGAACGAGGCGATGTCGGCCGACTGCGCGACCGTGACATCGAGCTACTGTGCCGGAAGCTCGGTTTCGGTGACGAGAAGACCGCAGCGATTGTCGGCTTGTTCAAGCAGGGAGCCGAAAAGAGGTGGTGGCACAGCTTCGGTGATCTCATCCCCGAGAAGTTCAACGTCTGAGTCCATTCACGAATACCCGCACCAGCAGCCCCGTCCGGTCGGATGGGGCTGCTTGCTATGTGTAGCCGAGCAGGGAACGCCCAGTGCCCTCAAGCCAAATATTCCTGATACCAAACTATTCCGTTCAGTCGCTTTTTTGCGACCATGATCGCAATCAGAAGTGGACCGCCCGGAATCGTCCCCTATTCCCTTCCAGCTGACGCGCCACACCCCCCAACCTCTGAGATCTTTGTAACAGCGCACTGGCTCGTGCGATTGATCAGTCAACTACTACGAACCCAAACAACAGGGGGTCATCCGTGTCCCAACCGCCGCCGCCATTCCCCGAACCGAATACCGGTTCCGGCCACCCCACCCAGGGAACACCGCAACCGAGGTACCAGCAGCAGCCCGGCTTCCCGCCACCACCCGGATATGGCCCAGCACAGCCGCGCAAGAAGCGCGTCGTCTGGCCGTGGATCCTCATTGGCGCCATAGTCCTGTTATGCGGCGGATGCTTCGGCATCGTCGGACTCGCCAGCAACGGCTCCAAATCTGCTGACGGCACAAACCAACCCGCCCCCGACGCTCCAAAGGCTGGCAAGAGTGTTGCTGCTGCGGGGTCCACGGTACGGGATGGCAAGTTCGAGTTCGTGGTTACCGCTGTCGATCCACCTACCAAGACCATCGGTGAAAACCAGTTCCTGCGCTCCACCGCGCAGGGCGAATACATTGTCATCCATGTCGATGTCAGCAACATTGGCAACGAGCCGCGGTCCTACTTCGGCTCGAACCAGAAGCTGTATGACGATCAGGGCCGCGAGTTCACGAATGACACGAAGGCCGAGATCAACGTAAACGACCATCTGTCAGCGGATATCAATCCGGGCAACAGGATTTCGATGAGGATCGTGTTCGATGTTCCGCCAGGTTCGGTTCCGGCTGTATTGGAGTTGCACGACAGTGCGTTCTCGGGTGGCGTGAAGGTCGCGTTGCGGTGAGCTTCCAGAAGTAGCCCTCGATCTCGACTGGCCCCGGTGTGATGTCGGGGCCAGCGTCGTCATGGGTGTATTCGAGGCGAACTCGACCGCCGAGTAAAGTTGGGTCTGCGGCGACGGGAAATCATCGCCGTCAACCAGGGACGATAAATCAACCCCACCCCACCCGAGCCGCTGGCCGATGATGACTACGACGTCAGCCTGGAGGATCCCGTCATCGAGGACGATCGCCCAACCTCCTGGCAAGAATTCGCCGAGGACGCGCGGAAGACCAGCACTGCTGGGCAGCCGAGGATCGTCGGCCCGGAATTCGGGAGCGCCACCCATCCGACAGAGGCCAATCTGATCGAGTAGACGAACTTTCCGTGTTGATGAGCTGGTCGGGTGCGGTCGAAGAGCTCTTCTTTGAAGTGTCCCCGTGATGCTGGTCACCACATCGGAGGGAGCCCATGCGCCACAGGCACGTCGAAGGCAGGTGAAGGAGAATCTTCGCATGCGCCACGCAATCGACGAGGGAAGGGCGAAATGGACGATCTAGCCGCGCGATTCGAGGAGCTGCGTCACCTGGTGCCGATCCCCTACCCGTGGGACACAATGGAATACATCGCGCGGGTGGCCGAGTACCGCGAGCGGCCCATCACGGTGTGCCCGATCGACGTCGGCGCCCTCTCGGGCACCGGATGCGGCACCGGAAGCGGCCTGTGGATCGCCCGGGAAGACGATGACGTGATCATGTACGGGGCTGACACCGAATGGCATGCCGATCACGTCATCGCCCACGAGATCGGTCACATGCTGCTCGGCCACGGAGGGACTACGAGCGGTCCCGCTGGCGGCGACACAGCTGATCTGCCGTTGCGCGAGTTGATGCCTTCGCTGTCGCTGGAGACCATTCGCAGCGTACTGCGCCGCCAGGACTACGGCAGTGAGCGCGAGCGCGCCGCCGAAACCTTCGCCGACCTGCTGCTGGTCGAAGCGATGCTGCCGAAGCGGTCGGCGAGCCGGTTCCGCTCGACATTCTTCCGAAACCGGCATCGATGAGATGACCTCCCCCGTCCCGGGTCTGATCGCCTGGCCCGTCCTGACCTGTCTCATGTTGGTGCTCGCCGGTCGGTGGTGGCTGTTGCGGGACAGCATCGTCGACCGGCTCATCAACCGCGCGCTCACCGCCACTATCTGCGAACACCTGTTGCAGGAGGCATGGTTCGAACAGTCACTGGCCTGGCTGCTACCCGGCGACGACAGCGACGTGGTGAACATCGCCCGACAGCTCTCGCTGGGAGCAACCGTGTTTTCCATCTCGAATGTCTACGGTATCGCCAAGTTGTGGGCAGGCGCTGATCCCGCCCACACGTGGCGCAGGCAGTGGCGTTACGACCTCGTCGCGATCGCCGCCACCGCAGTCATCCTGATCGCGGGCACGCCCGCACGCCGCGCCGACCATTCCAAGTACTGTGACAGCAAGACTGACATGAGGGGGGCTCAGCCATGAGGGTAGATCCAGATCAATTGCGGGCACTTGCGGCGTCGATGGACGACATCGGCAGCATGGCCGACGCCTTGGATGTGCGTACCAACGCAAATGCGGTGGCAGGCGCGATGCCGGGATCGCCGTTGGGTGCGGTCTGCGCGACTGCGGGAGAGTACGTCGAGGGTGCGTGGCTGCGGATGGCGATGCGGTGCAAGCGGGTATCGAACATCTGCAAAGGCGGCGCGGGCGCCTATGAGGTAACCGACCAGGAATTCCGTGACCGGCTCGCCGCGATGGGCGGCGCCCGCTGATGGAGGGCAGTGTTCCGACGTTGCCCCAGGTCCGGTCGTGGAAGCCGTGGACGATCACCGAAGCCGGCAATCAGATGATGGCTCGCAATGCGGAGTTCCGTGGGTTGGCCGAGCGGATGGGCACCCAGATTCGGGATGCGGGCTCGCACTGGGACGGTGAGGCGTACTGGTCGGCCTACGACCGGGTCGCAGGCGATCGTGACACCGCCTACAAGGTGGCGGACGAAGTCGATATGCTCGGCGACGCCATGGTCACCGGTGGAACCTCGATGACGAACTACCGCGAGGTGCTGATCGGCAAGGTGACCGAAGCAACCGCAGCTGGCTTCAACGTCGCCGACGATTGGATCGTCACCGCCGGACCCGGTAACAGCGACGATGGCGCGCGGACTCATCAGACGGCGATTACGACGGCGCTCAACGAGATGGTCAGTGCCCAGAATGTCGCGGTGAACGTGATCAAGCAGGCCGCCGACGAGGTGCGGTCACGCGGTGAACTGTTCGGCGACGGTGATCCGGTGGGCGATGGCGCCGATGGGCCTCTGTATCAGCGGCAGCCGGGTGTCACTATCGACGGCGGCTTCGACGCCGAACGCACCCAGGCCGCAGCGGCGGCATTCGAGAATATGTTCGGTCGCCCACCGACGACACCGACCGACTGGCAAACCGCCCACGCACTCAACCCGAACAGCTACACACCTAAGTTCCAGGGCGTACCACCCGAGATCCGAGTGGTGAAGATCGAGCCTGTGCATGGTCAGGGAGTAGTTCGGACAGCACAGTACATCGAACAGCGCGACGTGACGAGTTGGCCGCCCCCACAACGAGACCTGGGCGACAACCGCACGGCCGACCCCAACTTCGACCCTGAGCACGCCAAGGTCGCCACCTACATAGATTACGAGAACGGGATAGTCGTGATGCGCCAGAACCCGTCGGTCCGCCAGAACCCCGATGGCACTCCGGGCGAGGTACAAGCCGGTGTCCCCACCGGGCAAGTCTGGCAGGCCGAGGACGGTTCGGTGCGGATCAGATACGAAGCCGGAAATCCCTTCGCACCGGACTGGACCGCCAACCCGCCAGGAAACACGAAAATCGACGACCACCCGGTGACCGTGAACGGCGACCTCGTCTTCAAACCGGGAGACAAAGGTGTCGAGGTGCACGGCACCCGCAGCGACTACCCGTCCCTCGAGGTCTACCAGGACAATCCGCAGGGCAACACTCGAACAGTGGTGATCGACCCGGCTGTATCCGGACGGTCATGGGGTCCGAGTGTGAACCTGCCATACCACCACGATATCGGGCTCGGGGAGTTGGCATTTCGGCCATTCCATGAGTGGAACAGCACCTACGATGTGCCGGGTCCGGAAAAGCCGCCGACTCAAGTCGGCCCGGTGTCGAACCCGCCGCGTGTGCCGCTCCCGAAAGGAATGATCTGATGGCAGCGGGAAATTCGGATTCGACCTTTTGGGCTGCGGCGACCGTCAGCCTGTCGTTGGGTTTCGTTGCCGAACTCGCCGTATTGGCTTTCATTATGAGGCTGCGGGACCCTGACTACCTCCGGTTGCCGGTCATCGTGTTTCTGGTGCCCGCGGTCATGGGTGCGGTTACGGCACTTGCGCTGAGGAGGTCGTCATCGTCCACGGCGCGAGGCGCGTCACTGGGGTTGTTGACGACATCGGTCTTCGTACTGACCGCCGGCGTATTGGCTGGTCTGCTCTATCGCGGAGGATGGGTTTGATGTCCGAGACGGGGTCACGTTCTGCCGCACCTTATCCGAGCGTGACCTGGGTCGACCGCCCCTCGTTCACCGCAGCGGCCACAGTGCTGTTCCTCAATGTCGTGCCGGTGCTGGTGATCCCGTATCTGTGGGTGCTCTACATCGTTATCCTTCCTGCGGAAGCCATTACAGGCACCGTCCTCCTGTTTCGGCGTGGAGCAAGCCGCCAGGCCGGAGTCGGCGTCATCAGCGGATTGCTGGCGTCGGTCGTATCGATCGCGATTTCGGTCGCCATCTACAACGCGTGATCAGCGGAACGGGCGTCGGCAGAGCACGGCGATCGAGGAGACGGTGCGATGGACGGGCTCAGCTCACCGCTTTCTTCACCAGCTCGCCGATCCTTTCCTCGTCGGCGGCGGTCAACTTCGTCAGCGCGAAAGCGGTCGGCCACATGGTGCCTTCGTCGAGGTTCGCGATGTCGTTGAAGCCGAGCGTCGCGTACCGGGCCTTGAACTTCGCCGCGCTTTGGAAGAAGCAGACGACCTTGCCGTCCTTGGCATACGCGGGCATGCCGTACCAGAGTTTCGGCGTGAGGTCCGGTGCGCTGGCTGTGATGACGGCGTGGATCCGTTCGGCCATGACGCGATCGGATTCCGACATCTCGGCGATCTTCGCGAGCACGTCTTTCTCCCCGTCCGCCTTGGTCGCGCGGGAGCCGCGGCGCGCGGCCGTCTTCAGCTCCTGGGCGTGCTCCTTCATCGCGGCCCGTTCCTCGTCCGTGAATCCCACGGCCGCCTTGGTCTTCGCGGTTGCGTTGGCAGACTTCTGTGCGTTCGCCATTGCCGTTTCCTCTCAGCCTGTCTCGATGGGGACAGTCATCATGCTATGAAGCTGTCGCGGCGGGAGGCTTCTTCAAAACTGATCAATAGCTTTCAGAGGTCGGCGATCGCCGCGAGCGGTGGGGTTCGCGCGGCGCGCACCGCGGGCCAGAGTGCGGCCAGTACCCCGACGACGGCCGAGCCGATCAAGACCAGCACCAGTTGCGTCCACGGGATGGCGATCTGGTCCAGGCCGAGGTCGCGCAGGGTGCGCAGGAAGCCGACACCGAGGGCCAGTCCGAGCAGCATGCCGACGATCGCGCCGAATACCGCGATCAGCATGGACTCGAGATAGATCGTCCTGCGCACCTGCATGCGCTGCATGCCGACCGCGCGCAGCATGCCGATCTCCCTGCGCCGCTCCACGACCGACAGCGCGAGCGTGTTCACGATGCCGAGGATCGCGATCACCACCGCCAACGCGAGCAGGCCGTAGAGGATGGCCAGCAGTGTGTTGATCTGCCTGCCCTGTGCGCCCTTGTACTCCTCGCGGTCCTGCACCTGCACCACGACGAATTGCTCGGTCGCCTTCTCCAGGTCGGTGCGCATCTGGGTGATGTCCGCACCCGGCTTCGCCTTGACCAGCACCAGGAAGTTGGTCCGGAAGTTCAGCGGAACCGCCTCGTTGTAGACGGCTTGCGACACCACCATGGGACCGAGCAGTGGCGTGTTCTTGTACACGCCGGTCACCGTGAGCGAGATCTTCTTGCCGTCGAAGCTGGTCAGGCTCATCGGTTCGCCGACCTTCCAGCCCCGCTTGTCGGCCTCGTCGTCCGAAACGAGCACGTCGCGGTCGCCGAGAGTATTGCTCCCGCGCACGATTTCGTAGTTCAGCACGCCGTCCAGCGGCCCATCCGCGGACGCGGCGAACACCTGCTCGTTGCCGATCTTGAAAGCGGCGCCGCGGAGCCCGACCACCTCGGCCACCCCGGGGACGTTCGTGCGGGCCGCGTCGGCCGCGCCGAACGGAACCCCGAGCAACTGCGGGCCCGCAAGCGCGTAGTCTGCGCGCACCCCCTTGTCGATCAGTACACCGACGCTGGCCTTGGCCGACGCGCCCAGCATGCCGATCGCCGAGACCAGCATCAGCCCGAGGGTGAGCGCGAATGCCGTCGCGGCGGTCCGCCGGGGATTACGCGCCGCGTTGTTGCGCGCCATGTGGCCGATCGGCCCGAACGGCCGCACCAGCACCCCGAGCCCGGCCACCACCGGCCGCGACAGGGCGGGCCCGCCGAGCAGCACCGCAAAGATCAAGCCGAGCGCGCCGACACCGACCGTCGCGGCCGCCGTGCCGCCCGTGCGCTGCGCACCCAGCACCACGAACGCGACACCGAGCACGGCGAGCACCGCTCCGATGACCGTGCGCCAGCGCAGCGACTCCCCGGTTGAGGCGAACTCCTCCCGCATGGCCTGCACGGGTGGAATCCGCGCGGCCCGGCGTGCCGGCGCATACGCGCTGATCATCGTCACCGCGAGACCGACGAACAGCCCGACCAGGATGGTGCGCGGCAGCACCGCCATCGATCCGGTCGGCAGGCCCAAGTCGAAGGCGTTCAACGCCGCCGACAATCCGAACGCCAAGCCGACGCCACCGGCGAGCCCGATCGCACTGCCGATCAACCCGATCACGAACGCCTCGGCCACCACCGACCGGCCGACCTGCTGACGGCTCGCGCCGACCGCGCGCAGCAACGCCAGCTCACGCAAGCGCTGCGCGACGATCATCGAGAAGGTGTTGTAGATGATGAACGTGCCGACGATCAGTGCGATCGCGCCGAAGGCGAGCAGGAAGTAGTTGATGAAGTTGAGCGCGTTGGAGACTTCCTTCTTCAGGTCGGCGCGGACCTGATCGCCGTTCTGCACCTTGTAGCCGGGCAGGTCCCGACCCAAGTTGTCGCGCAAGTCGTCACCGGGAATTCCGGTGGCCGCCAGGTCCACGTAGGCGACATGCAGACCGTCGGTGAACAGCTTGCGCGCTTGGCTGTCGTCGAACAGCACGCCGATGAAACCGCCGGTGTCCGAAGGGATTTCGTAGATCCCGGTGAGGGTCACATCGATGGGATCCGGCTGCGAGGGGATGAGGATCTTGGTCCGGTCGCCGACCTTCAGCCCGGCCCGCTCGGCTCCGCCGGTATTGAGCGCGATCTCGCCAGAGCGCGCGGGCGGGACACCGTGGGTGAACTTCTCCGGCTCCGCGACAGCCTTCTCCGGTGGCAGGTAGGACCTGCCGAAGGTGGGTGCGCCGCCGGTCTGCACGGCTTTCTTGCCCGCCGGATCGAGCAGCACCACCGGCCCGTTCACGCTCGGGGCCACCGTGCCGACGCCAGGGTATTTCGCCAGCTCGTCCACCACGTTGTTCGGAATGCCCTGCGCCTGACGCTCTTTCGGGCTGACCCGGACGTCGATGCCTTTGGCCTCGTTGGCGAAGATCCCGTCGAAGGTGCGCTGCAGCGTGTCGGTGAACACGAACGAGCCCGCGATGAAAGCCGTGCCGAGCACCACCGACAACAGCGTCAGGGCCAGGCGGACCTTGTGCGCGGCGAGATTGCGCAACGCCACTTTGCGCATCGGGCTTCCGGCCATCACGCCTGCTCCAGCGCTTTCATCCGGTCCAGCACCGTGTCGGCGGTGGGATCGCGCATCTCGTCGACGATGCGCCCGTCGGCCAGGAACACCACCCGGTCGGCGAACCCGGCCGCGTGCGGCTCGTGCGTGACGATGACGACCGTCTGCCCGAACTCGTCCACCGCCGCGCGCAGGATCGACAGCACCTCCTCCGAGGCGCGGGAGTCGAGGTTGCCGGTCGGCTCGTCGCCGAAGATGATCTCCGGTTTGCCCGCCAGCGCCCGCGCGCACGCCACCCGCTGCTGCTGTCCGCCGGACAGCTCACTGGGCCGGTGGGTGAGCCGGTCGGTCAGGCCGAGCCGCTTCAGCACCGTGTCCAGCCAGTCCTGGTCGGGTTTGCGCCCGGCGATGTCCAGCGGCAACGTGATGTTCTCCAGCGCCGTGAGCGTCGGCACCAGGTTGAACGCCTGGAAGACGAAGCCGATCCGGTCCCGGCGCAGGCGCGTCATCTGCTTGTCGGACAGGGTGGTGAGGTCGGTGTCGCCAATGCGCACGGCGCCGGAACTGGCGCTGTCGAGCCCGGCCAGGCAGTGCATCAGGGTCGACTTCCCCGATCCGGACGGGCCCATGATCGCGGTGAACTCTCCCTTCGCGAACTCGGCCGACACACCGTCCAAGGCCCTGACCTGGGTATCACCCGATCCGTAGACCTTCGTCAGTTCGATGGCGCTGGCCGCGACGTCGGTCGTGACCGCCGTGCCGGCGGTGGCGCCCAAGGCTTGCGAAGTCATGCCGTCCAGTCTTACCGGGATCGCAGTCACATGCCATCAGGGAAAACCCTGTGTTTTCGGCCGCACTCGCGGAGACCGCCGCCGAAACCTGGGCGGCGGATGCTGCTGAGCGGTTACTCCTGGGGCAAGGGCTTGCGGAGCTCGGTGACGGCGATACGGGCGGTCTCGGCGATGGCGGCGTCGACGACGGGCAGGTGCGGGTCCGCGCGCGCCGCGCGGGTGAATACCGCGACCGCGACCGGATACTCGCCGGGGAACTCCACCACCGCGACCTCGTTGCGGATCACGCCGATGGTTCCGGTCTTGCCCGCGACCGACACGCTGCGGTGCGGGAAAGCGGCGGCGATGCGATGCGGCCAGACCTGGTAGCGCATGACGCTGCGGACGAACTCGGTCTGTTCGGCAGACAACACCGTGCCGCTCCACAGTGCGCGGAGGAACCGGGTCATTTCCTCCGGTGTCGTCGCGCTCGTGTAGGAGGGGTCGTACGCCGACACCGACCATGCGTCGTCGTTCTCCGCCAGGATCGCGAACGCCTCGGCGGTGGTGTGGGTGTCGGTGTCGCGGACGAGGCTGCGGTGCAGATCGGCGGTGCCGCCCACGATCCGGGTCTGGGTGAGGCCGAGCTGGTCGAGCAGTTCCTCGACCGCGCCGAGACCGGTCGCGCCGAGCAGGACATCGGCCGCCGCGTTGTCGGAGACGGTCATCATCGAGGTCGCCAGGTCGCGCAGGCTCATGGTCACCGGGTCGCGCATGACGGCGATGCCGGTCGGGCCGGGCGTGCAGTCCGACGGGGTCACGGTGAGCCGGGCCGTGGGATCGATGCGCCCGGCGTCGACGGAACGGCAGAACGCGACGAACAGCGGCAGCTTGTACACCGACGCGACGACCACCCGCTCGCGACCTCCGATGGAGATTTCGGCCGCGGAGTCGTCGCAGCGGCGGGCGTGCAGCCAGCCGGTACATCCCGCATCGGCGAAGACGGCGCGGATCCTCTCCTCGGGGGTGGGTCCACCGGTCATCGGACGAGCACCCCGCAGCGAGTCGCCATGCGGCACTGTCTGCCCACTTGTCACCCGACCACCGCCCGTCAACGAATCTCTACGCGACACTGCCTGCCCCACCCGTCACCCGAGCACCGCCTACCAGCGAGTCACGACGCGAGACCTTCTTCATTGGAGGCGCTCCCGGTAGAGCACCCGGTCGACCGCATCGGCTTGGGTGTCGGCTCCCGGACGGTGGACGACGCGCACCCGCAGGGCGAGCGCCTGCGGTGCCATGCGTAGCCACGTCACACCCGGCGTGGCGGATGGCGGAGTTGCCGTGAGCCCGAAGCTGGTTCCGGCGGCCACCGCGGCGAAGAGGGCGCGGTCGTCGGGTGCGGGCACAGCTGGTGCATCCAGGCCGCGCTCGCGCAACAGGTCCAGCACGGTGTCGAAGGCGGGCGGGTTGGCGGCGCGCGGCGGATGGGCGAAATTCAGTCCCGCGAGCATGGGGAAAGTTGGGCGTTCCGCGCTGGAGCTGCGATGATCCGACGGCACGACCAGCCACCGCGGCACTTTGACGACCGGGCGTGCCTCGACGCCGTCGACGAGGGCCGGATGCTCGATCACCGCCACGTCGCATAGGCCGGCGCGCACATCGGCGACCAGGTCGACGGTTGCGCCTACTGTGGTCGATACTGCGGCGTCCGGCGCGACCACGGTCCGCAGCGCGCCCACACATGCCGTGACCACCCGGTCGGGCAGTGCCGCGGTCACTCCCCAGTGCACAGCGCCGTGGGCGTGCGCGATGCGGTGCGACTCGGCGAGCAGGCGGTCGGCGTCGTCGACGAGCAGTCGAGCGCGGGGCAGTAGCTGGAGACCCGCCGAGGTGAGCACGGCTCCCTGGCGGGTGCGGTGGATCAGGTCGACGCCCAAGTGCCGTTCGAGCCGCCGTAGGCCTTGGGACAGCGGTGGTTGGGTCATGTCGAGCGCGGCCGCCGCCCTGCCGAAGTGCCCCTCGTCCGCGACAGACACGAAGAAGCGAAGGTGGCGGATCAGGTCCATGCGGTCATTGAACCAGTGGCGTTCCGGACGATGGCTTCCTCGCCTGGCCGCGGTGTGCGCCGGAACCGAACCGTGCGGGCGAACCTGCGGCGATATCGAAGTGAACTCGTCCGCGCCGGGGTCTGATATTGGCGCGTACCGCCGTGGCGATGGTGTGGTGCGGCGGTGACCTTCGCACCTTTTGCTCCCCAGACTGCGCGGCGCCGACTTCTCGCCGCCGCCGCGGTGTCCGTGCTGACCACCGTCGCCGCCGCGTGCGGGTCCGGCGGCGATGCGCCGACGAACCCGAACACCACACCTGCTGCCACGCCCGCTTCGTTCCTCGAGATGGAGACGAACCACGCAGCGCGGCTGGGTGTGTACGCAATCGACACCGCCTCCGGCCACACCGTTGCCTATCGGGACGGTGAGAGGTTCCCGATGGCCTCCACATTCAAGGGTCTCGCGTGCGGTGCTCTGCTGCGCGACCATCCGCTGTCGACGGGTTACTTCGATCAGGTGATCCACTACCCCCGCACCGATCTCGTCGAGTATTCGCCGGTGACCGAGAAGCACGTCGACACCGGCATGACCGTTGCCGAATTGTGCGACGCCGCGATCACCGTGTCCGACAACACCGCGGGCAACCAGCTGCTGAAACTCCTCGGCGGCCCTGCGGGATTCACCGCGTTCCTGCGTTCCATCGGCGACAACATCTCGCGCCTGGACCGCTGGGAAACCGAACTGAACACCGCCATCCCCGGCGACGAGCGGGACACCACCACACCCGCCGCGCTCGCCGCCGACTACCGCGCCCTGGTCCTGGGCGATGTACTCGGCGAACCCGAACGGGAGCGACTGAAGTCGTGGCTCATCGCCAATACCACCGGGGGCAAACGCATCCGTGCCGGACTGCCCGCCGGGTGGACCGTCGGCGACAAGACCGGCAGCCCCGCCTACGGCAGCGCCCTCGACGTCGCCATCGCCTGGCCGCCGGGACGCGGACCGCTTGTCATCGCTGTCCTGTCCACGAAATTCGAGCAGAACGCCCAAGCCGACAACCCTTTGGTCGCCGACGCCGCCCGCGCCGCCGTCGAGGCGCTCGGGTAACCAGGAACCGTGACTACATCGCCGACCATCGCCCGCCGCACACTACTCGGAGCGGCATTACTTCTCCCCCTGGCCGGATGCGCGAGCCGCACGACGTCCGCGCCCCCATCCGACACGATCGGTGCGCCGGGCTCAGCGGGAGCCACACCCACCGTGCACGACTCCGACATCCGCTTGGCCGAGTTGGAGCGGAAGTTCGGCGCACGCCTGGGTGTGTACGCCCTCGCCACCGGCACCGGTGTCACCATCGCCTACCGAGCGGACGAACGATTCGCCTTCTGTTCGACGTTCAAGGGATTAGCGGCCGCGGCCGTCTTGCAACGTAATCCCTTGTCGCACTTGGATACCGTCGTCACCTACACGGAAGCCGACCTCACAAAGAACGCAGCCATCACACCACGGCATGTGACCACGGGGATGACGATCGGCCAGCTGTGTGACGCCGCGATCCGCTACAGCGACGGCACCGCAGGCAATCTCCTGCTCCGTGACCTCGGCGGGCCGGCCGAGCTGACGGCGTATGTGCGCAGCCTCGGCGACACGGTGACCCGAATGGACCGGATCGAGCCGCTGATCACCGAGGCCACGCCGGGAGACCCGCGAGACACGTCGTCTCCCCGGGCATTGGGCACCGATTACCAGAAGATCGTGCTGGCGGACACGCTGCCGGACGAGAAGCGCGCCTTCCTCCGAGATCTCTTGGAACGCAACGCCACTCGCGCGGGAGCTCGACGAATCCGAGCTGGAGTACCGCAGGGCTGGACCGTCGCCGACAAAACGGGAACCGGTGACTACGGGACATTGAACGACATCGCCATCGTGTGGCCTCCGGGTTCCGCACCGCTGGTCGTCGCGATCATGTCCAGCAAGGCCGACCGGGACGCCGCATACGACGAGGCCCTCATCGCGGAGGCCGCGGCATATGTGGTGAGCACTCTGACGTGACTCGCGCGCAGCCATCGGACCACTCACAGCCACCCTCGTACGCTGCCGGAGCCGGTCGACCGACCGCGGCGCTGCCGATCGTGGACCACCTGGGGGCCACCGAGGCGCTATCGACCCGGCACGGATCGCCGGCGCGCGCGGTACACCGGCGACTTCGCGCTGTTCGAAGACCCAGCCCAGGAGGCGCTGGCCAAGGCATCGGATCTGATCCCTCGAGGGCGCCTGCCGCAATCCGGACGGGTTCGCTCACTTCCGGCCGACGCCCGCGATAAACGCGGCCCGCCGTCGCTCGGCCCTCGACGAGAGGTACGCCGCAGCGTTTGCGATGGGGCAGCTTTACGCGGCGAGTCGGACGAGTTGAAGCTGGTAGCCGCAGGTAATTTGACACCGACCTACTGTTTGCCCACAAGTTGCCCACTATGGCGAGAGGGGACAGGAAATGAAGCGTGTCGCATCCATCGTGACGGTGCTGGGCGGTGCGGTCTGTGCCGCCGCGGTCGCGGCTGCTCCGGCGTCCGCGGCGATTCCGCCGTCCGGCGTGTTCTGCACGGGGATGACGTGCGTGAACTCGACCTCCGTACCGCAGGTGGTGACCGGAATGGCGGTGTGCCCCACCGGGCACACGCTGCCGGTCAATGCGGTGATCCTGCCGTTCGGCGTTCACGTCATCGGTTTCGTGTGCCCGAACGGCGCCCCGCCGATGGCACTCAGCTTCTGACCTGGCCAGGGCGCGCAAACCTTTCCTATAGCCGGGGCTGAGTGGAACGCACCTTGTCGACGACCCACTCGAAGGCCGATGCTTTCGAGTGGGCGCCTTCAACGGCGCGGGAGCGGTTGGGTTCACCGAGGTCAGCGAGTAATTCCTCCGACATCGCCACCAACTCGGCCAGCGTGGCCGGGGTGAACCATGGTGGTCTGGTCGCGAACAGGATGTCCTCGGAGGCGGTGTTGCCGCTCGCGCCCGGCGCGAACGGGCAGCCGCCGAGTCCGCCGAGCGCGCCGTCGACCATGTCCGCGCCCGCCGTGATGGCGGCGAGGGTGTTGGCCACGCCCATCCCCCAGGTGTCGTGGCCGTGAAAGACGATGCGCCGGTTGGGGGTTCGCTCGCGTACCGCGGTGACGAGCGCGGCCACCTGACCCGGATGCGCCTGTCCGAGCGTGTCGGCGAGGACGATGTCGTCGGCGCCCTCGGTGCGGGGATCGCGGGCGATGGCCAGTACCCGCTCCGGGTCGACCGGACCGTCGAACGGGCAGGTGAAGGAGGTCGCCAGGCACAGCTGGATCGACCCGTCCACCTCGCGGGCCACGCGCACCGCGTCCGGCATGGCGGCGACGCTGGCCTCGGTGTCGCGCCCGATGTTCGCCCGATTGTGCGCGTCGGAGACCGAGAAGCAGTACTGGAAGTTGCGCACGCCGGCCGCGGCGGCCTTCTCGACATGCCGCGGGGTGGCCACCCACACCCAGCAGCGGCGCAACTCCTCGGGCGTCAGCGCGGCGACCAACTCCATCGTGTTCGCCATCGGGGGGACCAGGTCCGGGCGCGCCATCGAGCCGATTTCGAGCGCGGGAACCCCCAGCGCGAGCAGGCGGCGGACGACGTCCACCTTGCGCTGCACCGGCAGCAGTTTTCCGGTCAGCTGCAAGCCGTCGCGCAGCGTGACGTCGCGAAGCACCGGCGCGGTCATCGTTGCTCCCGCGCCTGGCGGCGGCCGCACATCACGCCACCCCAAGGCTTTTCGCCCGCTCCGGTCGGATTGGGCTGCACCGTGGGTCTGCTGCTGCCCGGCGAACGCAGTTCCCATTTCCCACGTCCCCGGGGACGCCTGCGGTCGTAGGGCTGTGTGCTCATCGTGCCTCCAACGCGTCTATCTCGGCCTGGCTCATACCGAGCAACCCGGACAGCACCTCGCGGGTGTGCTCGCCCAGATCGGGGCCGATGGTGCGGATGGGTAGCGACTGTTCGCCGATCACCGGCACGATGCCGGGGAAGCCGACCGTCTTCGGTTCCGGCGCACCGACATCCACGGCGAAAGGCTGGATCATGTTGCGTGCCCGGTACTGCTCGTCGGCCACGATGTCGGCCGCCGTAAAGATCGGACCGCACGGAATGGCGGCGGCTTCCAGGAGTTTCAGCGCCTCGGCGCGAGTGTGGCGGATCGTCCACTCGCCGATGGCCGCGTCCAGGCGCTCGCGGTGCCGCCAGCGGCCCGCGTTGTCCTGGAGTTCCGGGTCGGCGGCCAGGTCCGGGCGGTCGATGACCTTCATGTAGCGCTGGAAGATGGCATCGCCGTTGCCGCCGATGATGACGCTGGTTCCGTCCGCGCACGGGTAGGCGTTGCTCGGCGCGATGCCCTCCATGCGGCCGCCCACCCGCTCGCGCTGGATGCCGTAGGCCACATAGTCCGGCACCAACGACTCCATCACCGACAGGATCGCCTCGTTGAGCGCCACGTCGATCACCCGCTCCCGCAGGGGGGTCGGCCCGTCCGCGTCGGGGCGGCGCTCCCGCTGGAACAGCGCCATCACGGTGCCGAACGCGGCGTAGATACCGGCGATGGAATCGCCGATCGAGACGCCCGTGCGCACGGGCGGACGATCCGGGTCGCCCACCAGCTCACGCAGGCCGCCGACCGCCTCGGCCACCGCGGCGAATCCCGGCCGCGCCGACATCGGCCCGGTCTGCCCGTAGGCGGAGATCCGGGTGATCACCAGGTCCGGATTCGCCTCGTTCAGCACCTCCGGGCCCAGGCCCCACTTCTCCAGCATGCCGGGCCGGAAATTCTCCAGCAGCACATCGCAGCGCCGGATCAGCTCCAGCACGACGCCGCGCCCCGCTTCGGTGCGCAGGTCCAGCGTGATCGACTTCTTGTTGCGGTTGATCGTCCGGTAGAGCATCGAGGTGTCGCCGCCGTAGAGCCGCCAGTTGCGCAGCTCGTCGCCCACCTTCGGGCGTTCCACCTTGATCACCTCGGCACCGAAGTCGCCGAGGATGCGCCCCGCGGTCGGCGCGGCGATGTAGTTGCCGAGTTCCAGGACGCGCACCCCGTCCAGCGGCCTAATACTCATGACGACCAGTGTGGACCATGCCACCATCGGTCTCGGCGCTACCCGCGATTCGGCGACGGCGCGGCATGCATGAGCCCCGCTCAGGACGCGAGCTGCCGGGTGTCCTCGATGATCGAGTAGTGCGCGGCGTTGCCCGCGATGCTGGTGCTCGCCACGCCGTCGACGCCGACCGGGACGTCGCCGGCCGGCGTCATGCGGGTCAGCTTGCGCGGCTGGTCGTCGTCATCGTCGCGAGTCTTACGAGCACCGTTCGCAAATCAAACACAGTGCTCGCGCAAGTAGGCCAGATCATCCGCGACGCCTTCGGCGGGGGTTTCCAGGATCACCGGAGCGCCCGCCGTTCTGCACACTTCGGCCAGCAACTGTGGATCGATGGTGCCGTCGGAGAAATTGGCGTGGCGGTCGGCACCGGAATTGAACTCGTCGCGTGAGGAGTTCAAGTGCACCAGGTCGATCCGGCCGGTGATCGCCTTGATCCGGTCGACGACGCCGACCAGTTCCTCGCCGCCCGCCCAGGCGTGGCAGGTGTCCAGGCAGAACCCGGCGCCGTAGTCGCCGACCGCGTCCCACAGCCGGGCGATGGAATCGAAGTGCCTGGCCATGGCGTGATTGCCGCCCGCAGTGTTCTCGATCAGGATCGGCACCGCGAAGCCGCCCTTGTCCTGCTGGCGCTCGAACAGCTTGCGCCAGTTGTCGATTCCGGTCTCCAGCTCGGCGTCCGAGCGCACGTGCCCACCGTGCACCACCAGGCCGAACGCACCGAGGTCGGCGGCCGCCTTCGCCTGCTGCGCCACCGCGTTGCGCGAGGGCATGCGCAGCCGGTTGTTCAGGCTCGCCACGTTGATCTGATACGAGGAGTGCACCACGACCTCGATCGGGCTCGCGAGGATCTCCTCGGTCCGCGGATGCGGAGTGGGTTTGTCCCAGCTCTGCGGATCGACCACGAACATCTGGATGAGGTCGGCGCCGAGTCGCTCGCCGAAGCCGATCGGGTCGCTGTCGAGCCGGACATGTGCTCCAATGCGCATGCGGTCAGCGTAACCAGTGCCACCGACAGCAGGTGGAGGTCACACCGTGACTGTTGCATCCCGATGGCCCGGCGAGATACATGGTTAGTGTCCGCGCGCTCGACTCGACAAGGGGGTGTAACGGTGTTGCAGACCGGCGATGTCTTCGCGGGCTACGTCATCAAACGGGTACTCGGCCATGGCGGCATGGGCACCGTGTACCTGGCCCAGCATCCTCGGCTGCCGCGGCTGACCGCCCTGAAGCTGCTCAAGCGCGAACTGTACGCCGACGCCGACATCCGCCGCCGCTTCGAACGCGAGGCCGATCTGGTCGCGCGCCTGGATCACCCGAACATCGTCACGGTGTTCGATCGAGGCGCCGAGGACCAGCAGCTGTGGATCTCCATGCAGTATGTGCCCGGCGCGGACGCCTCCTGCGTCGACGTCGACGTGCTCGCGCCCGGCCGCGCGGTGCGGATCATCGCCGACACCGCGGCCGCACTCGATTTCGCGCACGCCAACCAAGTGCTGCACCGCGATGTGAAACCGGCCAACATCCTGCTGGCCAAAGCGCCGATCGGGCAGCCGGAGCGGGTGCTGCTCACCGATTTCGGCATCGCGGGCATACGCGGCGCTGACACCACGATCCGCTCGTCCGGCACGATCACCGCGACGCTCGCCTTCGGCGCGCCGGAACAGCTGATCGGCCAGCAGCTCGACGACCGGGCCGATCAATATTCGCTGGCCTGCACGCTGTTCTGGATGCTCACCGGCGCGCCGCCGTACGCGGGCGCCAACCCGGCGGCCCTGGTCAACAGTCACCTGTACGCACCGATCCCGGTGCTGAGCCGGGTGCGTCCCGGCCTGCCAGCCGCGCTGGACCCGGTGCTGGCCCGCGCCATGGCCAAGCGGCCGGCGGATCGGTTCGCCAGCTGCGCGGAGTTC
>NZ_BDBA01000215.1 GCF_001612745.1 Nocardia amamiensis NBRC 102102 | reverse complement strand
GTCGCGCGGGACGCCCTGCTGGCGCGTGACGCGGACGCCAGGGTGCACATCTGCCACGCCTCCACCGCGGGCACCGTGGAACTGGTGAAGTGGGCGAAGTCCCAGGGCATCTCGCTCACCGCCGAGGTCACCCCGCACCACCTACTGCTCGACGATTCCCGGCTGGAGACCTACGACGCGGTCAACAAGGTCAACCCGCCGCTACGCGAAGCCTCCGACGCCGCCGCGCTGCGGCAGGCGCTGGCCGACGGGGTCATCGACTGCGTCGCCACCGACCATGCCCCGCACGCGGAGCAGGACAAGTGCTGCGAGTTCGCCGCGGCCCGCCCCGGCATGCTGGGCCTGGAGACCGCGCTGTCGATCATCGTGCGGACCATGGTGGAGCCGGGCCTGCTGGACTGGCGCGGTGTCGCTCGCGTGATGAGCGAGCGTCCGGCCGAGATCGTCGGCCTCGACGACCACGGCAGGCCGCTCGAGGTGGGGGAACCGGCGAACCTGACGCTGGTCGACCCGACCGCGAGCTGGACGGTGCGTGGCAGCGAGCTCGCCAGCATCTCGCACAACACGCCGTTCGAGGCGATGACCCTCCCGGCGCGGGTGACGGCGACCCTGCTGCGCGGCCGGATCACCGCCCGCGACGGCAAGGCGGTGCGCGGCCATGCGGAGGCGTAGATGAGCCCGGAGGCGGTAGCGGAGTGTGGCCACGCAGGGCTCCGGGAGCTCCGCAAATTCGATACAGGAGGTCCGTAGGTGGAAAGAACGCTCTGGGTTCTCGGGCTGCTCGTCCTGTTCGTGCTGTGCCTGTGGCTGATGTACCGAGGCTGGCGCAACCGTGCGGCGCGTCAGGCCGAGCGGATCGGCGTCCTGCCCGCCGTGCCCGCCGAACTCGGTGCGCAGGTTCTGGAACCGACCACCGGCCTCTACCTGGGCAGCACCATCGCGCCCAGCTGGCAGGACCGGATCACGGTGGGCGACTTGGGGTTCCGGGCCACTGCGGAGCTCACGCGGTTCGAACGGGGGATTCTGCTCGAACGCGACGGCGCGACGGTGATCTGGATTCCGCAGGAATCCATCACCGCGGTGCGCACCGAACGCGGCCATGCGGGCAAAGTGATGACGGAAGATGGTGTGCTGGTCATTCGCTGGAAGCTGCCGACCGGAACCGAGATCGATACCGGTTTCCGTGGCGACGACAAGTCGGTCTACCCGGCGTGGCGGCGGCTTTCGACGGCGGATCAGAGCGGGACGATGACGGGAGATGACGAGGGATGACGCCAGAAGCAGCACTCGTGCTGGAGGATGGCCGGGTGTTTCGCGGCCAGGCCTACGGCGCCGTGGGCCAGACGCTCGGTGAGGCGGTGTTCTGCACTGCGATGACCGGGTATCAGGAGACCCTCACCGACCCGTCCTACCACCGCCAGATCGTGGTGGCCGCCGCGCCGCAGATCGGCAACACCGGTTGGAACGACGAGGACGACGAGTCCGCGAAGATCTGGGTCGCCGGATACGCGGTGCGCGACCCCGCGCGACGCGCATCCAACTGGCGCGCCACGACGACCCTGCCCGAAGAGCTGGAACGCCAGCGGATCGTCGGCATCGCGGGTATCGACACCCGCGCGCTGGTGCGCCACCTGCGCACCCGTGGCTCGATGAAGGCGGGCATCTTCTCCGGTGCCGCGCTCGCCACCGCCGACGAACTGGTGGCCAGGGTGAACGGCCAGCCGTCGATGCTGGGCGCTGACCTGGCCGGCGAGGTGAGCACCGACGCGCTCTACACGATCGAGCCGGACGGCGAGCACCGGCACACCGTCGTCGCGGTGGATCTCGGTATCAAGACCAACACCCCGCGCATGTTCGCCCAGCGCGGCATGCGGGTGCATGTGGTGTCGTCGGCCACGACGCTGGACCAGATCCTCGAGCTGAAGCCCGACGGCGTCTTCCTGTCCAACGGCCCCGGCGACCCGGCCACCGCCGACGGCGCGGTCGAGCTGACCCGCGGCGTGCTGGCGAAGGGCCTGCCCCTGTTCGGCATCTGCTTCGGCAACCAGATCCTCGGTCGCGCGCTCGGCCGCGACACCTACAAGATGAAGTTCGGGCACCGCGGGATCAACATCCCGGTGGTGGAGCACGAGACCGGCCGGATCTCGATCACCGCGCAGAACCACGGGTTCGCGCTGGAGGGCGAGCAGGGCGAGCGGTTCGACACCCCCTTCGGCACGGCCGAAGTCAGTCACGTCTGCGCCAACGACGGCACGGTCGAGGGCGTCCGGCTTGTCGACGGCCGCGCTTTCTCCGTGCAGTACCACCCGGAGGCCGCCGCCGGACCCCACGACGCCGCATATCTGTTCGACCGTTTCGCCGGTCTCATGGAAGGAGCCTGATGCCTCGCCGCGAGGATCTCGAGCACATCCTGGTGATCGGTTCTGGCCCGATCGTCATCGGCCAGGCGTGCGAATTCGACTACTCCGGCACCCAGGCGTGCCGGGTGCTGCGGGCCGAGGGCCTGCGCGTGTCGCTGGTCAACTCGAACCCGGCGACGATCATGACCGACCCGGAGTTCGCCGACGCGACCTACGTCGAGCCGATCACGCCGGAGTTCGTGGAGAAGGTGATCGCGAAGGAGCGTCCCGACGCCATCCTGGCCACCCTCGGCGGGCAGACCGCGCTGAACACCGCGGTCGCGCTGCACGAGCGCGGTGTGCTGGCGAAGTACGGCGTCGAGCTGATCGGCGCCGACTTCGACGCCATCCAGCGCGGCGAGGACCGGCAGAAGTTCAAGGACATCGTGGCCAAGGTGGGCGGGGAGAGCGCGCGCTCGCGCGTCTGCTTCACCATGGACGAGGTCCGCGAGACGGTCGCCGAACTGGGCTTCCCCGTGGTGGTGCGCCCGTCGTTCACCATGGGCGGGCTCGGCTCCGGCATGGCCTACAACGACGCCGACCTCGACCGCATCGCGGGCGGCGGCCTGGCCGCCTCGCCCACGGCGAACGTCCTCATCGAGGAGTCCATCCTCGGCTGGAAGGAATACGAGCTCGAGCTGATGCGTGACGGTCGCGACAACGTCGTGGTGGTCTGCTCGATCGAGAACGTCGACCCGATGGGTGTGCACACCGGTGACTCGGTCACCGTCGCCCCGGCCATGACGCTCACCGACCGCGAGTACCAGAAGCTGCGTGACCTCGGCATCGCCATCCTGCGCGAGGTCGGCGTCGACACCGGCGGTTGCAATATCCAGTTCGCGGTGAACCCGCGCGACGGCCGCCTGATCGTCATCGAGATGAACCCGCGCGTCTCGCGATCCTCCGCGCTGGCGTCCAAGGCGACCGGCTTCCCGATCGCGAAGATCGCCGCCAAGCTGGCCATCGGCTACACGCTCGACGAGATCGTCAACGACATCACCAAGGAAACCCCGGCCTGCTTCGAGCCGACCCTGGACTATGTGGTCGTCAAGGCGCCGCGGTTCGCGTTCGAGAAGTTCCCCGGCGCCGACGCCACGCTGACCACCACCATGAAGTCGGTGGGCGAGGCGATGTCGCTCGGCCGCAACTTCGCCGAGGCGCTGGGCAAGGTGCTGCGTTCGCTGGAGACCAAGGCCGCCGGGTTCTGGACCCAGGACGACGGCGAGTGGACCGACGTCGAGGCGATCCTGGAGGATCTGCGCACCCCGACCGAGGGCCGCATCTACCAGGTCGAACGGGCGCTGCGCCGGGGCGCGAGCATCGACGACGTCGCCGCCGCCTCCGGTATCGACCCGTGGTTCGTCGCGGAAGTCGCCGGTCTGGTCGAGCTGCGTCGGGAGATTCTCGACGCTCCCGTGCTGGACGAGCCGCTGCTGCGCCGGGCCAAGCACTACGGCCTGTCCGATCGGCAGCTGGCCGCGCTGCGTCCGGAGCTGGCCGGGGAGAGCGGCGTGCGCGCCCTGCGGCACCGGCTCGGCATCCGCCCGGTCTTCAAGACCGTCGACACCTGCGCCGCCGAGTTCGAGGCCAAGACGCCCTACCACTACTCGGCCTACGAGCTCGACCCCGCCGCCGAGTCCGAGGTCGCGCCCCAGCGCGAACGCGAGAAGGTGATCATCCTCGGGTCCGGTCCGAACCGGATCGGTCAAGGCATCGAGTTCGACTACTCGTGCGTGCACGCGGCGCAGACGCTGTCGCAGGCCGGGTACGAGACGGTGATGGTCAACTGCAACCCCGAGACCGTCTCCACCGACTACGACACCGCCGACCGTCTCTACTTCGAGCCGCTGACCTTCGAGGACGTGCTCGAGGTCTACCACGCCGAACGTGAGTCCGGCACCGTTGCCGGCGTCATCGTGCAGCTGGGCGGGCAGACCCCGCTCGGTCTCGCGCAGCGGCTCACCGAGGCGGGCGTGCCGGTGGTCGGTACCAGCGCGGCCGCCATCGACCTGGCCGAGGACCGCGGCGAGTTCGGTGACGTGCTGGTCGGGGCCGGGCTGCCCGCGCCGAAGTACGGCACGGCGACCACCTTCGCGCAAGCCAGGAAGATCGCCTCGGATATCGGCTACCCGGTGCTGGTGCGCCCGTCCTACGTGCTCGGCGGGCGCGGTATGGAGATCGTCTACGACGAGCAGTCCCTGGAGGGCTACATCTCGCGCGCGACCGAGCTCAGCCCCGAGCATCCGGTGCTGGTGGATCGGTTCCTGGAGGACGCGATCGAGATCGATGTCGACGCGCTGTGCGACGGCGAGGAGGTCTACCTCGGCGGCGTGATGGAGCACATCGAGGAGGCAGGTATCCACTCCGGCGACTCGGCCTGCGCGCTGCCGCCGATCACGCTGGGCCGCAGCGACATCGAGGCGGTGCGCCGTTCCACCGTCGCGCTGGCCAAGGGCATCGGCGTCAAGGGCCTGCTGAACGTGCAGTACGCGCTCAAGGACGACGTGCTCTACGTGCTGGAGGCCAATCCGCGGGCCAGCCGGACGGTTCCGTTCGTGTCCAAGGCCACCGCGGTGCCGCTGGCCAAGGCCGCCGCCCGGATCACGCTCGGCGCCACCATCGCCGAGCTGCGCAAAGAGGGCATGCTGCCGACCGAGGGCGACGGCGGCCACGTCGCGCTGGACGCGCCGGTCGCGGTCAAGGAGGCCGTGCTGCCGTTCCACCGGTTCCGGCGCGCCGACGGCAGCGGGGTGGATTCGCTGCTCTCGCCGGAGATGAAGTCCACCGGTGAGGTGATGGGCATCGATGCCGATTTCGGCACCGCCTTCGCCAAGAGCCAGACCGCCGCCTACGGCTCGCTGCCCACCGAGGGCACCGTGTTCGTCTCGATCGCCAACCGGGACAAGCGCGCGATGGTCTTCCCGGTGAAGCGCCTGCACGATCTCGGCTTCCGCATTCTCGCCACCGAGGGAACGGCGGAGATGTTGCGGCGCAACGGCATTCCGTGCGAGCGGGTGCGCAAGCATTCCGAAGCGGGCCCGGCCGAGGAGCCGACCATCGTGGAGCAGATCCGCGACGGCGAGATCGACATGGTGTTCAACACCCCCTACGGCAACTCCGGTCCCCGCGTGGACGGTTACGAGATCCGCAGCGCGGCGGTCGGGGTGAACATCCCGTGCATCACCACCGTGCAGGGCGCGGCGGCCGCCGTGCAGGGCATCGAGGCCAGCATCAACGGTGGGATCGGCGTGCGCTCCCTGCAGGAACTGCACTCGGTGCTGCGTGGCTGAGCTGCTGGACGGAGCGGGCGACATGAAGACCTTCGGCGGCCGGCTGCGGCACGCGATGCGGCGGTTCGGCCCCGTATGCGTCGGCATCGACCCGCATCCGGAACTGCTGCGGTCCTGGGGCCTCACCGAGGACGTGGACGGCCTCGAACAGTTCGCCGAGATCTGCGTGGAGGCCTTCGACGGCCTGGTGGCGCTGATCAAACCGCAGGTCGCGTTCTTCGAGGCCTACGGTTCCGGCGGGATCGCCGTGCTGGAGCGGACCATCGAGGTGTTGCGTGCCTCGGGGACCCTGGTGCTCGCCGACGCCAAACGCGGCGACATCGGCTCGACCATGGACGCCTATGCCCGCACCTGGCTGGCCGACGGTCCCCTCGGGTCGGACGCCGTCACGGTGTCGCCGTATCTGGGATTCGGATCGCTGGCGCCGGCATTGACCCTCGCCGAGGCCAACCAGCGTGGCGTCTTCGTGCTGGCGGCCACGTCGAATCCCGAAGGAGCGCAGGTGCAGCGTGCGGTCGGGACGGACGCCCGGACGGTCGCGCAGATGATGGTCGACGAGGCAGCGGCCCGCAACGCGGGCGGCGAGTTCGGGTCGGTGGGCGTGGTGGTCGGCGCCACGCTGACCGAGGCGCCGGATCTGTCCGCGCTCAACGGCCCGATCCTCATGCCCGGTGTCGGCGCCCAGGGCGGTGGCCCGGAGACCATCGGTGACCTGGTCCCCGAGCCGATGCTGGGAGCCGTCGTCCCGAATGTCTCGCGCGAGGTGCTGCGGGACGGGCCATCCGTCCCGGCACTGCGTGCCAGAGTGCACGCGCTCCAGGACGCCTTCGCGTTCCTGCAGAAATGACCACGTAGACCGGCGCACCGCGCCGGTCTACGTCGTTTCCGCGGCTGTGCGTGCAGGTGCACGCGCACAGGCGGCCCGTAGCGGGGTCTGTGCGCGCTTCTGCGTCGGTTTCGGGGCTGGTCGGTGTTCCCCGATCGTCCATTGCCCTGGAACGGCGTACAGGCCCATATGCGCGGGCACTGGATGCCGTTTCCTCGGGCTTCGGTGCGGGAGTGTGACGCCCGACACGCGCAAAGAACCCGCGACACGCGGAGAATTTCGAGAAAGTTCCTGGTCGGGCGGGTGAGGGGTTGCTGGAGCGGTGCCGCCCCGTGTCGCAACCCTTCCGCAAACCGTTCGGTATGTTGAAAAAGCCCAGCTGGCGGGCTATTTCGCGGATTCGGCGGTACGATCCGGATGGTGGCGCCGGCGTGCAGCCCGAGGCGGACCTGGTGTCTGCACCGGATCCGGAATCATGCGCTGACCTGGGGGGTGGGTTCGCAATCGGCGGACGTCGTGGGTACGGTCGCTGAGACTGCCGGGTTACCGGCAGGAGTTGATGCAATGAACGATGAGACGGAGGAACCGTGGCCCTTCCCCAGCTGACTGACGAGCAGCGCGCCGCTGCTTTGGAGAAGGCGGCTGCCGCTCGCCGCGCTCGGGCGGAGCTCAAGGAGCGCTTGAAGCGTGGCGGCACCAACCTGAAGCAGGTCCTCACCGACGCCGAGACCGACGAGATCCTCGGCAAGATGAAGGTGTCGGCGCTGCTGGAGGCCCTGCCGAAGGTGGGCAAGGTCAAGGCGGCGGAAATCATGAGCGAGCTGGAGATCGCCCCCACCCGGCGGCTGCGCGGACTCGGCGACCGGCAGCGCAAGGCGTTGCTGGCCCGGTTCGACTTCGACGCCTGACGACGAGGGTGACCGAACACACGCGGAAGGGTCGACTGGTCGTACTGGTCGGCCCCTCGGCCGTGGGCAAGTCCACCGTGGTCCGCTGCGTCCGCGAGCGACTGCCCGAACTGGTCTTCAGCGTGTCGGCAACGACCCGGGCCGCGCGGCCCGGGGAGGTCGACGGCCTCGACTATCGCTTCGTCTCCCGTGCGGAGTTCGACGCGATGATCGAGGCGGGCGAACTGCTCGAGTGGGCGGACATCCACGGCGGGTTGCAGCGTTCGGGCACCCCCGCCGGGCCGGTCCGCGCCGCGTTGGCGGAGGGCCTTCCGGTACTCGTGGAAGTGGATCTGGAAGGCGCGCGGTCGGTGCGCCGGGCGATCCCCGACGCGATCCTGGTATTCCTCGCACCGCCGAGCTGGGAGGAGTTGGTGGCGCGGCTGACCTCGCGCGGCACCGAGTCGCCCGAGGTGATCGAGCGCCGGTTGGAAACGGCCAGGATCGAGCTCGCGGCGTGTGACGAGTTCGACATCGTCATCGTGAACGACGACGTGACCAGCGCCTGTGAGCAGTTGGTATCGTTGTTCGTTAGCACGAATTCGAGTTCGTAACCCCAAAACCTGCGCATCAGTGATCAGGGCCCGCCGGAAGGCAGCGTGCGCAACCACGCCCGGTCCCTCGCTCATGCGACATCCACGACACCAGGAGTCCCCCTAGTGAGCAGTACGGACATCAAGACCGCGCCCGCCTACGACACGCCGGTCGGCCTCACCAATCCGCCGATCGACGAGTTGCTCGAGCGCACCTCGTCCAAGTACGCCCTGGTCATCTACGCGGCCAAGCGTGCCCGGCAGATCAACGACTACTACAACCAGCTGGGCGACGGCATCCTCGAGTACGTCGGCCCGCTGGTCGAGCCGGGCCTGCAGGAGAAGCCGCTGTCGGTCGCGCTGCGCGAGATCCACTCCGACCTGCTCGAGCACTCCGAAGGCGAGTGAGCGCCACCTGGTGCTCGGCGCATGAGCCCGCAGTATCGAACTCCCCGCACGGGCGGGGATGATCCCCCTCTCTCAGGAGGCGCAGTGACCACGCGGATCGGCGTCCATCTCCCCGCGCACGCGGGGATCAGCCAGCCGGAGGCGTAGTGACCACACGGATCGTCGTCGGCGTTTCCGGAGGGATCGCCGCCTACAAGGCGTGCTCTCTGGTCCGACGCTTCACCGAGACCGGACATGAGGTCCGGGTGATTCCCACCGAGTCGGCGCTGCAGTTCGTCGGCAAGGCGACCTTCGAGGCACTGTCCGGCAACCCGGTGCATACTGGCGTGTTCGCCGACGTGCCCGAGGTCCCGCACGTTCGGCTGGGCCAGGAGGCGGACCTGGTGGTCATCGCTCCGGCGACCGCCGACCTCATGGCCCGCGCCGCGACCGGTCGCGCCGACGACCTGCTCACCGCCACATTGCTGACGGCCCGATGTCCGATCCTGTTCGCGCCCGCGATGCACACGGAGATGTGGGAGCATCCGGCGACCGTCGCGAACGTCGCGACGCTGCGCGCCCGCGGTGCGATCGTCATGGAACCCGCGTCGGGCCGGCTCACCGGCACCGACACCGGTCCGGGACGGCTGCCGGAGCCCGAGGAGATCTTCGGCCTCGCGTCGCTGCTCCTGGAGCGTGCCGACGCGATCCCGCGGGATCTGGTCGGCCGCAGAGTCGTCATCACGGCGGGCGGCACCAGAGAACCGCTGGATCCGGTGCGATTCCTCGGTAACCGCAGCTCGGGAAAGCAGGGCTACGCGCTCGCGCGGGTCGCTGCCCAGCGCGGCGCCCACGTCACGCTGATCGCGGGCAACACGATCGAGATGGCCGCACCCGCCGCCGTCGATCTGGTGCACATCACCACCGCTGATCAGTTGAAGACCGCCGTCGACAAGCACGCGGTCGGCGCCGACGCGGTGATCATGGCCGCGGCCGTCGCCGATTTCCGGCCCACCAACGTGGCCGCGGCGAAGATCAAGAAGGGCGCGGGCGAGCCCGACGTCATCCCGCTGACCAAGACCGTCGACATCCTCGCCGGGCTGGTGCAGGCGCGGCGGGACGGTCAGTTGCCCGGCACGGCGATCGTCGGCTTCGCCGCCGAGACCGGTGACGAGCACGGCGACGTCCTCACCCACGCGCGGGCCAAGCTCGCGCGCAAGGGCTGTGACCTGCTGGTGGTCAACGCGGTCGGCGAAGGCAAGGCGTTCGAGGTGGACACCAACGACGGCTGGCTGCTGGGTGCGGACGGCACCGAGCAGGCGCTCGATCACGGCTCGAAGGCGTTGCTCGCGAGCCGGGTGCTCGACGCGCTGAGTGTGTTGTTGCGCTGAGCCGGGCCGCGCACCTGCCAGGATTGCCAGCTGATCGGCGGGTTGTTCACCGCGCCGTCAGGTCGTCGGCGCCGCCGCGACACCGAGAGTTCAGCCGTCCGGGATGACTGGGCGTTGGGGTCCGTCGCGTCGGTGGTTTGGAATAGTCTGAGATATAAGGGTTGCGCAGAAGCGACACCGCGTTACTGTCGCAAGCCGATACGAGTAACCCGTTGAGGGAGAGGGAAGAACTGTGCGCACGTCCGGCAGTCGGCTTTTCACCAGTGAGTCCGTGACCGAAGGTCATCCGGACAAAATCTGTGATGCCATCAGCGATTCCATCCTCGACGCGTTACTCGCGGAAGATCCGCGCAGCCGGGTCGCGGTGGAAACTATGGTCACCACCGGCCAGGTCCATGTCGCGGGTGAGGTCACCACGTCCGCGTACGCCGATATTCCGCGAATTGTCCGGGAAAAGGTTCTGGAAATCGGATACGACTCTTCCGCAAAGGGATTCGACGGGAATTCTTGCGGTGTGAATATCGCGATCGGCGCGCAGTCGCCGGATATCGCGCAGGGTGTGGACACCTCGCACGAGGCGCGCGTCGGCGGCTCCGACGACGAGGTCGAGCGGCAGGGCGCCGGTGACCAGGGCCTCATGTTCGGTTACGCCACCAAGGACACCCCCGAACTGATGCCGCTGCCGATCGCGCTCGCGCACCGCCTGTCGCGCCGGCTGACCGAGGTGCGCAAGTCCGGCGTGCTGCCCTACCTGCGTCCGGACGGCAAGACCCAGGTCACCATCGAGTACGACGGCGACCGCCCGGTCCGGCTCGATACGGTGGTCATCTCCACCCAGCACGCCGCCGACATCGACCTGGACAACCTGCTCGCGCCGGATATCCGCGAGAAGGTCGTCGACACGGTGCTCGCCGAACTGGCCGTGCCCAGCCTGGACACCTCGGACATCCGCCTGCTGGTCAACCCGACCGGCAAGTTCGTGCTCGGCGGTCCGATGGGCGACGCGGGCCTGACCGGCCGGAAGATCATCGTCGACACCTACGGCGGCATGGCCCGCCACGGCGGTGGCGCCTTCTCCGGCAAGGACCCGTCGAAGGTGGACCGTTCGGCCGCGTACGCCATGCGCTGGGTCGCGAAGAACGTGGTCGCGGCCGACCTGGCCGACCGCGTCGAGGTCCAGGTGGCCTATGCGATCGGCAAGGCCGCCCCGGTCGGCCTGTTCGTCGAGACTTTCGGTACCGAGAAGGTCGATCCGGCGCGCATCTCCACCGCGATCACGGAGGTGTTCGACTTGCGTCCCGGCGCGATCATCCGGGACCTGGACCTGCTGCGCCCGATCTACGCGCCGACCGCCGCGTACGGCCACTTCGGCCGCACCGACATCGACCTGCCGTGGGAGCACACCGATCGCGCGGACAAGCTGCGCGCCGCCATCGGCCTCTGACCCGACCGGGCAGGAGTGAACGAACCCGCGGCGGACGCCTCCGCCACCTCGGCGGACCGTCCGGCCGCGGGCTCCGCAGCCGTATCGCGGCCGATTGCCCGAGTGCTTCCACTGCTGGCACCGGCGCACCTGGACCGCGACTTCGACTACCTGGTGCCCCCCGAGCTGGACGAACTCGCCCAGCCCGGGGTGCGGGTGCGGGTCCGTTTCGCGGGTCGTCTCGTCGACGGCTATCTGCTCGCGCGGCTCGCCGACAGCGACCACGAAGGCAAGCTGGTCACACTCGAACGCGTTGTCTCCGGCGAGCGCGTCCTGACGCCGGAGATCCTCGAACTGGCCACCGCGGTGGCCGCGCGCTATGCGGGCACCCGCGCCGATGTCCTGCGCTTGGCCATTCCGCCTCGCCATGCTCGCACCGAATCCGGCGGGACGAAGAAATCCGCCGACTCCGCTGCGGCACAAGTCGTTTCGATCGCCTCCAGTGATCTCACCACTGCCCGTGCGGTCGGAGACGAGGCCGACGGCGAGTTCACTGCGGAAACGGGTTGCGCACCAACATCTTCGGCGGAGCTGGGCCAGGTGACCGGAGTGTCCGTAGCGAAGCCGAGCATGTCTCCGGATTCCGCTGAGGCACAAGGTGAATCGGCGGCATCGGCCGACGTGGAGCATGACTCGGGTGGGCCGAACACCGGATCTGCCGGGTCGGCCGAACCGGGCGAGTCTCGTTCCGCGAGTTCGAAGGCCGGTGAACAGCACCATCCGGTGGAGTCGTCGAGTGCGGACGGGTCTTCGGAGGTGCCGAGCCCGGTCGCCGGCATGACCGGCGAGCAGCGCGACGCCGTCATCGAAGATTTGTCGTCGCGGCCACGAGCGCAGTCGGGTGTCGACGTGGATATCGCGCCCTGGGAGCGATATGTCCACGGCGCGGCGTTCGTCGCCGCGCTTGCGCAACGCAAAGGGGCGCGCGCCGCCTGGCAGGCGCTCCCGGGCGAAGACTGGGCGCGGCGGTTGGCCGAACTCGCGGCTGTGGTGGCCGGGCAAGGCCGCAGCGCGATCATCATGGTTCCCGATCAACGCGATCTCGACCGGGTGCTGACCGAATGTGTCCGCCTGGTGGGGGATGCGGCGGTCGGCCTGGCGGCGGGTCTGGGCCCCGCGGCCAGATATCGGCGCTGGCTCGCCGTCCTGCGCGGTTCGGCGCGCGTGGTGGTCGGCACGCGCAGCGCGGTATTCGCACCGGCGAGGGACCTCGGCCTGATCGCACTCTGGGACGACGGCGACGACACCTACGCCGAACAACGCGCACCGTATCCGCACGCGCGCGAGGTGGCGATGCTGCGGGCGCACGAGACCGGGGCGGCGTTCGTGGCGGCCGGATTCGCGCGGACCGCGGAAATCCAGGCGGTGGTCGATTCCGGCTGGGCACACGATCTGGTCGCCGACCGGGCCGTTCTGCGGAAGACCGCGCCGCGGATCAGCGCTCCGGGCGACAGCGACATCGCGCTGGAACGCGATCCGGTGGCGCGCGCGGTCCGGATTCCCGGCGTGGCGTTCGCAGCAGCCCGCGCTGCGCTGAAGGAGGGGACGCCGGTGCTGGTTCAGGTACCGCGTCGCGGTTACATTCCTGCCCTGGCCTGTGCGAAATGCCGTACACCCGCCCGGTGCAGGCACTGCAGCGGGCCGCTTGCCCTGCCGGAAGCGCGCGGACGGCGCGGACCGTCGACGGAGTCCAGCGCGGCGGCCCAGAGTCCGGCCTGCCGCTGGTGTGGGATCACCGAAGCCGCGTTCCGCTGTACCGCGTGCGGATCGCGCGCGTTGCGCGCCGTGGTGATCGGCGCGGCCCGCACGGCGGAAGAACTCGGCCGTGCGTTCCCCGGCGTGCCCATCCGAGGTTCGGGCGGCGGCGCGATGCTCGACACCGTGGAACCGGGACCGCAGGTCGTCGTGGCGACGGTGGGCGCCGAACCCGTGGTTCCCGGCGGTTATGGCGTCGCGCTGCTGCTCGACGGATGGGCCTTGCTCAGCCGCGCCGATCTGCGGGCCGCCGAGGACACGCTGCGCCGCTGGATGGGCGCCGCCGCACTGGTTCGCCCGCACGGCCAGGTCATCGTGATGGCCGAACCCTCGATCCCCACCGTGCAGGCGCTGGTCAGGTGGGACCCGGTGGGCGCAGCCCGTGCCGAGGTCGCCGCCCGCACCGAGGTCGGCTTCCCGCCCGCGGTCCGCCTCGCCGCGATCGACGGTACCGCCGAAACCATCGCCGAACTGCTCGCCGCGGCCGACCTCTCCGCCACGGTCGACCGGCTCGGCCCGGTGCCGCTTCCGGACGGCGCTCGCAAACCCTTCTCCTCCGGCGATTCCCCCGCCGAGGTCGAACGGATGCTGCTGCGCGTCGCGCGCAGTCAGGGCGCGGCGCTGGCGAGGGCGCTGCGGGCGGCACAGGCAGTCCGCAGCACACATCGCTCCGACGCCCCACTACGTGTCCAGATCGATCCGATCGACATCGGCTGACCGGTCATCTCCGCAGCCGACCCGCGGTCGCACGCGGATCACTGCACAGACATTGCGTCACCCACCGCTGAGACCAGTTCCGTACCCAGACGCGGCCGCCGGGTCGCTCAGGCGAATGCCACCCGATTGCGTGCGGCCCAGTCGGCGTAGTCCGCGGCGGGGCGCCCGAGTACACGTGGAATGTCGGCGCTGATTCGCTGTTCGGCGGGTGTCGGCTCACCGAGGATGGTCAGCGTGTGCTCGACCACCGGCTCCGGCATGAAACGGAGCATCGCCGAATGCGCTTGCGCCCTGGTCAGTTCGACGAATCGCAGCGGCTCCCCGAGTGCCTCGCCGAGCGCCTCGGCCTGAGCCCGCGGCGTGGCGAGCGCGGGCCCGGTCAAGGTGTAGACCTGACCGGTGTGCCGATCCTCGCGCAACGCGGCCGCCGCGACCGCGGCGATATCGGCCGGGTCGACCGACGGCAATCCGATATCGCCGAATGGCGCGGCGACCAGTCGTTCGGCGCGCACCGATTCCACCCACGCGTAGGTGTTGGAGAAGAATCCCGCCGGCCGCAAGAAGGTCCATTCCAGCCCGGAATCCCGGATCGCCTGCTCGTAGGCGATCAGCCGGGCGTACCCCGCGGCTTCGGGCCGGGTCGCCACCCCTTGCGAGGACACGAAGACGATTCGCCGCACACCGCCCGCCGCGATGACTTTCAGCACCTGCTCGGGCTCCGGCCCCGCGACCAGCTGCTCGCCGCTGAGCAAGAGAAACAGCGTTTCGGCCCCGGTCACGGCAGGGGAGAGGCTGTCCGGATCGCCGAGATCGGCGCGCACTGAACGGACCCGGTCGGGCAGCGGTTGGTCCGTGCCTCGACGCGAGATGGCGGTGACCTCATCGCCTGCGTCGGCGAGCAGGCGCACGAGCGGTGCGCCGATATTTCCGGTCGCTCCGGTGACAACGATCATCTTCCACTCCTTAAGTTAGTTGACTGACTAAAAACAACGTAGCCGGTTGTGTCGGCGCTGTCTATAGTTAGTTGTGTGACTAACTCGGCTGAAGCGGTATCGAAGGCGGGCAAGCGGGAGCGGTTGGCCGCCGCCGCGGCTCAGGTATTTCACGAACAGGGTGTCGAGAAGACCACGATCGCCGACATCGCCCGGTCCGCCGAGGTTCCGGTGGGCAACGTGTACTACTACTTCAAGACGAAGGACCAGCTGGTAGAGGCTGCGATCACCGCGCAGAGGCACGGTCTCCGGGACTTGATCACCGTGTTGGAGCAGCACAACGCGCCGCAAGACCGGCTCAAGGCTTTGGTGCACAGCTGGGTCGATCAGCGCGACATAGCCGCGCGGTTCGGTTGCCCCACGGGGGCTTTGGCAGCGGAGCTGGGCAAGCGGGCCGACGGGCTCGACCGCGAGGTGGCAGCCGGGCTGCGTGAACTGATCGACTGGGCCGAGCGGCAATTCGCGGCCATGAATCGCGCGGACGCCGACGAGCTCGCGGTGGCTTTGATCGCGTCATATCAGGGCATCTCGCTGCTGACCAATACCTTTCACGAACCCGAGCTCATGCTTGCCGAGGGGCGTCGGCTGGAGCGCTGGATCGATTCGCTCGTTTCCTGAGCCCGCCGAAGGTCTGTTCACTGCTCGGTCGGGGGAGTGCGTCCGTCGCTGACGGGCGGGCGCTCGCGGTCGGCTGCGGTCGGTTCTCGTGACGGCCGGCGTTCGGTTCATCAACGCCTTCGGTGAATGCCGGGCATGGTGGCGGCGACGAGGGCTTGCGGTCGATGCATTGACGATATATCGTCGATAATATGACCAGAACACGAGAGCCCTGGGAGGCTGATATGGAACACGAACATCGAGAATTCGGAGGGCGCGGCCGCAGGCCGCTGCCTGGCCAGGAGGGTTTCGAGCACGGACGGCGATTTCGCCGTGGTGGCAGGCATGGCTTCGGGCCCGAGTTCGGGCCGGGCTTCGGCCCGGGTTTCGGACCCGGATTCGGCCCGCATTTCGGTCGCGGTCGCGGTCGCGGCGGGCGGGGCAGGCGCGGCGACGTGCGCGCTGCCGTATTGCTCCTGCTCACCGAGCGGCCGATGCACGGCTACGAACTCATCCAGCAGATCCGCGAGCGCAGTGACGATGTCTGGCGGCCCAGCCCGGGGTCGATCTACCCGGCGCTGGCGCAGTTGGAGGACGAGGGGCTGGTGCTCATCGAGAAGGTCGCCGGGCGCAAGACAGCGAAGCTGACCGAGACAGGTGTGGAGTACGTCACGGCTCATCGGGAGGAACTGGGCGATCCGTGGGCGGAGGTCAAGCAGGACGTCGGCGCGCAGGCGATGGACCTGCGCGCACTCGTCGGACAGCTGATGGGTGCGGTCGCGCAGGTCGCCGCGGCGGGCACGCCGCAGCAGGCGGCGCGTGCGGCGGAGTTGCTCACCGAGACGAGGAAGTCCCTTTACCGGATTCTGGCCGAAGACGAGACCCCCGAGAAGTAGGGGAGGCGAAACACCCCGATACAACGGGCATTTCGAGCCGATCGGAGCGATCATTGTGATATGCGACAGTCGATCGGTTTGGGAACTTGGGGTTATTCACACTTGCGGCGGGCCGTGCTGGCCTTGGCCCTCGCCGCAGCCGCCGCGCTGGGTCCCGGCGTGGCGTCGGCCGAGCCCGCCGGATTCCGCCCAGCCGACGTGCCGATACAGGCCGCGCCGCCGCAGCCCGACCACCTGGCCGCCGCGTGGTACCAGAAGAGCCACCCGAACGTCGCCCCGATGGGCACCAACGATTTCGGCTGCGTACCGAGCGCGGCGCACCCCCGGCCGGTGGTGCTCGCGCACGGAACCGACTCGTCGGCCTACTCCGACTGGTCCGCCATCGCGCCCCGCCTGGCCGGGGCAGGGTTCTGCGTGTTCGCGCTGAACTACGGGGGCAGTCCCGGCGCGGAGACCTACGGTACCGAGGACCTGGTGCTGAGCGCCCACCAGGTCGGCGCGTTCGTCGATCGGGTGCTCGCGGCGACCGGCGCGGGCAAGGTCGATCTGGTCGGGTTCTCGCAAGGCGCCAATGTGACCCGCTACTACGTCAACAAGCTCGGCGGCGCGCCCAAGATCGGGCAGTGGGTGGGGCTCGCCTCGCCGACCTATGGCGGCGTGATGTACGGGCTGGTCCCGATCGCGCAGTCGATTCCCGGTGCCCTGGACGCCTTCGCTCGGGTGACGTCGCTCGCTGCCGTGCAGCAGGCCGAGGGCTCACCGATCATGCTCGAGCTCAACGCGGGCGGCGACACCGTGCCGGGGGTGCGGTACGTAACCGTCGGCAGCCGTGTGGACGAGATGATCCAGCCGTTCGACAACATGGCGCTGCGCGGGCCGGGCGCGCGGAACATCGCCCTGCAGGATCTCTGTCCATCCGACCTCACGGGTCACTTCCACATGGTGTACGACTCGTTCGTGCAGGAGTTGTTGCTCACCCTGCTCGATCCGAGCAGTCCCGCCCCGGTGTGCAGGCCGGTTCCGCTCGGCACCGGCATCCCCGAGGTGATCATCGCCGGGAATTCGTGACGCCCGCGTGCCCGGTCGCCGATCCCGCCGGGGCGCGTGCTTCGAGAAGGTCCTGCGGCCATGGGCCGGTCGGGTCATGGCCGCCGTCCCCGCGATCGTGACGGTTGTCAGCTCGTCGAGATGGTGATTCCGGAGCCAGTCGAAGGCGGTTGTGTCCTCCGGTATCGAGTACGTCTTCAGCGCGGTGAGCGGCGATCGGCGCGGCGGCACTCGCGGCGACCGCGATGGTCCAGCCGAGCGGACCCAGCGGGCGGCAACCGAAGAAATAGCTCGTCGGAGGGAACTGGACGAGGGCGAACAGCAGTACGACCGACCCTATCCCGGCCGCAAGAACCAGCGGGTCACCGTGTGCGGCAGCGATGGTTTGCGCGAGCTGGCCGCCGACCAGGGCGGCGAATCCGACGGTCCCGGCCTGCCGGTGCGGGCATACCAGGCGCGCCGCGAGCCATCCGCCCGAGGCGGACAGGGTGGTGGCGAGCGCGCGTGTGGTCACATCCCGGTTCAGTGCCGCGCCGACCGCCGTGTCCGGCCCCTCGGTCAACAGCGCCTCGGGAGTGACCCCGCGAGGTGGCCGGGCGGCGACGATCAGCGCGGGCAGCAGATCGGTGAGCAGGTTGACCGCCAGCAGCTGTCGTGCGTTGAGTGCGGGACGCGCCGACAGCAGCGACGAGACCAGGGTGAAGACGATTTCGCCGAAATTGCCGCCTACCAGCAGTGACACGCTGTCGCGGACCGAGCGCCACAGGGCGCGGCTCTCGATCACGGCGTCGACGATGGTTTCGATGCGCTCATCGGTGACGACGATGTCGGCGGCCTGTTTCGCGGCGGGCGTACTTCTCGGGCCCAACGCGATTCCGACATCCGCGAGCCGGATCGCGGGAGCGTCGTTGGCGCCGTCGCCGGTGACCGCGACCGTCTGTCCCGCGTTCCGCAGCGCCCGCACGATCGCCACTTTGTGTGTCGGGGTCACCCGGGCGAAGACCGCCGTCTCCGCGACCAGCGCCGCCAACTCCGCCTCGCTACAGGTATCGACCTCGGCGCCGGTGATCACGCGGCCCGAGGTGCGCAGGCCGAGTTCGGCGGCGATCGCCGCGGCCGTTTGGGGGTGGTCGCCGGTGAGCATGACCGCGTCGACACCGGCGGCGCGCAGGTCGCGCACCGCCACCGCGGCAGTCGGCCGCACCGGATCGGCGAGGCACAGCAGCCCGATGAACTCCAGCCGGTCGACGCGGTCGGTGTCGAGTTCGCTTCGCTGGGAGGCCGCGCGCTCGGCGACGACCAGGACACGGAACCCTTGTTCGGCGAGCGATTCCACGGTTTCGTGCAGCTCGGCGGCATCGGCCGCGGTGAACGGACGGGTGGCGCCATCACGTCGGCGCGCGGCGCAGCGCGGCAGCACGATTTCCGGCGCGCCCTTGACACTGATCAGATGACGCCCGTTGGTGCGTCCGAGAACCGCGTGGAACCCCCGGCCGGGCTCGAACGGCAGTTCCTGCACCATGGCCCAGCCGGCCTCGCCCTCGTCGCGGGTGATTCCGGCGGTGTCGGCTCCTTCTGCCACGGCCCGATCGGTGGGGTGTGGCAGCGGCCGGCCTTCCGGATCGAGCGGCGTGGCGCGTAACGCGGCGGCCAGTGCCGCGCGGCGGCCGTCACTGAGCGCGTCCAGCGGTTCATGACGACGACCGTCACTGACCCGCCGCAGCTCGATATGCCCTGCGGTGAGTGTGCCGGTCTTGTCGAAACATACGGTGGTCACCCGCCCCAATGCCTCCAGCGTCCGCGGTGTGCGTACCAGCACATTGCGCCGGGACAGGCGCCGGGCGGCGGCCAGCTGGGCGACCGTCGCGGCGAACGGTAGTCCCTCCGGCACGGCGGCCATGGCCAGGGCGACGGCGGATGCGACGCTGGCCCCCAGCCGCCCACGCAGCACTCCCAGCCCGAGCACGGCCGCCGCGGCACCCACCGCCACCCGCATCGTAATCAGGGTCAGCGCACGCAACTGCGCCTCGACTCCGCCCGGGGCCTCCTCCGTGTCGGCCAGCGCGCCACTGCGTCCCGCTTCGGTGGCGCGGCCGAGGGCGACCACGACCGCGGTGCCGGTTCCCGCGACGACCGTGGTGCCTGCATACAGCATGCTGGCTCGCTCGGCCACCACGTCGGCCTCGACCGGAGTGGGGTCCTTCGGCACCGGCATGGATTCACCGGTGAGGCTGGACTCGTCGACTTCCAGGTGGTCTGCCTCGATCAGCCTGCAGTCGGCCGGCACGGCGTCACCGGCCAGCAGCAGGACGATGTCACCGGATACGAGTTCCGTCGCGTGCGCAACGGTCTCGCGATCGTGACGTAGGAGCCTGGCCCGCAGTGCACCCACGTCGGCGAGTCGGCGCACCGCCCGGTTCGCCGCGACCCGCTGGACCCCGCCCATCACGGCATTGCCCAGCATCACCAGGCTGACCAGGCCGGCGTCGAGTGCCGAGCCGCTGGCGGCGGAGGCGCCCGCGCCCGCGGCGAGTGGGGCGGTCAACGGGGTGTCCAGTTCGGCGATGGCCGCCCGCCACAGCCGCTCGGTTCGCTCGTCGGCAGCGGAG
>NZ_BDBA01000214.1 GCF_001612745.1 Nocardia amamiensis NBRC 102102 | reverse complement strand
CTGTTCGGGGGACAGCCCGAGCCGACCGGTCTGCAGGGCCGCCAGCGCCTCGGCCACAGGCATGGCGTGCCAGGGCGTGTCGTCGGCGGTCGGCGGCAACGGCATCCGCGCGAGACTTCCCGCTGACCACACGCCGGCTCCAAGGGCGATCAGTGCGGACACGCCGACCGGGAGGGCGCCGCGCTGATAGGCGCCGCGCTGGGGCCCGAGCAGGCCGAGCAGCGCGCCGCACACCGATCCGAGCATGGCCAGCCGCACGCTCCGTTCGCTGGCCAGCCGCGCCGCCATGCAGGCCCGCAACACCAGCCAGGCGTCGGACAGCCCCGGACCGCAGAGGATGTCGGCCGCCCAGGGTGGAGCGCGGTCAGGAGAGACGATCCCGACGCCACAATCGGCCGCGGCCAACCCGGTGCCGTTGTGGTCGGCGATCAGCAGCACGACATGTCCCTCCGCCTGCAACTCGTGCACCGACTCGGCCAGGTGCGGGCCGCCACCGATGCCGCCGTCTGCGCCGACCCGTTCGGCCACGCCAGAGCCTCTCGGCGCGACCACGACCCGGCCCACCGCGTGCGCGGCCGCGACAACGGCTTCGGTGAGCGGTACGAGTTCGGCGCTGCCGTGCTCGGTGAGCACGCTTCCGTCGATGACGACGGTGTCGATGCGGTCCAAACGGTCCAGCGCGTCGGGATCCCGGACCAGCACGCCGCGACTGGCCAGGATCCGGCCGAGCACGGCGGCGTGGGCCTGCGCGCCCATCCGAGCAGCCCGTGGCGCGCCGAGTGCGATGGCCCTGGCGGCCA